>NZ_CP172913.1:2680000-2747309 GCF_050536915.1 Enterococcus sp. DIV1316a | reverse complement strand
ACAGTGACCTCCTATATGTTTAAATTTTGGTTATCTAAAAAATGTGGATAACTTAAAAGAATGAGCATAGTCGATTTTAGCATTTTTTTAAAACTTTTTCCACAAGCAATTGTTCAATGTGGAAAAAAAGTACACAAGGGTGAAAAAAGTTTTCCACAGGGTGTCGACACTTGCGGAAGAAAGTGGTTGTTGAATGAGTTATCCACAAAAAGTTGAGAATAATTAAGCTTGACACAATCATGTTTCAAGAACTTATCAACAGCTGAAAAAACACCTGTGTAAAACTTTTTAACAGGCTGTTTTTTTGTGTAAAACTAGTGGGAAAATGGCTGTGAACAGAAAAAAATGTGGAAAACTATCCACAAGCTACTCACAGGAAAATTTAATTTGTGGATAATTGAAACGAATCTTTCTCAGGAAATATTTCTTAAATTTTATTGACAAAAGACCCTATTACTCGTTATACTATCAAAGTATGTCTATATATTGATGGATAGTTACAATTTCAGGAGGTGTAATTGCATGAAAAGAACGTATCAACCAAACAAACGTAAACGCCAAAAAGTTCACGGATTCCGTAAACGTATGAGCACTAAAAATGGCCGTCGCGTATTAGCAAGCCGTCGTCGTAAAGGTAGAAAAGTTATTTCTGCTTAATGATGGTCTGGTCTTTTAAACAGTCAATTTCTAAGAACCCTTAGTTATCTCCATAATTTTTTGGAAGATGTGAAGATAACTAAGGGTTCTTTTTCTGTTTTCAATAAAAGAAAGCAGGATTCTATAGAAAAGGCTACTAAAAAAGAGCGGAAATATGCTATTATTATTAAGAAGTAAAAAAATATAGAAACAAAGGGATGCCGATGAAAAAGTCCTACCGTGTCAAGAAAGAAAAAGAATTTCAACAGGTGTTTAATAAAAAACAATCTTGTGCAAATCGTCGTTTCGTGGTGTACGTTTTAGAGAAACCACAACAAGCCCATTTTCGAGTGGGGATTTCTGTTGGGAAGAAAATTGGAAACGCGGTCACAAGAAATGCTGTGAAGCGGAAAATCCGCGCGAGTTTATTTCAATTAAAAGACCGTATCTCTCCAGAAATTGATTTTATCGTGATTGCACGTCCAGGATTGGAAAAGTTATCGTCTGAAGAAGTGAAAGCTAATTTAACACATGTGTTAAATTTAGCTAAAATATTAGATGTAAGAGAGGGAATTGAGTAGTGAAGAAGTATAAGCGCTTATTATTAATGGCTGGGTTAGTGACCTTAGTCTTTGTTTTATCCGCCTGCGGAACCGCGCCCGTAAGTGAAAGTAGTACAGGAATTTGGGATCGATACATTGTTTATTATTTTGCCCAAGCGATTAAGTTCCTATCATTAGGCGGCAGTGTCGGAATTGGGATTATCCTATTTACGTTAGTCATCCGGATTATTTTATTGCCGTTGATGCATTTCCAAACGAAGAGTATGCGTAAAACACAAGAGTTGCAACCGCAATTAAAGGCCTTGCAACAAAAATATTCTTCAAAAGATCCTGAAACACAACGCTTATTCCGAGAAGAACAGCAACGTTTGTATGCAGAGAATAATGTGAATCCTTACATTGGCTGTTTACCACTGTTGGTTCAACTACCAATCATGATGGCTTTGTATCAAGCCATTTCACGCGTGCCTGAGTTAAAAGAAGGAACGTTCTTGTGGTTAAGCCTCGATAAGCCGGATCCGTATTTAATTTTACCGATTTTAGCGGCTGTCTTTACGTTTGCTAGTACGTATCTTTCAAGTATGAGCCAACTAGAAACAAATGCCTCACTGAAAATTATGAATTACGTTATGCCAGCGATGATCTTCTTTATGGGGATTTCATTAGCCAGCAGTTTATCTCTTTACTGGGTGGTCTCAAATGCCTTCCAAACAGGGCAAACATTGTTATTAAACAATCCATTCAAAATCCGTAAAGAGCGGGAGGAAGCAGCACGTCAAGCCAAAGCACGGGAGCGAGCGCTTGAACGAGCAAAAAGTCCTAAGAAAAAAGGGAAGAAAAAATAAAGGAGGTCGTTCAGATGCCGATTTATGAAGGAAATACAATCGAAGAAGCAACGCAGAAAGGCTTACAAGCACTTGGTTTAACCAAAGAGGATGTTACAATTGATGTGTTAGACGAAGGAAAAAAAGGATTTTTAGGTCTAGGAAAAAAACTTGCCCAAATTTCAATGGAACCAACGATTAGTGAGCAAGTCACAGAAGCGGTCGAAGAAACAGTGGAAGATATTGTTGTTGCCGATGAAGCAAAAGCAGTGGAAGAAGCAGTTGAGGAATTAACCGAAGCAATTCCTAGTCTCTCAGAGGAATCAACACATTCTTTAGAAAATCTGGAAGACGAAGCTGCTATTACTGAATTAGCGATGTATTTAACGAATATTTCAAATGAACTGAACGCCCCTGCCATGGTTCGCATAGCGCGCGAGAATGGCAATATTATCTTCCATTTAGAAACAGAAAAACAAGGTATCTTAATTGGAAAACACGGAAAAGTGTTAAATGCGTTACAGTATTTAGCGCAAGTCTTTATTCACCGCATTGCAAGCAATAAGCTATCGATTGTTGTGAATGTCGGAAATTATCGTGAAAAACGTCATGAAATTTTGGAACGTTTAGCGAAACGCACCGCGGAAAAAGCCAAACGCACTGGGCGGCCAGTCTTCTTGGAACCAATGCCGGCTTTTGAAAGAAAACAAATTCATCACACGCTAAGTAAAGATGAGCAAATCAAAACCCATTCTGAAGGGGATGAACCTTATCGGTATTTAGTGGTTGAACCAGTTAAGAAGTATTTTTAAACAAACAAAGAAACGTTGGCAACTCTCAGCAGGGACTGAATAGTTGCCAACGTTTCTTTGTTAAATGATTTTTTAGCCGTCTCCGTTTCTTTTTTTATGTTATGATAATCAGTAATTACTCCAGTAGTAAATTCAAATGAAAAAGTTTTGTAAAGAGACGTAGGGGGAGCAACAGGTATGCGTACGGAGAAAATACTGGTTGTAGATGATGATGCAGCAGTTCGTCGCTTGATTTGGAAAGCATTACAATCAACAGGTATTCTTATTTACCAAAGTGAATCAATTGAAAAAACAAAAGATATTGTGTCCAGAGTTACCTTTGATTTGTTCATTTTAGATGATAACTTGGAACATGACAGCGATGGTTACTACTTAGTCCAAATGATTAGAGAGAAATATCCACTAGTGCCAATTATCTTTTTTAGTAGCAAAAAAGAAGAAGAGGATATCATTGCAGCCTTGGAAATGGGCGTGGATAGTTATATAACGAAACCTTTTTCCTTGAATGTTTTTAAGGCTCAGGTGATTGCTTCGTTGAATCGAGCTCGAATGATTCGAAAACAATTGAATGTTTATAAAAAAGAAGAGCTACAGGTAGGCGATTTCCGTTTTGATTATGGTCGTTATCAACTATTTAAAAAGGATTTACCTATTTCATTGTCTTCGAAAGAAGTTCAATTAATTCAATTTTTTCTGGAGAATCCCGAGCAAGTATTCTCTAAAGAACAAATTTACAGCAGTGTTTGGGGTACTGGGGATGTCGATGCGAATACGATTATGGTTTTTATTAATCGTTTACGAAGTAAATTAGAAGAAAACCCGAAAGAACCTTGTTACCTTCGGACCGTTTGGGGCATTGGTTATACCTTTACGCCAGATGGTTGCGTACAAAAAAAATGAAAAAAGGCCCGCAGTTGCACAAGCGACTGCAGGTCTTTTTTGCTTATTCAATTTGTCGACGTTCCATTTCTTTCAAAATAAATTGAAGCGAACGATTTAGATGTTCATGGGTTAAAAGTGTGATCTGGTCAATATTCTTTGTTTTCATTCCGCGGAAAATTAACCAATGTTCTTCTAGGGCAATACTACGACGTTCTGAGGCACGAATCGCAATATCTCTGAAATAGATTAAGTAAGCATGGAGATCAGTCACAATTTTTTTTAAACGTAGCATCTGACTCTTAGTATAAATAAAGGAATTAAAATCTGAAAAGTTCTGTAGTAAGTCATCTACTTGGTTATTTTTATTGTATTGTTCTCCTTCGAGAAGTAAGGCTTCCAATTCATCAAAATCTTCTGGTGTCATGAGTTCCATGGCTTTAATGGTTGCTAAAGTGTCCAAAGATTTACGAATATCATAAATTTCATAAGCATCTTTCATACTAATCCCTTTAACCACGATACCTACCATAGGTATATGTTCCACCAATTGTTCTTTGACCAATTCTTGTAAAGCAAAGCGAATGGGCGTCCGACTAATGTTTAATTGCTCGGAAAATTCTTTTTCGTTAATCCGTTCACCTGCAGGAATATCCCCTAAAATAATGGTTTTTTTAAAGGCTTCGTAGGTACAAATTTTTAGAGGTTTACTGCTGGTTAAATCTAAGTTCCGTTTTACTGCTTCAACCGTTGGATTCATATGAGGCACCTCCCTATAGGTTATTTTTATAGATAATAAATATAATATTAAAAATGAAAATATAACGCAAGAAAAGACAAAATGAAAAGAAAACCGAGGAGAAAAGGCACTCCTACGGTTTCAGCGACGACGTTTAATTTTGTGGAATAAATAAAGGCATGTGACCTAAAGCAACAATTGTAACAACGAAAATAACGAAAATTCCTAAGGCATATTTTGCTGATTCTTTTTGCCATTGGCCCATATCTAAACCAGTTAAACGTAATAGCAAGTAAATAAATGCCACTAATGGACTTAATAAGTGGAACGCTTGCCCCATTAAGGAAGCTAAAGCCATAGACATATTGTCAAATCCATAAGAACGTCCAGCTTCTGCTAGGACTGGTAAGACACCGAAATAGAAACCATCGTTTGAAATAAAGAATGTTCCTGGTGCTGAAATGAACGCAATCACTAAGCCCCAAGCGCCGGCTAATTGTTTTGGAATAATATTAACAAAGCTATTTGCTAAGGCATTGGCCATACCAGAACCTTGGAATAAGCCCATGAAGACGCCAGCAGCAAAAACTAAGATAACTACTTGCACAGCATCACCAGCATTTGCACTAATACGGCTGCTTTGATCTTTTAATTTTGGATAGTTAATCATTAAAGCGATACAAGTACCAACTAGGAATAATAATAACGGTGGCATTTCAATCCACGAAGGCAAACCTAATTGACCAACGAATGAACTTAGGACTAACCAACCGATTAAGACAATCGTTAAAATACCATTGAACGCAAAATTCTTTGGACGACGAATTTCTAATAACTCAGGATCGTTAACAATAGTCATTTCTTCCAATTCTTTATCAGTAAGCGTTGTCACGCCTAAGCGAGCACGTTCTTTTTTCCCCATGCGATAAGCAACAAAGAAGATAACATACAATACAGATAAAATCATACCAGGTGCTAAATAAGAAAGAATGTCGGCATCAACTTCTAGTACGGCCATGGCACGAGCTGTTGGACCGCCCCAAGGTAATAAGTTCATAATGGTGTTTTGTAAGATAACAAGCACACCTAAATTCATCAATTTCATATTAAGTTTTTTGTAGATGGGAATAAACGCAGAACAGCAAATCAAGGTCGTAGTTGTTCCATCTCCGTTTAAGGAAACAGCAGCAGCAACTACCGCAGTAGCCATCAAGACTTTCATTGGATCGCCTTTAGCAAAGTAAATCATTTTTTTAGTGATTGGGTCAAACAAACCAGCATCCAACATAATAGAGAAGTAAAGAATGGCAAATAATAACATAATACCAGTTTTTGAAGTAGTTGAAATCCCATCTAAGACGAAATTCCCAATGTTGACTTCAGGGACAACACCGTCAGCACCAGGTGGCGGACTCGCTACTCCAGTTGCAATTGCAATCAAAGTAAAAATAAGAGGAATAATTACTAAAGATGTAAACGGTGACAATTTCTTTTTCATGATTACATACATAAAGATGATAATCATACCATAAGCTAAAATAGTGAGTAACATGTTTTTCTTCCTTTCTTTTTTTAGAACTTTTTTGTAAGCGTTAACAACCGGTGTTAATAAAAAAGAATAGCCATGAGAAATGTTTCACAGTATTCTGGTTTACAACAAAAAATATTTTTTGTGTTTGTCTATAGTGTGAGAATATACAAACTTTCGCAGAGAATAAATAGCCTAAAACAAAAAGAACATCAAAAAAACAATTCAACAATCAAATTCTTATTAATAACTTAATATAATATTAATAGAATCTTAACGGCTGATAAATGCTTATATACCAATGTTTACAGAGTTTTTTTCACAAAATAAACAATAAAAGAACAATCTGAGCTAGTGTTTTCACTAGGTTTTTTAACGGTTTTTTCTATAATGAACGTATACCAAGAATTAGTGAAAGGAGAGACAATATGGGCCTATTTAAGTCCTTATTCAAGAAAGAGCAACACACGCAGGATACCGAGATTAATGAAAGCGTTATCCAACGTGAAGCGGATAACTTGGAAAAGCGATGGATAGATATACCAGCATATATTCCTGCTGAGCCAAAAGAATATCAATTGGTAAGTATTGTGGCCACTGCCATCGCAGCAGGAGAGTTTCCAGAAAGTCGTTTTGTTATCAAAAAAATCGCAAAACGAAATCCAGAAGCAAAAGAAGTTGCCATTATTGCAGCCAGTATAGCTGCAGAGCTTTCAGAAGAGTCTCAGCTAGTTGTCAAAAGAATTTCAAAACAAAACCTTGAGGAGGATCATTATGTTACGCAAATTTAAAATTTCAATTGATGGGAAAGAATATTTAGTCGAGATGGAAGAAATCGGTGGCGTCCCACAACCAGCACCTGTTGCGCCACAACCAACAGCGCCAGTTGCTACGACAGAAACACCAGCCCCTGCTGTTGAAGAAGCCCCAGCGCCAGCAGCACAGCCAGCCGCCCCAGCAGGAGCAGATGCAATGCCTGCGCCAATGCCAGGAACTGTGTTAAAAGTATTAGTCAATGTTGGTGATACGGTGTCTGAGAACCAACCATTGTTAATTTTAGAAGCAATGAAGATGGAAAATGAAATCGTTGCAGGAAAAGCAGGTACGGTAACAGGAATTCATGTTACCCAAGGCCAAATTGTGAACCCAGGGGAACCATTAATAACAATTAACTAGAATTAATTTAAGAAGAGGAAGTGATTTGTGTGGAGACACTGATTCAAGGTGTTATAGGAATGGGCCAAGAACCAGGACGCATTGTGATGATGCTGATTGGTGGACTATTAATGTATTTAGGAATAAAAAAAGAGTATGAACCAACACTTTTAGTGCCGATGGGTTTAGGAACGATTTTAGTGAACTTTCCTAATTCCGGCGTATTGAGCGCTGGCGGCGAGCCAGGTCCGTTTAATGTTCTTTTTGATTTTGGAATAAAAACAGAATTATTCCCGTTATTATTATTTATTGGGATTGGGGCAATGATTGATTTCGGTCCATTGTTACAAAATCCGTTTATGTTGATGTTTGGTGCCGCTGCACAGTTTGGGATTTTCTTTACAGTTATTATGGCTGTTTTATTAGGTTTTGATTTAAACGATGCTGCTTCGATTGGGATTATTGGTGCCGCTGATGGCCCAACGTCTATTTTCGTAGCAAATACCTTACATTCAAAATACATGGGGGCCATAATGGTTGCCGCTTACTCCTACATGGCGTTAGTTCCGATTATTCAACCAGTAGCGATTAAAGCAGTGACGACGAAAGCCGAACGTCGTATCCGTATGACTTATCGGGCCGGTGAAGTTTCTCAAACAGCGAAAATTCTTTTCCCGGTTGTTATTACGATTGTCGCAGGGTTAATTGCGCCGGTGTCATTACCATTAGTTGGTTTCTTAATGTTTGGGAACTTATTAAGAGAATGTGGCGTTTTGGATCGTTTATCCATTACAGCTCAAAATGAATTGGTGAATATTATTAGTATCTTGCTAGGACTATCTATTTCCGTTAGCATGAACTATGCAGAGTTCTTAAAAGTCGATACGTTGATGGTTATTGGCTTAGGGTTAGTCGCCTTTATTATGGACTCAGTCGGCGGCGTACTTTTTGCTAAATTCTTGAATTTATTTAGAAAAGAAAAAATCAATCCAATGATTGGTGCTGCGGGTATTTCCGCTTTCCCAATGTCTAGTCGGGTCATTCAAAAAATGGCTACAGATGAAGACCCACAAAACTTTATTTTAATGCATGCTGCTGGTGCCAACGTTTCAGGACAAATCGCTTCTGTAATTGCTGGTGGCTTACTATTAGCCTTTTTAACATAGGACGGAAAGGAGAACGAATACATGTCTGTTAACATGGAAGATTTAAAAATTGCTTTTGAACTGTTAGGTTTTGGTTGGGGCGGCGTTTTCGTTGTTTTATTTATCATTTATCTAGCATCTAAATTACTAACAAAATTATTTCCAATTAAAAAATAAAGGAGGTTATTGCTGTGAGCAGCGTATATACAATGAAAAGAATCTGGTTGCAAAAAGATAAAAAAGCTTATCAAGCTTGGCGCGAATTAATGGAAAAAGCCGAATTGCAAACGACAGAAGCACTTGATTACACCGTTGGCATATATGATGACACAGCATTAATCGCCTCTGGCTCGCTTTCAGGCAAAACGATTAAGTGCGTGGCCGTTTGTAAAAAATATCAATCTGAAAATTTGTTAACCCAATTGGTGGTTCATCTACTTGAAAAACTGAGAGAAGAAAACCAATTACACAGTTTTTTGTATACAAAACCAAAAAATGAACAAATTTTTCAGTCGCTAGGCTTTCAAAAAGTGGTTGCGAACCAAGAGGTGCTATTTATGGAGCAAGGCAAACCAGATTTTGCCGATTATCTTGGTTACCTGACACAGCATAAAAAAGCAGGGCCAGCCAGTAGCATTGTCATGAATGCAAATCCTTTTACGAAAGGCCATCAGTACTTAGTCGAAAAAGCAGCCAAAGAAAGTCCACACGTTTATGTGTTTGTTTTATCTGAAGATAAATCGCTATTTTCAAAAGAAGCACGTTTCGCAATGGTGCAAAAAGGGGTCGCCCATTTACCCAATGTGACAGTCCTATCTACAGAAGATTACTTAGTTTCGTCTGCGACTTTTCCTACCTATTTTTTGAAAGAAAAAGCGCCATTAGAGGTAGCTGCAATTCAAGCAACGCTTGATGCAACGTTATTTAAAGAAAGAATTGCGCCAATACTTGAAATTCAGCAACGTTATGTGGGAGAAGAGCCTTATTCAGAAGTGACCGCTGTCTACAATCAAGCAATGCAACAAGTTTTCGGACAAACGATAACGCTAACCATTGTCCCGCGATTAGCGAGTGATGGAGAGCTGATTAGTGCGACGAAAGTTCGCAAAGCGATGGCTGAAGGCGACAAAGAGACACTCAAGAAGTTTTTACCAGCAACAAGTTATCAATACTTAGTAGAACACAAGAAACTAATGAGGTGAAGAAAGTGAAGATTATCAAAAATACTACTGCAGGGACAGTAGAATCAAGTGATATTATGATTACCGTCCAACCCATTGAATCAACAGAAAATACCATTGAATTAGAAAGTAGTGTCGAAAAACAATTTGGCAATCAAATTCGTCAGGTGATTACGACAACTTTGGAACATTTAGATGTCCAAGGCGTTGCGGTCAAGGCGATTGATAAAGGGGCATTAGATTGTACAATCAAAGCTCGGATGATTACAGTTTTACATCGAGGCGCTGAAAAAGAAACGTATGATTGGAAGGAGTTGGACTCATGGAACGTTTAAGAAGAACAATGATGTTTGTCCCTGGAGCGAACGCAGCAATGCTAAGAGATGCACCATTGTATGGGGCAGATTCAATCATGTTTGATTTAGAAGATGCAGTTTCATTAAAAGAAAAAGACTCTGCCCGTGTTTTAGTCCATTCTGCTTTGAAAACTTTCGATTATGGCAATATTGAAATTGTTGTTCGGATCAATGCTTTAGATGCCGGTGGCGCAGAAGATATTGAAGCAATGGTCTTAGCTGGTGTCGATGTGATTCGTTTACCAAAAACAGAAACAGCCCAAGATATCATTGATGTCGAGGCAGTCATTACAGAAGTAGAACAGCAAAATGACATTCCCGTAGGAACAACGAAAATGATGGCTGCTATCGAATCGGCTGAAGGTGTTCTAAATGCGCCCGCGATTGCCAAAAGTTCAACTCGATTGATTGGCATCGCGTTAGGCGCCGAAGACTATGTTACCAATATGAAAACACGGCGCCATCCAGATGGCCAAGAACTATTCTTTGCTCGTAGCATGATTTTACATGCCGCTCGAGCAGCTGGGATTGCAGCTATTGATACGGTCTATTCAGATGTAGACAATACGGAAGGCTTTGAAGCCGAAGTTCGTTTGATTAAACAGCTAGGTTTCGATGGGAAATCGGTGATTAACCCTCGTCAAATCCCATTGGTTAATACTATTTATGCGCCAACAGAAAAAGAAATCCAGAATGCTAAGGAAGTAATCTGGGGCATTCGGGAAGCCGAAGCTAAAGGTTCCGGTGTTATCTCCGTAAATGGAAAAATGGTTGATAAACCAATTGTTGAACGAGCTGAACGGGTCATTGCGTTAGCATTGGCGGCTAAATTAATTACCGAGGAGGAAATATAGACATGGTAGTAAATAAAGTAGGCAAAGACATTCCTCAATCTTATGCAGAGCAATACGGCATTTATGAAGGAGAATTAGCACACATTGATGCTTATCAAGAAGCGAGCCGAGCAATTAAACCAGTGAAACCTCGGGAGACAAAACTTTTAGGAAGTATTCGTGAAGCAATTGAAAAAACAGGTTTAAAAGATGGCATGACCATCTCTTTCCATCACCATTTCCGTGAAGGAGACTATGTGATGAACTTAGTTTTAGCCGAGATTGCCGCCATGGGGCTGAAAAACATTTCGATTGCACCTAGTTCAATTGCAAATGTTCATGAACCTTTGATCGAACACATTAAAAATGGAGTAGTCACCAACATTACTTCTTCAGGTTTGAGAGATAAAGTAGGAGCTGCTATTTCAGCAGGTATCATGGAAAATCCTGTGGTGATTCGTTCACATGGTGGCCGGGCACGGGCAGTAGCAGCAGGCGATATCCATATTGATGTAGCTTTCTTAGGTGCACCAAGTTCAGACGCTTATGGAAATGCGAATGGAACCAAAGGAAAAGCCACCTGTGGTTCTCTTGGATATGCGATGGTCGATGCAAAATATGCGGATCAAGTGGTCATCATTACTGACACATTAGTACCATATCCTAATACCCCTATCAGTATTCCACAAACAGATGTTGATTATGTGGTAGAAATTGATGCAATTGGTGATCCAGATGGAATTGCCAAAGGCGCAACACGTTTTACAAAGAATCCTAAAGAATTATTGATTGCTGAATATGCCGCAAAAATAATTACACATTCTCCTTACTACAAAGAAGGCTTCTCATTCCAAACAGGAACAGGTGGCTCTTCACTAGCAGTTACGCGGTTCATGAGAGAACAAATGCTTAAAGATGGCATTAAAGCAAGTTTCGCTTTAGGCGGAATTACGAATGCAATGGTGGAACTTTTGGAAGAAGGCTTAGTAGAAAAAATTATTGACGTCCAAGACTTTGATCATCCATCAGCTATTTCTTTAGGGGAAAATGCCAATCATTATGAAATTGATGCCAATATGTATGCTTCACCGCTTAGCAAAGGGGCGGTTATTAATCAATTAGACACAGCTATTTTATCTGCTTTAGAAGTGGACACAGATTTTAATGTAAATGTCATTACTGGTTCAGATGGTGTCATCCGTGGTGCTTCTGGCGGACATTCCGATACAAGTATGGCTTGTAAAATGAGTCTAGTGATTGCACCACTTGTTCGTGGACGGATTCCAACAATCGTTGAGCAAGTAAATACAGTCGTTACACCAGGTACGAGTGTCGATGTCGTAGTAACAGAAGTTGGCATTGCAATCAATCCAAAAAGAACAGACTTAATTGATTGTTTTAAAACCTTAGACGTTCCTCAGTTTACGTTAGAAGAGTTGAAAGACAAAGCCTACAACATTGTTGGCACCCCGGAACCAATTAAATATGGAGACAAAGTCGTTGCGTTAATTGAATACCGAGATGGTAGTCTAATTGATGTGGTACGCAATGTTTAATGGGGAAAAAGTAACACTTTTAGAGATGTTGGATGCTCGCGAACAAAGAGCTGCCACACAGAAGGAGTTGTTAGAAACAGCACCAGAAGCTAGTCTCTTATCTGCCACAATGAATATTCCTGGAGAAGTGAAAAATTCGCCCACCTTAACGGCTGTTTTTTTAGAAGTAATTGACGAAGTCGAGCAACAATTGCTGGATCAAGTACCGATTGTTAATTTTTACCGGAATGAAAAAACAGGGCCTGAATATTATTTGGCGGTTTCGTTAGCCCCACAAGAATTAAAACAAAGAATGGTCAAAATTGAAGAAACACATCCTTATGGTCGTTTAGTGGACCTAGATGTTTTATGGGGAAATGAGGAGCTAAAAAGCCTTCATCGAGGAGATTTAGGCTTGCCACCACGGCGCTGTTTTATTTGCCAAGAAGTGGCGAAAGTCTGTGGACGAAATCGACGTCACAGTCTTGAAGCAATGCAAGAAAAAATAACAGAAATAATTTTGACACGAAAGGAGCAGCCAAGTGAGTAAAAAAATTCGTTTTACAGAAACGGTGCTACGGGATGGACAACAAAGTTTAATTGCAACACGGATGCCAACCTCAGATATGCTGCCGATTATTAAAACAATGGACGAGGCAGGATTTCATGCATTAGAAATGTGGGGCGGGGCAACGTTTGATTCCTGTGTCCGCTATTTAAACGAGGATCCTTGGGAACGTCTTCGCCAAATTCGCAAAGAAGTTAAAAATACCAAACTTCAAATGTTATTACGAGGACAAAATTTACTAGGATATCGTCATTACGCTGATGATGTAGTGCGGGCCTTTGTCGAAAAATCAGTTGAAAATGGGATTGATATTATTCGTATTTTCGATGCCTTGAATGATGTCCGTAATTTACAAACAGCAATTCAAACAACAAAAGAAGCTGGCGGACACTGTCAAGCAGCGATTTCTTATACTACGAGTGAAATTCATACCATCGATTACTTTGTAAAATTAGCCAAAGAATTAAGTCAAACAGGAGCGGATTCCATTTGTATTAAGGACATGGCAGGCGTTTTGACGCCACAAACTGGTTTTGAATTAGTGAGCAAAATGAAAGATGCCATTGATTTACCTTTAGAGGTGCATACGCATGCGACTAGTGGTATTTCTGAGATGACCTATTTAAAAGTTGCTGAAGCAGGTGCGGATATCATCGATACAGCTATCTCTTCTTTCGCTGGCGGTACGAGTCAACCAGCCACAGAATCTGTAGCCATTGCGTTAGAAGATTTAGGCTTTGAAACAGGTTTAAATATGGAAAAAGTAACAGAGATTGCTGACTATTTCAATCCGATTCGTGATCGCTTTAGAAGTGAAGGCATTTTAAACCCTAAAGTTAAAGATACGGAACCGAAAACCTTGATTTATCAAGTGCCTGGTGGTATGTTATCAAACTTATTAAGTCAATTAACGGAGCAAGGTTTACAAGACAAATATGAAGAAGTTTTAGCTGAAGTACCTAAAGTAAGAGCAGATTTAGGGTATCCACCACTAGTTACGCCGCTTTCACAAATGGTTGGAACACAAGCCTTAATGAATGTGATTTCTGGGGAAAGATATTCCTTAATACCGAATGAAATCAAAGATTATGTGCGCGGAGAATATGGCAAATCACCAGCACCTATCGCAGAAGAGATTAAGCAAAAAATCATTGGGGATGAAGAAGTAATTACTTGTCGACCAGCGGATTTATTGAAACCAGAGTTGCATAGTTTAGAAAAGGAAATCCAACAATACGCAAAATCTGAAGAGGATGTCCTATTATATGCGATGTTCCCGCAACAAGGAAAAGACTTTTTAGGACGTCGTGAAGATCCTTTTTACGATGTACCGTTACAGAAAGTGACAGTCAAACTTGACTTGCCAGAATAGAACGGGCAAGTGCTCCGCAAATGTATAAAGAAGCAAGGGTTTGAGCGACGATAACGGTTGTTCAAACCCTTGCTTCATCAAATAGAAAAAAGGCAGCCCGTGAAAGGAAGTGACAATGTGTTAGAAGAAATTCTAGCAATTCATCAAAAAAATATTGGTGTGCTAAGTCTTGAAGCAACAGAAGCGGTGTTAAACCATCATGATTTAGCCAAAATGTATACACCTGGTGTCGCAGAATTGAGTTTAATGATTGCTCAAAATCATGAATTAGCGCGCGAGTGGACCATTAGTGGTAAGTTAATTGCGGTTATTACAGATGGGTCAGCTGTTCTGGGTCTCGGCAATATGGGCACGCAAGCGGGCTTGCCAATTGTTGAAGGCAAAGCTTTACTTTATAAAAATTTGGCGGGGGTCGATGCTATTCCTTTAGCACTGGAACAAAAATCAGTTGACGAGATGGTTCAAACAATTGAAAATTTACAAAATAGTTTTGCAGGAATCCACTTAGAAGATATTTCTGCACCAAAATGTTTTGAAATTGAAGAAAAACTTCAACAACGTTTGAACATTCCTGTGTATCATGATGACCAAGAAGGCACTGCCATTGTCGTTTTAGCTGGGCTAATTAACGCAGCTAAAATTAAAGGAAAACCTTTAAATGAATTACGTGTGGTGATTAACGGAGTTGGAGCTTCTGGTGTAGCGACCGCTAAGTTATGTATTCAAGCGGGGATTACGCATCTCACCTTAGTAGATCGCCAAGGTGTTTTAAGAGAAGAAGACCCGACATTGAATCCTTACCAACGTGCTTTGCTTCGACAGGTAATAAAACCATCAGTAGAAAACAAAGATTTAGCCACCGCTGTCGTCAATCAGGATGTTTTTTTAGGCTTATCAGAAGCGGATGTGCTAACGCCAGCCCTGATTAAATCAATGAACCAAGACCCAATTATCTTTGCTTTAGCAAATCCTAAACCAGAAATTGAACCAGACCTCGCCCAAGCCAATGGCGTCCGTTTATTAGCAACTGGTTCTTCCAAATATCCGAATCAAGTGAACAACATTTTAGCTTTTCCAGGTCTTTTTAAAGGGTTATTGGCAGCGAAAGGCAGAAAAGTCGATGTCGGTTTGCAAATGACAGTAGCACGAAGCTTGGCCGCTATGATTTCAGAACCCACAGCAGAAAAATTTATACCTAATGTATTTGATGGCGGCGTAGTTGACACGGTTTTTAATGCTGTACTAGACTATATAAAACAAGAAAAGACCACGGCAGAAGAAGGGACGTAAAAGGCAATGACAAAGCAAGCAAGGAGTAAATTAGCGCAGCAAGCACAATTGGCACTACTCTATGAAGTGACCTGTTTAAATAAACCAGGCTTGGTGGATCCAGTCGATGCAGGCGCCCATCAAGATATGGATGTTTTCACTTTTTTAGAAAGTAGTGTGGTTTTGACTCCTTATTTTGAAACCTTCGTTCAAGCTGGGACAGAGCTACGTCATTTGCCGATTGAGGCAACATTTCGCGCAATTCGACAAGTTGGTTTAGAAGCAGAACGAGCGATGTTTGAGGCAACAGAAGGTATCAATACACATAAAGGAGCGATTTTTTCTCTAGGTATTTTTTTAGCTATCTGTGGTCGTTTAATGATTTGGGAGACCCCTTGCACCTTACAATTGTTTCAACAAACGCTTCAAACAATGACGCAAGACTTATTGGCTGACTTTGAAAACCTCGCTACGAATGAGCTAGAAAAACTAACTTGGGGTGAACGACTATTTGTTCAGCATGGCTTGACTGGAATCCGTGGTGAGGCGCAACAAGGTTATCCCGCTGTCTTTGAACAGGGAGTGCCTTATTATCAAAAACATCAAGGCATACAACAACAAAAACTCATTGATACGCTCCTTTATTTATCGCTCTATGTTGAGGATACGAATTTGATTAAACGAAGTCAAAATGTCCAAATTTTTGAAATATATCAACCGTTAATCCAGGAATATTTTGCTTTAGGGGGGACACAAACGTTACGGGGAACCCTTTGTTTAGAAAGATTGAATCACTTATTCAAAGAAAAAAATTGGAGTATTGGTGGCAGTGCAGATGCTTTAATTTTGGTGGTGTTTTTAGATAAACTAATGAAATTAAATTGGCTGACCCCTTAATTAAAAAGATAGTTACAACGCTGATTTGGTCAGTTATTTTGACCTTATATGCTTATGGAAAGGTCTCAAGAGAATTCAAGAAAGCGATTGACAAATACCACGAAACACAGTATATTTTATTACGAAATCATTCTTATCAGAGTATACAAATACGATGATAAACAGTTGAAGCGAATCTTGATTTGCTTTTCCTAAACCTGATTCTTTTAGAATCAGGTTTTTGTTTATCTAAAAGGCGGCATTCGTTCAAAAACGGCTGTCGCCTTTTTTTATGAAATTTTTTTCTACCAAAAATAGCATAAAAATCTAGTTATCCGCATAAAAACTGGACTTATCACACTTTATCAAGGTCAAAACCACTCAATTTACTACTAATTTACTACTTATGAATGAGCTTTGATACGACGATTTATCCTTGAAAAGTGAAGATATAAAGATACTTCCAATAAAATTTGAATATTTAATAGGTAGACACTTCAAAAAATGAGGTGTCTATTTTTTTACCCGATTTTGAAAGGAAGTGAACTTATGAAAACAAAAAATCAAGAATCAAAAGGTCGTTCCCCACTCTTTAAGACCATCAAACATTCATTCAGCCAATAAAAAAGAAAGGATAGGTAAAAATATGGAACTTAAATTTGTGATTCCCAACATGGAAAAAACATTCGGCAATTTAGAATTTGCTGGCGAGGATAAAGTCGTTCAGCGAAGAATCAACGGACGGCTAACTGTCTTATCAAGAAGCTATAATCTCTATTCTGATGTTCAAAGAGCAGATGATATTGTGGTGGTGCTTCCTGCTGAAGCTGGCGAAAAACATTTCGGCTTTGAGGAACGTGTGAAGTTAGTCAATCCACGTATTACCGCAGAGGGCTACAAAATCGGCACTCGTGGTTTTACAAATTACCTTTTACATGCTGACGACATGATAAAAGAATAAAGAAAGAGAGGAAAAATGATGAGATTAGCAAATGGCATTGTATTAGATAAAGACACGACTTTTGGAGAATTGAAATTCTCTGCTCTACGTCGTGAAGTGAGAATCCAAAATGAAGACGGGTCGGTTTCAGATGAAATCAAGGAACGTACCTATGACTTAAAATCCAAAGGACAAGGACGCATGATTCAAGTAAGTATTCCTGCCAGCGTGCCTTTGAAAGAGTTTGATTATAACGCACGGGTGGAACTTATCAATCCCATTGCGGACACCGTTGCTACTGCCACCTATCAAGGAGCAGATGTTGACTGGTATATCAAGGCAGACGATATTGTGCTGACAAAGGATTCTAGTTCATTCAAAGCTCAACCACAAGCAAAGAAAGAACCGACACAAGACAAATAGTCGCTAGGTAGAAAGGAGACTTTTTCGCATGAAACAGCGTGGTAAAAGGATTCGCCCATCTGGTAAAGATTTAGTCTTTCATTTTACGATAGCGTCACTCCTGCCTGTTTTCCTGCTGGTTGTCGGACTGTTTCATGTGAAGACAATCCAGCAGATCAACTGGCAGGATTTTAACCTATCACAAGCAGATAAGATTGACATTCCCTATTTAATTATCAGTTTCAGTGTCGCAATTCTTATCTGCTTGCTGGTAGCGTTTGTATTCAAACGGGTTCGCTATGATACGGTTAAACAACTTTACCACCGTCAAAAACTGGCAAAGATGATACTTGAAAACAAGTGGTATGAATCTGAACAGGTCAAAACAGAGGGTTTCTTTAAAGATAGTGCTGGTCGTACAAAGGAAAAGATAACCTACTTCCCTAAAATGTATTATCGACTTAAAAATGGCTTGATACAGATACGGGTGGAAATCACGCTGGGAAAATATCAAGACCAACTCTTACACTTGGAAAAGAAATTAGAGAGTGGCTTGTACTGTGAGCTGACGGATAAAGAGTTAAAGGATTCCTATGTGGAATATACTTTGCTCTATGACACCATAGCCAGTCGTATTTCTATTGATGAAGTAGAAGCTAAAGATGGTAAACTTCGCTTAATGAAAAACGTATGGTGGGAATATGATAAGCTCCCTCATATGTTGATTGCTGGTGGTACAGGTGGCGGTAAAACTTACTTTATACTGACACTGATTGAAGCCTTGCTTCATACAGATTCAAAACTGTATATTCTTGACCCGAAAAATGCTGATCTTGCGGACTTAGGTTCTGTGATGGCAAATGTCTACTATAGAAAAGAAGACTTGCTTTCTTGCATTGAAACATTCTATGAAGAAATGATGAAACGTAGTGAGGAAATGAAGCAGATGAAGAACTATAAGACTGGCAAAAATTATGCTTACTTAGGTCTCCCGGCACACTTCTTAATCTTTGATGAATACGTCGCTTTCATGGAAATGCTGGGAACAAAAGAAAACACCGCAGTTATGAATAAGCTGAAACAGATTGTCATGTTAGGTCGTCAAGCTGGCTTCTTTCTAATACTGGCTTGTCAACGTCCAGACGCAAAATATTTAGGCGACGGAATCCGTGATCAGTTTAATTTCAGAGTGGCTTTAGGTCGTATGTCTGAAATGGGCTATGGCATGATGTTTGGCAGTGACGTACAAAAGGATTTCTTCTTAAAGCGAATCAAAGGTCGTGGCTATGTTGATGTAGGAACAAGTGTCATATCAGAGTTTTATACTCCCCTTGTACCAAAAGGATATGATTTCTTGGAGGAAATTAAAAAGTTATCCAACAGCAGACAGTCCACGCAGGCGACGTGCGAAGCGGAAGTCGCAGGTGTGGACTGATCTTGCTGGCTGGTGTGGCAATAGCCACGCCAGCACTTAACCCCCCGTATCTAACAGGGGGGTACAAATCGACAGGAAACAGTCAAAAAAACATTAGAAAATCCTTTGGTTACAAGGGATTTACAAAATTTCAGCGTATGTCAAATGGGCTTTAAAAGTTGACATACGCCTTTTTGATTGGAGGGATTTTTACTGAATGAACAAACTTGGTTACAGCATTTAAAAGAAAAACGCTTGGCTTATGGACTATCTCAAAACCGTTTAGCTGTTGCGACTGGTATTACAAGGCAGTATCTAAGCGATATTGAAACAGGAAAAGTCAAGCCATCAGAGGATTTACAGCAGTCCCTTTGGGAAGCTCTGGAACGCTTCAATCCCGACGCTCCCCTTGAAATGCTGTTTGATTATGTAAGAATTCGCTTTCCGACAACAGACGTACAGCAGGTGGTCGAAAACATCTTACAACTGAAACTGTCCTATTTTCTTCATGAGGACTATGGTTTCTATTCTTATTCAGAGCATTATGCTTTAGGCGACATATTCGTCCTTTGCTCCCATGAACTGGACAAAGGAGTTCTGGTGGAATTGAAAGGTCGTGGGTGCAGACAATTTGAAAGCTATCTTCTGGCACAACAAAGAAGCTGGTATGAGTTCTTTATGGACGTTTTGGTGGCTGGCGGTGTGATGAAACGCCTTGACCTTGCCATTAACGATAAGACAGGGATTTTAAATATCCCTGTACTCACTGAAAAGTGCCAACAGGAAGAATGTATCTCCGTCTTCCGCAGTTTTAAAAGCTATCGCAGTGGCGAACTGGTACGCAAAGAGGAAAAGGAATGTATGGGAAACACCCTCTATATCGGTTCATTACAAAGTGAAGTTTATTTCTGTATCTATGAAAAGGACTACGAGCAGTACAAGAAAAATGATATTCCCATTGAAGACGCAGAAGTAAAAAACCGTTTTGAGATTCGATTGAAAAATGAGCGTGCCTATTATGCAGTCCGTGATTTACTCGTCTATGACAATCCAGAGCATACCGCCTTTAAAATTATCAATCGGTATATCCGTTTTGTAGATAAAGACGATTCCAAACCTCGTTCTGATTGGAAACTGAATGAAGAATGGGCTTGGTTTATTGGGAACAATCGTGAACGATTAAAACTAACCACAAAACCAGAGCCTTACTCCTTCCAAAGGACGCTGAACTGGCTATCTCATCAAGTTGCCCCGACCTTAAAGGTTGCGATTAAACTTGATGAAATCAACCAGACGCAGGTTGTAAAAGACATTCTCGACCATGCGAAACTGACAGACCGACACAAGCAGATTTTGAAGCAACAGTCAGTAAAAGAACAGGACGTGATAACAACAAAAAAATAACTCAAATACAAATTCATTGAATATAGAGAGGAGAACATTTTTATGAATTTTGGACAAAACCTTTATAACTGGTTTCTATCAAACGCTCAATCACTGGTGCTTTTAGCAATCGTTGTGATTGGCTTGTATCTTGGCTTCAAGCGTGAGTTTAGCAAACTGATTGGCTTTTTAATTATTGCGATTATTGCGGTTGGCTTAGTCTTCAACGCTGCTGGAGTAAAAGACATTTTACTAGAGCTATTCAATCGCATTATTGGTGCTTAAATAAAACCGTTCTTTTGTGGAATATAAGTGGTTTTCTTATGTTCCGCAAAGGAATGGTACACCAAACGAAGTGCGGTAGGGATTTTTGAATCTCTACAAAGAAAGGACGTGAATATATGGACGATATGCAAGTCTATATTGCGAATTTAGGCAAATACAATGAGGGCGAATTGGTCGGTGCGTGGTTTACCTTTCCCATTGACTTTGAGGAAGTCAAAGAGAAAATCGGCTTGAATGATGAATATGAGGAATACGCCATTCATGACTACGAGTTACCCTTTACGGTTGACGAATACACTTCCATTGGCGAACTCAATCGACTATGGGAAATGGTATCGGAATTACCCGAAGAATTACAATCGGAGCTATCTGCTCTGCTCACTCATTTTTCAAGCATTGAAGAACTAAGCGAACATCAAGAGGATATTATCATTCATTCCGATTGTGATGATATGTATGACGTGGCACGCTACTACATTGAAGAAACGGGTGCTTTAGGCGAAGTACCAGCTAGTCTTCAAAACTATATTGATTATCAAGCCTATGGTCGGGATTTAGACCTTTCAGGAACGTTTATCTCAACCAATCATGGGATTTTTGAAATCGTCTATTAAATCTGTCGGTACATTACTACTGGCAGATTTTCTATTTTACGGGGTGGCTCAATCAGCTACCCCTATTTTTTATGAAAGGATTGATTACATGAAGAAAATACGAAGCTATACCAGTATCTGGTCTGTGGAAAAGGTACTGTATTCTATCAATGATTTTAGACTTCCGTTTCCCATAACCTTTACGCAAATGACATGGTTTGTCGTGTCACTCTTTGCAGTGATGATACTTGGCAACTTGCCCCCTCTTTCCATGATAGAGGGAGCATTTCTCAAATACTTTGGGATTCCTGTGGCTTTCACATGGTTTATGTCTACAAAAACTTTTGATGGTAAAAAGCCTTATGGATTTTTGAAGTCTGTCATTGCTTATGCACTGCGACCAAAGCTGACCTATGCAGGAAAAAAAGTAACGCTTGGCAGAAACCAGCCACAAGAAGCCATTACAGCAGTTAGGAGTGAATTTTATGGCATATCCAATTAAATACATTGAAAACAATCTCGTCTGGAATAAAGACGGGGAATGTTATGCTTACTATGAGCTTGTTCCTTACAATTACTCATTTCTAAGTCCAGAACAGAAAATACAAGTGCATGATTCTTTCAGACAGCTTATCGCACAAAATCGTGATGGCAAAATTCATGCTTTACAAATCAGTACAGAATCCAGCATACGTTCTGCACAAGAGCGTTCCAAAAATGAAGTCACTGGCAAGCTCAAAGCGGTTGCCTATGACAAAATCGACCAACAGACAGACGCTTTAATATCCATGATTGGCGAAAATCAAGTGAACTACCGTTTCTTTATCGGCTTTAAGTTGCTTCTCAACGATCAGGAGTTTTCTATGAAAAGTCTTACCGTTGAAGCAAAAAATGCTTTGTCTGATTTTGTCTATGATGTGAACCATAAGCTGATGGGCGATTTTGTTAGTATGAGTAATGATGAAATCCTGCGTTTTCAGAAGATGGAAAAGCTCTTAGAAAATAAAATCTCTCGTCGTTTCAAAATCCGCAGGTTAGATAAGGACGACTTCGGCTATCTGATTGAACACCTTTACGGACAGACAGGCACTGCCTATGAAGAGTATGAGTACCATCTATCAAAGAAAAAGCTGGATAATGAAACGCTGATTAAATACTATGACTTGATTAAGCCTACTCGCTGTTTGGTGGAAGAAAAACAGCGATATTTGAAAATCCAGCAGGAAGATGAAACCGTCTATGTAGCTTACTTTACCATTAACAGCATTGTCGGAGAACTGGACTTCCCGTCCTCTGAAATCTTCTACTACCAGCAACAGCAATTTACATTCCCGATTGATACGTCAATGAATGTGGAAATTGTAGCGAATCGTAAAGCCCTATCTACTGTCCGCAATAAAAAGAAAGAACTGAAAGACTTGGATAACCACGCTTGGCAAAGTGATAATGAAACCAGCTCCAATGTGGCGGAAGCTCTGGAAAGTGTGAATGAGCTGGAAACCAATTTAGACCAAAGCAAGGAATCTATGTACAAGCTGTCTTATGTGGTAAGGGTATCAGCAAATGATCTTGACGAACTCAAACGTCGTTGTAATGAAGTGAAAGATTTTTATGACGATTTAAGCGTAAAACTGGTACGACCATTTGGGGATATGCTCGGCTTACATGAAGAATTTTTACCTGCCAGCAAGCGTTATATGAATGATTATATTCAATACGTGACCTCTGATTTCCTCGCTGGTTTAGGTTTTGGTGCTACTCAAATGCTGGGGGAAAATGAGGGGATTTATGTTGGCTACAGCTTAGATACTGGACGCAATGTCTATCTGAAACCTGCTCTTGCCAGTCAAGGGGTTAAGGGTTCAGTAACCAATGCGTTAGCGTCGGCTTTTGTTGGTTCGCTGGGTGGTGGTAAATCCTTTGCGAATAACCTTATCGTCTATTATGCGGTGCTTTATGGGGCACAAGCAGTGATTGTAGACCCAAAAGCAGAACGTGGCAGATGGAAAGAAACCTTGCCAGAGATTTCCCATGAAATCAATATCGTCACTCTGACTTCTGATGAGAAAAACAAAGGCTTACTTGACCCTTATGTGATTATGAAAAATCCCAAAGATTCTGAATCACTGGCTATTGATATTCTGACATTCCTTACGGGGATTTCCTCTCGTGATGGGGAACGCTTCCCAATCCTTAGAAAAGCCATTCGTGCAGTAACCAATAGTGAAGTACGAGGGTTGATGAAAGTGATTGAGGAATTACGGGTTGAGAATACGCCACTAAGTACCAGTATAGCCGACCATATCGAAAGTTTTACAGACTATGACTTTGCACATTTATTATTCAGTAATGGTTATGTGGAGCAGTCTATCAGCTTAGAAAAACAACTGAACATTATACAGGTTGCGGACTTGGTACTTCCCGACAAGGAAACTTCCTTTGAGGAATATACCACTATGGAGCTTTTATCCGTTGCTATGCTGATTGTCATTAGTACCTTTGCTTTAGACTTTATCCATACAGACCGAAGCATTTTCAAGATTGTAGATTTAGACGAAGCATGGAGCTTTTTACAGGTAGCACAAGGAAAAACACTATCTATGAAGCTGGTTCGGGCTGGTCGTGCTATGAACGCTGGGGTATATTTCGTGACCCAAAATACAGACGACCTCTTAGATGAAAAACTGAAAAATAACCTCGGCTTAAAATTTGCATTTCGTTCCACTGACCTTAACGAGATTAAAAAGACCTTAGCCTTTTTTGGTGTAGACCCAGAGGACGAAAACAATCAGAAGCGATTGCGTGATTTGGAAAACGGGCAATGCCTTATCAGTGATTTATATGGTCGTGTCGGTGTGATACAGTTCCACCCTGTATTTGAAGAACTGCTCCATGCCTTTGATACCAGACCACCTGTGCGAAAAGAGGTGTAAATGTGAAACCATCAATAGTAAACAGAATAAAATCAAACTGGACGCTGAAACGTCTAGGTAAAGTGGCAATGACAGTGGCTTTCACACTTGTGATTGCCATTTTTCTTTTAGCCATGCTGGGAACGGTGGTTCAAGCTGCGGGCTTGGTAGATGATACGGTCAATGTGGCAAATGAATACAGCCGATACCCACTTGAAAACTATCAACTGGATTTTTATGTGGATAATAGCTGGGGCTGGCTTCCGTGGAACTGGTCGGACGGGATTGGAAAACAGGTCATGTATGGACTATATGCCATTACCAATTTTATTTGGACAATCAGTTTGTATGTTTCCAATGCGACAGGTTACTTAGTACAGGAAGCCTATTCCTTAGACTTCATTTCCGCTACAGCAGATTCCATTGGTAAGAATATGCAGACCTTAGCTGGTGTGAGTGCAAACGGATTTTCAACAGAGGGTTTCTATGTTGGATTCCTCTTACTCTTGATTTTGGTTCTTGGGGTTTATGTTGCCTATACGGGACTGATAAAGAGAGAAACCACAAAGGCAATTCATGCCATTATGAATTTTGTGCTGGTGTTTATCCTATCGGCTTCCTTTATTGCCTACGCTCCCGACTACATTAAAAAAATCAATGACTTTTCATCAGACATCAGTAATGCCAGTTTATCACTTGGCACGAAGATTGTCATGCCCCATTCCGATAGTCAAGGCAAGGACAGCGTGGACTTAATCAGAGATAGCCTGTTTTCCATACAGGTTCAGCAACCGTGGCTACTGCTTCAATACAACAGTTCAGACATTGAAAGTATCGGTATTGACCGTGTGGAAAGCCTGCTCTCCACCAGCCCAGATTCCAACAATGGCGAAGACAGAGAAAAAATTGTTGCGGAAGAAATTGAAGACAGAAGCAATACCAATCTAACCATTACAAAGACCATTAACCGTTTAGGTACAGTCTTCTTCCTATTTGTCTTCAATATTGGGATTTCCATATTTGTATTCCTATTAACAGGAATCATGATTTTCTCGCAGGTACTTTTTATCATCTATGCTATGTTTCTGCCTGTGAGCTTTATTTTAAGCATGATTCCATCATTTGATGGTATGTCAAAACGAGCCATAACAAAGCTCTTTAATACCATTTTGACACGAGCTGGAATCACATTGATTATTACGACAGCATTTAGTATTTCAACCATGCTCTATACCTTATCGGCTGGTTATCCGTTCTTTTTGATTGCTTTTCTACAGATTGTGACCTTTGCAGGAATCTACTTCAAGCTGGGCGATTTAATGAGTATGTTTTCTCTACAGAGTAACGATTCTCAAAGTGTGGGAAGTCGTGTGATGAGAAAACCTCGTATGCTTATGCACGCTCACATGCACCGTCTACAGCGGAAACTTGGACGTTCCATGACTACTCTAGGGGCTGGGTCTGCCATTGTTACAGGTAAAAAAGGACAGTCGGGTTCGGGGAGTTCTGCAAGGACACAAGCAGATCACTCCCGACCAGACGGAAAGGAAAAATCAACACTTGGAAAACGTATCGGTCAAACCATCGGTACAGTAGCTGATACCAAAGACAGAATGGTAGACACTGCTAGTGGTTTGAAAGAACAGGTTAAAGATTTGCCGACCAATGCAAGATATGCAGTATATCAAGGAAAATCCAAAGTAAAAGAGAATGTCCGTGATTTAACCAGTAGTATTTCTCAAACCAAAGCGGACAGAGCCAGTGGACGCAAGGAACAGCAGGAACAAAGGCGAAAAACCATTGCGAAGCGTCGCTCTGAAATGGAACAGGTCAAACAGAAAAAACAGCCTGCTTCTTCTGTTCATGAAAGACCGACTACAAGACAAGAACAATATCATGATGAACAGACCTCAAAACAGTCTAATATTCAGACTTCATATAAGGAATCTCAACAAGCCAAACAAGAGCGTCCAGCAGTTAAGTCCGATTTTTCAAGTCCAAAAGTGGAACGCCAAGGCAATACCGTTCAAGAAAAAACCGTTCAAAAGCCAGCAACTTCAACCACTACAGCAGATAGAACTTCACAACGTCCAATCACAAAAGAACGTCCGTCTACTGTTCAAAGAGTACCACTACAAAATACAAGAAGTAGACCACCAATCAAAACCGCCACCATTAAGAAAGTCGGTAAGAAACCATGAAGTTGAAAACTTTAGTGATTGGTGGTTCTGGATTATTCTTGATGGTCTTCTCACTGCTTCTGTTTGTTGCCATTTTATTTTCAGATGAACAGGACAGCGGAATTTCCAATATTCATTATGGAGGTGTGAATGTTTCCGCAGAAGTGCTGGCTCATAAGCCTATGGTAGAAAAATATGCCAAAGAATATGGCGTTGAAGAATATGTCAACATACTTCTTGCGATTATACAGGTGGAATCGGGCGGTACTGCGGAAGATGTTATGCAGTCCTCGGAATCCCTCGGTCTTCCACCTAATTCATTGAGTACAGAAGAATCCATTAAGCAAGGTGTGAAGTATTTCAGTGAATTATTAGCCAGTAGCGAAAGGCTCAGTGTAGATTTAGAATCGGTTATCCAGTCCTACAATTATGGTGGTGGTTTCTTAGGGTATGTGGCTAATCGTGGAAATAAATATACCTTTGAACTGGCTCAAAGTTTCTCAAAAGAGTATTCAGGTGGCGAAAAAGTGTCTTACCCCAATCCCATAGCCATACCTATCAATGGGGGCTGGCGATACAACTATGGCAATATGTTTTATGTGCAACTGGTAACGCAGTATCTTGTCACAACAGAGTTTGATGATGATACGGTACAAGCCATCATGGACGAAGCACTGAAATATGAGGGCTGGCGATACGTTTACGGTGGAGCTTCCCCGACTACTTCTTTTGATTGTAGCGGACTGACACAATGGACGTATGGAAAAGCTGGAATTAACTTACCACGAACCGCACAACAGCAATATGATGTGACCCAGCATATCCCACTATCGGAAGCACAAGCTGGCGATTTGGTTTTCTTTCATTCTACCTATAACGCTGGCTCTTATATTACTCATGTTGGGATATACCTTGGCAATAACCGTATGTTTCATGCAGGCGACCCAATCGGTTATGCCGACTTAACAAGCCCCTACTGGCAACAGCATTTAGTGGGAGCAGGACGAATCAAACAATGAGAAAGGAAGATTTAATGATGAAATTTAGAAAAAATCAGAATAAAGAAAAACAGATACCAAAGGAAAAGAAACCTCGTGTCTATAAGGTCAATCCTCATAAAAAGGTTGTGATTGCCTTGTGGGTACTTTTAGGGCTTAGTTTCAGCTTTGCGATATTCAAGCACTTTACAGCTATAGATACTCATACTATTCACGAAACAACTATCATAGAAAAGGAATACGTTGATACTCATCATGTAGAAAATTTTGTAGAGAACTTTGCGAAAGTCTACTATTCATGGGAGCAATCCGATAAGTCCATTGATAATCGAATGGAAAGTCTAAAAGGCTATCTGACAGATGAACTTCAAGCTCTCAATGTTGATACAGTACGCAAAGATATTCCTGTATCGTCTTCTGTAAGAGGATTTCAGATATGGACGGTAGAGCCAACTGGCGACAATGAGTTTAATGTAACCTACAGTGTAGACCAGCTCATTACAGAGGGAGAAAATACAAAGACCGTCCACTCTGCTTATATAGTGAGTGTCTATGTAGATGGTTCTGGAAATATGGTACTGGTTAAGAATCCGACCATTACCAACATACCTAAGAAATCAAGTTATAAACCAAAAGCCATTGAAAGTGAGGGGACGGTTGATTCCATTACAACCAATGAAATCAATGAGTTTTTAACGACGTTCTTCAAGCTCTATCCTACAGCGACAGCCAGTGAACTTTCCTACTATGTGAATGACGGGATATTAAAACCAATCGGAAAAGAGTACATCTTTCAAGAACTGGTAAATCCTATTCACAATCGTAAGGATAATCAAGTCACGGTATCGCTGACAGTGGAGTATATCGACCAGCAGACCAAAGCAACGCAGGTATCTCAATTTGATTTGGTACTTGAAAAGAACGGGAGTAATTGGAAGATTGTAAAATAACAAATATTGGTACATGATTACAGATACTTTGTAATCATGTACTCTTTTTGATAAAAAATTGGAGATTCCTTTACAAATATGCTCTTACGTGCTATTATTTAAGTGACTATTTAAAAGGAGTTAATAAATATGCGGCAAGGTATTCTTAAATAAACTGTCAATTTGATAGCGGGAACAAATAATTAGATGTCCTTTTTTAGGAGGGCTTAGTTTTTTGTACCCAGTTTAAGAATACCTTTATCATGTGATTCTAAAGTATCCAGAGAATATCTGTATGCTTTGTATACCTATGGTTATGCATAAAAATCCCAGTGATAAAAGTATTTATCACTGGGATTTTTATGCCCTTTTGGGTTTTTGAATGGAGGAAAATCACATGAAAATTATTAATATTGGAGTTTTAGCTCATGTTGATGCAGGAAAAACTACCTTAACAGAAAGCTTATTATATAACAGTGGAGCGATTACAGAATTAGGAAGCGTGGACAAAGGTACAACGAGGACGGATAATACGCTTTTAGAACGTCAGAGAGGAATTACAATTCAGACAGGAATAACCTCTTTTCAGTGGGAAAATACGAAGGTGAACATCATAGACACGCCAGGACATATGGATTTCTTAGCAGAAGTATATCGTTCATTATCAGTTTTAGATGGGGCAATTCTACTGATTTCTGCAAAAGATGGCGTACAAGCACAAACTCGTATATTATTTCATGCACTTAGGAAAATGGGGATTCCCACAATCTTTTTTATCAATAAGATTGACCAAAATGGAATTGATTTATCAACGGTTTATCAGGATATTAAAGAGAAACTTTCTGCCGAAATTGTAATCAAACAGAAGGTAGAACTGTATCCTAATATGTGTGTGACGAACTTTACCGAATCTGAACAATGGGATACGGTAATAGAGGGAAACGATGACCTTTTAGAGAAATATATGTCCGGTAAATCATTAGAAGCATTGGAACTCGAACAAGAGGAAAGCATAAGATTTCATAATTGTTCCCTGTTCCCTGTTTATCACGGAAGTGCAAAAAACAATATAGGGATTGATAACCTTATAGAAGTGATTACGAATAAATTTTATTCATCAACACATCGAGGTCCGTCTGAACTTTGCGGAAATGTTTTCAAAATTGAATATACAAAAAAAAGACAACGTCTTGCATATATACGCCTTTATAGTGGAGTACTACATTTACGAGATTCGGTTAGAGTATCAGAAAAAGAAAAAATAAAAGTTACAGAAATGTATACTTCAATAAATGGTGAATTATGTAAGATTGATAGAGCTTATTCTGGAGAAATTGTTATTTTGCAAAATGAGTTTTTGAAGTTAAATAGTGTTCTTGGAGATACAAAACTATTGCCACAGAGAAAAAAGATTGAAAATCCGCACCCTCTACTACAAACAACTGTTGAACCGAGTAAACCTGAACAGAGAGAAATGTTGCTTGATGCCCTTTTGGAAATCTCAGATAGTGATCCGCTTCTACGATATTACGTGGATTCTACGACACATGAAATTATACTTTCTTTCTTAGGGAAAGTACAAATGGAAGTGATTAGTGCACTGTTGCAAGAAAAGTATCATGTGGAGATAGAACTAAAAGAGCCTACAGTCATTTATATGGAGAGACCGTTAAAAAATGCAGAATATACCATTCACATCGAAGTGCCGCCAAATCCTTTCTGGGCTTCCATTGGTTTATCTGTATCACCGCTTCCGTTGGGAAGTGGAATGCAGTATGAGAGCTCGGTTTCTCTTGGATACTTAAATCAATCATTTCAAAATGCAGTTATGGAAGGGATACGCTATGGTTGCGAACAAGGATTATATGGTTGGAATGTGACGGATTGTAAAATCTGTTTTAAGTATGGCTTATACTATAGCCCTGTTAGTACCCCAGCAGATTTTCGGATGCTTGCTCCTATTGTATTGGAACAAGTCTTAAAAAAAGCTGGAACAGAATTGTTAGAGCCATATCTTAGTTTTAAAATTTATGCGCCACAGGAATATCTTTCACGAGCATACAACGATGCTCCTAAATATTGTGCGAACATCGTAGACACTCAATTGAAAAATAATGAGGTCATTCTTAGTGGAGAAATCCCTGCTCGGTGTATTCAAGAATATCGTAGTGATTTAACTTTCTTTACAAATGGACGTAGTGTTTGTTTAACAGAGTTAAAAGGGTACCATGTTACTACCGGTGAACCTGTTTGCCAGCCCCGTCGTCCAAATAGTCGGATAGATAAAGTACGATATATGTTCAATAAAATAACTTAGTGTATTTTATGTTGTTATATAAATATGGTTTCTTGTTAAATAAGATGAAATATTTTTTAATAAAGATTTGAATTAAAGTGTAAAGGAGGAGATAGTTATTATAAACTACAAGTGGATATTGTGTCCTGTATGTGGAAATAAAACACGATTAAAGATAAGGGAAGATACTGAATTAAAAAAATTCCCCCTCTATTGTCCGAAATGCAGACAAGAAAATTTAATTGAAATAAAGCAGTTCAAAGTAACTGTGATTACAGAGCCAGACGCAAAGACGCAGAGCCGATAAAATGAGATTAATACAATCTCATTTTATCGGCTCTTTCCGTTATGTATGGATTCTTTTAATTAGTCTTCGATGTTTCTTGCTTCGTTGATACCGCTGGCTAAAGATTCCATTAAGGATAGTTCTTTGTCTGTAAAGCTATCCATGTATTTCTCTATCTGTAATCGTCGGGTGCTTTTTACCAAGTTATTAGCAGGTAAGAAAAATTCATCAACGGAAACATGAAGTAACGATACAAGGTCATAAAGAACTTGTATGCTGGGGTGTTGCCCTTTATTTTCAATATTAGTTAAGTACCGTGGGTCAATTTCAATCAATGCTCCCACTTGTTCACGAGTTAAACCTCGTTTCAATCGAGCTTCTTTAATGGCTAAACCAAAGGCTCTAAAATCATATTTATCTTCTTTTTTACGCATAGTAGACCACCTCTATACATTTTATTGTTCCTACTGAATTAAAAACAGGTATAGAAAAACGTGTTATATGGTTTATAGGTTTATATTTAATAAAAAGCACTACTAAACGCCAATAAAAAAAACCGTTATATGGTAGTGCTATTTACGCTGTTAAAATATTGTATATTACTTCCAAATGGCGGTTTGTTGGAGGTCAACGTCGCCATGAAGTACATCATATACAATAAATTTCCTTACATTGGGTTCTTGTCAAAAAAAGTCGTCTATCTGCAATAGATAAGTACGTCCACCAATGTGGTTTTATAAATCATATAGATAGAATAACAGAAGCATGTAAACAGAGAAATAAATCTGTTTATATGCTTTTTTGGCTATTCAGAACTTTTTTACAAAGTTTATTTATCAGTAATGCAACAAATCCCCCTTTCACATTGGGACTAAGAGTGAAAGGAGATAAACGAGCAAGGCTCACTTCCTTTCCTAGACAGAAAGGGGGTGAGAAACATGAAACCATCTTCTTTTCAGACCACAATAGAAAATCAGTTTGACTATATCTGTAAACGTGCTATGGAAGACGAGCGAAAGAATTATATGCTTTATCTTTCAAGGATTGCAAAGCGTGAGGTGTCCTTTTCGGATGTTGGCGATTATCTTGTTAGCCAGTTTGCGACAACAGATAACTATTCAACTGACTTTCAGATTTTTACACTCAATGGGTTATCAGTAGGCGTTGAAAATGATTTGTTGAGTGAAGCATTACGTGAGTTGCCAGACAAGAAACGTGAAATTCTACTGCTGTTTTACTTTATGGACATGAGCGATTCAGAAATTGCAGACCTGTTGAAATTGAACCGTTCTACTGTCTATCGGCATAGAACCAGTGGACTAGCCTTAATTAAAAAGTTTATGGAGGAATTTGAAGAATGAAAACACAATATCCTATGATTCCCTTTCCTCTCATTGTAAAGGCAACAGATGGCGATACCGAAGCGATTAACCAGATTCTACATCATTACAGAGGGTACATAACGAAGCGTTCCCTACGACTTATGAAAGATGAATATGGCAATCAAAGTATGGTCGTTGATGAAGTCTTACGTGGAAGAATGGAAACCAGACTGATTACAAAGATTTTGTCATTTGAAATTAAGTAATATCCTCTCTCCTTTCGTGGAAGCGTGCTAAACCATTCCACGCTTCCCGAACAGGGAGGTTTGTTATTCCACCAAAGCATATTGAGCTTTCAATGTGTTTTGATAGGCTAACGAGCCATTGTTCTTTGAAAACTGAATAAAAGTAATCGAATACGTTTCGATAAGAAAAGAGCCAACGGAACTAACCGCCATGACCTATCTTATAAAGATAGCGAGCGATTCATGTTAGTGATCCGAGAAGCAATCTTTAGCAGGATTGCCTGCAACGACATTCTTATCGTGATAATGATACTCCCATACAGTCAATAGTCCGAGCGTGATAAAACCGTCGCAGGCAATGAGTATGGCTACATGAGAACCATGCAGGGGTGGAACTCCCGTGAGCTTTGCTAAAGCTGTTCGATTGCTGGTAAAACAACTTTTATGAAATCCAAATAAGTGATTTGGAAAGGAGGATTTTATGAAGCAGACTGACATTCCTATTTGGGAACGTTATACCCTAACCATTGAAGAAGCGTCAAAATATTTTCGTATTGGCGAAAACAAGCTACGACGCTTGGCAGAGGAAAATAAAAATGCAAATTGGCTGATTATGAATGGCAATCGTATTCAGATTAAACGAAAACAATTTGAAAAAATTATAGATACATTGGACGCAATCTAGCGTCGCCAAAGGGTCTTGTATATGATAAAATAGTATTAAGTCGTATCAAGGCTCTTTCCATAAAGGAAAGGAGCAAATGCCATGTCAGAAAAAAGACGTGACAATAAAGGTCGAATCTTAAAGACTGGAGAGAGCCAACGAAAAGACGGAAGATACTTATACAAATATATAGATTCATTTGGAGAACCGCAATTTGTTTACTCGTGGAAACTTGTGGCTACAGACCGAGTACCAGCAGGAAAGCGTGATTGTATCTCACTTAGAGAGAAAATCGCAGAGTTACAGAAAGACATTCATGATGGTATTGATGTTGTAGGAAAGAAAATGACACTCTGCCAGCTTTACGCAAAACAGAACGCTCAAAGACCAAAGGTTAGAAAAAACACTGAAACTGGACGCAAATATCTTATGGATATTTTGAAGAAAGACAAGTTAGGTGTAAGAAGTATTGACAGTATTAAGCCATCAGACGCTAAAGAATGGGCTATTAGAATGAGTGAAAATGGTTATGCTTATCAAACCATCAATAACTACAAACGTTCTTTAAAGGCTTCATTCTATATTGCTATACAAGATGATTGTGTTCGGAAGAATCCATTTGACTTTCAACTGAAAGCAGTTCTTGATGATGATACTGTCCCTAAGACCGTACTAACAGAAGAACAGGAAGAAAAACTGTTAGCCTTTGCAAAAGCTGATAAAACCTACAGCAAAAATTATGATGAAATTCTGATACTCTTAAAAACAGGTCTTCGTATTTCAGAGTTTGGTGGTTTGACACTTCCAGATTTAGATTTTGAGAATCGTCTTGTCAATATAGACCATCAGCTATTGAGAGATACTGAAATTGGGTACTACATTGAAACACCAAAGACCAAAAGTGGCGAACGTCAAGTTCCTATGGTTGAAGAAGCCTATCAAGCATTTAAGCGAGTGTTAGCGAATCGAAAGAATGATAAGCGTGTTGAGATTGATGGATATAGTGATTTCCTCTTTCTTAATAGAAAGAACTATCCAAAAGTGGCAAGTGATTACAACGGCATGATGAAAGGTCTTGTTAAGAAATACAATAAGTATAACGAGGATAAATTGCCACACATCACTCCACATAGTTTGCGACATACATTCTGTACCAACTATGCAAATGCAGGAATGAATCCAAAGGCATTACAGTACATTATGGGACATGCTAATATAGCCATGACGCTGAACTATTACGCACATGCAACATTCGATTCTGCAATGGCAGAAATGAAACGCTTGAATAAAGAGAAGCAACAGGAGCGTCTTGTTGCTTAGTAGTACAAATGAATTTACTACTTATTTACCACTTCTGACAGCTAAGACATGAGGAAATATGCAAAGAAACGTGAAGTATCTTCCTACAGTAAAAATACTCGAAAGCACATAGAATAAGGCTTTACGAGCATTTAAGAAAATATAAAAAGATAATTAGAAATTTATACTTTGTTTAATATAAAAAATTTCATAAAAAAATCTTAAAAACAGAAAAAATTGTTATAGATTAGAGTCATTTTTTTGATGTAAAGTTTTTATGACTTACAGCCATAAAATTGATAAAAACAGTCAAAGAAGCAGAAAAAATAATAGTGGAATTTCTCAAAAAAATAAAAAAATTTTCCGTTATTTAATTATCGATTTATCAAACGATAAGTTATAATAAAATAATTTATTTATCTTTAATGATTGAGGAGAAATGTATAAACTTCCTCATTTTCCTCTCATTGTATAAAAACTCACTAATGAATTAGTGAGTTTTTTAACATATCCAGGATGTTTGTTATCAAATGAATTTTTATATAAAAATTCACAGCATTATATTTTGAAAAGCTGAGGAAATGTACTAAACTGCAGGTGTTAAATCCATTTAAATCGCTAAAGGGGGAGATGAACAACTAGGGGAAGCTAATGATCTTGGTATTTATCGTTTATTTTAAAGAAAAGAGGGACGATCAGATGAAAAAGAAAATTGTTGAGGATTTTAATCGGAAAAGTCAGCATAAAAAATGGACAAAACGCAAGATGCTTAATTTAGCAATATCAAGTGGTTTATTATTTACGTCATTAGCAATCCCTGTAAGTATAGCTGTTACCTCTGGCACAATCAGTGCATCAGCAGCGGTCTTGGATATCGAACTATTATCAAATGTTACGTCAAATAATGACAGTGGCACTTCAACGAGTAATCGTTGGACAGCCGCAAACCAAAATCAACCAGTTAATTTCACGGTTTCTGGTGGCGCTTTAGCAGATGCTTCCGCTGTGTTTAGTGGACAAAAACAAGCGGTGTTAGTGGTTCCTCCTGAGTTAAGAGGAAATGTAGCTGCAGCAGGCAGCGCAGCAATCAATACCAATGTCACGATTGATCTTTCAAAAGTTACTTTTTTGACCGCCGTTTTGAATGCAGCCAATGATTTAACCAATGTCATTACTCAAATTACCAGTGGAGCGTTAGGGAATTTAACTGGTGTTGATATTGATCTGACGGAAGTGAATCGTCAGTTGGAATTAGTGAATAACATTGAAAACTTAGGTGCTGCTTCATTTACAGCTCCGGAAACGTTAGCAGCTGACGGCTCATACATTAGCGCACCAATTAGTGATGGTTTAGGGTTAGTTTTAGCCCAAAATGTTTCAAACATCTTACAAGATTTGAATGCGGCAGTTCAAGCTTTGGAGGCAAAAGGAACCAGTATCCCAAGTAATCTTGTCGCCACAGCCATAAATGCAGCCTTGCTTCCTGTCAAAGGCACGGTAAACGTGGCTGTTTCAGGTGCTTTGCCTTTATTAGCGGTTGGTGGTTCAGGTGTGAATGAGTTAGTGGATGCTTCTTTACTAGGCGCAACTACGGTTACTTTACCAACTACCGTTTCAACACCTCAAAATTTATCCAATAATTTAGATGCTCGTTTTGTAGGAACAGTCGTTCAAACAGATCTTTTAGACGTTAATTTATTAGCAACAGCAGACGGTGTATCCAACATTTATTTTGCTGCAGGTACTACTAGTGAAGTAACCGCACCTACCGTAACAGGAGTAACAGGCAATTCAACGGCAGGTTACGAAGTTAAAGGAACTGCCGATGCCAATGCCACGGTTGAAATCCGAAATGCAGGAGGTGCCGTGATAGGTACAGGTACTGCTGATGGGACAGGGGCATTTACAGTTACCATTCCCGCAGGTGAAGCAGGTGCGAATGAAACGTTAACCGCCGTAGCGAAAAACGCCAGCGGCACAGAAAGTACGCCAACAACGTTCCAAACACCAGCGGATGAAGCAACCGTAACCGCACCAACAATCACAGGAGTGACAGGTAATTCAACGGCAGGTTACGAAGTTAAAGGAACTGCCGACGCCAATGCCACGGTTGAAATCCGAAATGCAGGAGGCACCGTAATAGGTACAGGTACCGCCGATGGGACAGGGGCATTTACAGTTACCATTCCCGCAGGTGAAGCAGGTGCTAATGAAACGTTAACCGCCGTAGCGAAAAACGCCAGCGGCACAGAAAGCACGCCAACAACGTTCCAAACACCAGCGGATGAAGCAACCGTAACCGCACCAACAATCACAGGAGTAACAGGCAATTCAACAGCAGGTTACGAGATCAAAGGCACCGCCGACGCCAATGCCACGGTTGAGATCCGAAATGCAGGAGGTGCCGTGATAGGTACAGGTACTGCTGATGGGACAGGGGCATTTACAGTTACCATTCCCGCAGGTGAAGCAGGTGCGAATGAAACGTTAACCGCCGTAGCGAAAAACGCCAGCGGTACAGAAAGTACGCCAACAACGTTCCAAACGCCAGCGGATCCTAATACGCCCGTGGCGACGCCAATTGTTGAGACTGTAACAGGTAGTACAACAAAAGGCTATGAGGTCAAAGGGACTGCTGAAGTTGGCACCACCATTGAGGTTCGCGATGCAGCTGGCACGGTCCTTGGTACTGCAACAACTGGAACTGACGGAAAATATACAGTGACTTTAGATTCAGGAACAGCAACAGCAAATCAAACGCTGAGCGTTGTAGCGAAAAACGCTAGTGGCACGGAAAGTCAACCAGCAACGGCGACAACACCAGCTGATGTCACTGCACCAACAGTTGATAACATCACAGGCAACTCTGGTTCGGGTTATGAAATTACAGGAACAGCAGACCCTAACACAACAATCGAAGTTCGTGATCCATCTGGGGCAGTCATTGGTACAGGTACCTCTGATGCGAATGGTGATTTTACTGTAACGCTACCAACGGGAACGACCAATCCTGGGGATACGTTAACAGTGATTGGAAAGGATAACGCGGGAAATGAAAGTCAACCGACTGAAGTCCTTGTTCCTGCTGATGCCACGGTTACAGCACCAACTGTAACAGGAGTAACAGGTAATTCAGTTGCTGGTTATCAGGTGACAGGCACCGCTGATCCGAATGCTACCATCGAAATTCGTGATGCAGATGGGAACGTGATTGCAACAGGGACTGCCGATGGGACTGGTTCCTTTGCTGTGAACCTTCCAGCTGGGACGGCAAATGCGAATGAAACATTGACAGCGTTAGCCAAAGATCCTGCTGGCAATACAAGTACACCGACAACCTTCCAAACACCAGCAGATGAAGTAGTGGCACCGCCAAGTGTCGACAAAGTTACTGGGAATACAACACAAGGATATCAAGTGACAGGTGCCGCTGAACTTGGCACCACCATTGAAGTTCGTGCAACAGACGGAACAGTTTTAGGCACCGCAACAACTGGACCGACTGGCCAATATACTGTGACGTTAGCTTCAGGAAAAGCAACAGCTAAACAAACAGTGAATGTAGTTGCTAAAAATGATACTGGACTTGAGAGTCAACCAACTACAGCTATGACACCCGCTGATGTTACCACACCAACAATTGGTGACATTACTGGAGATTCAACAACTGGTTATGAAATCACTGGGACGGCGGACCCTAATACCACCATTGAAGTACGGAACCCAGATGGAACAATTATTGGTACAACGACAACGGATGATCAAGGAAACTTTACTGTGGACCTTCCAGCGGGAGCCGCTAATCCTGGTGATACATTAACAGTTGTTGGAAAAGACGGTGACGGCAATGAAAGTCAACCAACGGAAGTGACGGTCCCTGAAGATGCAACCGTAGCAGCACCAACTGTGACGACTGTTACAGGAACAACTGCCACTGGGTATCAAGTAACCGGCACGGCAGAGCCAAATGTCACCATTGAGATTCACAATGAAGCAGGTTTAGTTATTGCTACGGGAACGACTGATGGTGCTGGCGCCTTTACAATCACTCTTCCGACGGGCACAGCAACAGCTAACGAAGCCTTAACTGCCATTGCGAAAGATGCTGCTGGGAAAGAAAGTAATCCGACTGCTTTCAAAACACCTGCTGATCCAGATGCACCAGTCACGACACCTACTGTTGACAAAATCACTGGTAGCACGACAAAAGGGTATCAAGTAGTAGGAGCAGCAGAAGTTGGTACAACAGTTGAGGTGCGTGATGCCGATGGCACAGTCCTTGGCATGGCAACTACTGGAACTGATGGCAAATACACAGTGACTTTAGAGCCAGGGAAGGCCTCAGCTAACGAAACAATAACTGTCGTAGCGAAAAATGCAACAGGAAAAGAAAGTCAGCCAGCTACAGCAACTACACCAGCCGACTTAGCCACACCAACCATTGATTCTATTACCGGAAATTCTGGTAAAGGTTACGAAATCACTGGAACGGCGGAGCCCAAAACCACTATTGATGTCCGTGACGCAGACGGAACCATCATTGCTGCTACCACTGCTAACGAAACCGGCCAATATACGGTGACTCTACCAGCTGGCGTAGTGACACCAGGAGAAACGATTACGATTATTAGCAAAGATGGCGCTGGCAATGAAAGTCAACCAGCTACAGCCGTTATTCCAGCGGATGTTGTTTTAGCGGCGCCAACTATTACGAAGGTTGAAGGAAACAAAGCCAATGGCTATACAGTCACTGGAACTGCTGATCCAAATGTCACGGTTCAATTTTACAATAGCAGTGAACAATTATTGGCAAGTGGCAATACAACTACTGGAGGCACCTTCTCCGTTCATATTGCAGCAGGGTTAGCAACAGAAAAAGAAACGTTAACCGCACTAACCACAGATACACAAGGAAATGTGAGTCCTAAAACCACATTTATGACGCCAGCCGATATTACGGGAGAACCAGAAATTAAAATTGCGGCACCAACTGTTTCTTCAGTTTTAGGAACGTCTAAAGCCGGCTACCTCATCAAAGGAACAGCTGAACCAAACCGAATCATTCAAATTAGCAACCGACTATTAAGAAGTGTGATTGCTGTAGGTGCCACCGATGCTGAAGGCAACTTCGCTATCCAATTAACAGCGGGACAAGCGACTGCTCAACAAAGTTTACTTGCGACAGCTACCGATGGCGCAGGACATTACAGTACGGCTACAACCTTCATGACACCAGCCGACCCAACGAATCCTGGAGGAGGCAATGGTAACACTGGCGGAAATAACGGCAATACAGGAAACAATGGCGCAACTGGCGGGAATAATGGGAATGGTTCAAACACAGGTTCAAATCCAAATGGAGGTTCTGGTTTAGGCACAACAGGTTCTGGCTTAGGTTCACTAGGCAATGGCCTCGGTACAAATGGTAGTGGCTACCACCCTAAACTAAGCACCATCAGTTATGGCACTGGAAATCACGGGAAAACAGGCTTCTTACCTAGCACAGGTGAAAAAGAGTCTTCAGCCGTGACAACAAGTTTGTTTGGCGCCTTTGTCGCACTCCTTGCGAGCATGGGAATCATCAAACGCAAACGTAAAAACTAGCTCTCTCCTTTAATTCCTATAGATGAGAAAACGTATTGTTGAGAATTCCCCACTCAATGATACGTTTTCTCATTCCATTTAATGAAGAAAAATTGCCAAATAGAATAAAATGTGCTATTCTATTTTCAGAAAATCGAAGGAACAAGCAGTGAAAGTGCTAAATCCAACCTGAATTTTTTAATGCAGGAGGAGTGGGCGCTTTTTTTGTTGTTATGAAGAAAGGAAGCTAATTATGCAATCAGCTACAATGGAATTTGATACAATTGCGGCGATTTCTACGCCGCCAGGTGAAGGTGCGATTAGTATTGTTCGTTTAAGTGGCGAGCAAGCAGTTGCTATTGCAAACAAAGTTTATCGGTCAGGCACTAAAGATTTAGCTAAAGTCCCCACGCACACGATTCATTATGGTCATATTGTTGATCCGCAAAACGATCAATTGATTGATGAAGTCATGCTTTCTGTGATGCGGGCACCGAAAACATTTACACGAGAAGACGTGGTAGAAATTAACTGTCATGGCGGCATTGTCGTGGTGAACCAACTACTGCAATTACTGTTACGTGAAGGCGCACGAATGGCCGAACCTGGGGAATTTACAAAACGTGCTTTTCTAAATGGCCGAATGGATCTTTCACAAGCAGAAGCAGTGATGGACTTAATCCGTGCTAAAACGGATAAAGCGATGAATGTTGCATTGAACCAATTGGATGGTAACTTGTCGGCGTTAATTCGTTCATTAAGACAAGAAATTTTAAATACTTTAGCACAAGTAGAAGTTAATATCGATTATCCAGAGTATGATGATGTCGAAGAATTAACCACGAAATTACTTTTAGAAAAAGCCGAATTTGTGAAAGCGCAGATTCAACAATTATTAACGACCGCTAAACAAGGAAAAATTTTGCGAGAAGGCCTAAGTACAGCAATTATTGGCCGACCAAATGTCGGGAAATCCAGTTTGTTAAACCATCTGTTACGAGAAGAAAAAGCCATCGTTACAGATATTGCTGGAACGACACGTGATGTCATTGAAGAATACGTTAACGTTCGCGGCGTTCCTTTAAAATTAATTGATACAGCTGGGATTCGCGAAACAGAAGACATTGTGGAACGAATTGGTGTCGAACGTAGCCGCAAAGCGTTAGCAGATTCGGATTTAATTTTGTTAGTCTTAAATCAAAGCGAAGAATTGACAGAGGAAGATCGTCAACTGTTGGAAGCAACGAAAGGCTTAAAACGCGTTATTCTTTTAAATAAAATGGACTTACCGACAAAACTGGATCCTAACGAATTACAAGAATTAGTCCCTGCAGAAGAAATTTTATCCGTTTCGGTGTTGTCAAACACAGGCTTAGACCAGTTAGAAGCGAAAATTGCTGATCTTTTCTTTGGCGGCCAAACAGGCGAAAAAGATGCTACCTATATTTCTAATACACGTCATATTGCTTTGCTGGATCAAGCAGCGCTTTCGTTACAAGAAGTGATTAACGGCATCGAAGCAGGTATGCCAGTCGATTTAGTTCAAATTGATATGACCCGTTGTTGGGATTATTTAGGGGAAATCGTCGGCGATAGTGTCCAAGATGAATTAATTACACAGTTATTTAGTCAATTTTGTTTAGGAAAATAAGACAAGAGAGGAATTTTTTATGAATCAATATCAAGCAGAATCATATGATGTTATTGTCGTCGGTGCTGGACATGCTGGCTCTGAAGCAGCCTTAGCAGCCGCACGAATGGGCGTTAAAACGTTACTTTTAACAATTAATTTAGATATGGTTGCTTTTATGCCATGTAACCCTTCTGTTGGTGGACCTGCCAAAGGAGTCGTTGTCCGAGAAATCGATGCATTAGGCGGTGAAATGGGTAAAAACATTGATAAAACCTACATCCAAATGCGGATGCTAAATACTGGTAAAGGTCCAGCAGTGCGTGCGTTGCGCGCGCAAGCTGACAAACATGCCTATGCGACAGAAATGAAACATACCATTGAAAAAGAAGAAAATTTAACCCTTCGTCAAGGGATTGTTGAAGAATTAATCGTGGAAGATGGCGTTTGTCGTGGTGTTGTAACTTCAACAGGTGCCGCATACCGTAGTCAAGCAGTGGTGATTACTGCCGGTACTGCCTTGCGTGGCGAAATTATTATTGGTGAATTAAAATATTCATCAGGACCAAACAATTCGCAACCTTCCGTTGGTTTAGCCAATCATTTAAAAGAATTAGGTTTAGAAATCGATCGCTTTAAAACAGGAACGCCGCCGCGAGTAAAATCAAGTACGATTGATTATTCTGTGACAGAGGAACAACCAGGCGATAAAGAACCCAACCACTTTAGTTACAGCACGCCAGATAGTGCCTACAATCAAAACCAAGAACCTTGTTGGTTAACTTATACGAATGAAACAACGCATGAAATTATTCAAAAAAATCTACACCGCGCCCCAATGTTTACTGGGATTGTTGAAGGTGTGGGCGCTCGGTATTGTCCATCCATCGAGGACAAAATTGTTCGTTTTGCAGACAAACCAAGACACCAATTGTTCTTGGAACCAGAAGGGTTGAATACCGAAGAAGTTTACGTCCAAGGCTTATCTACTTCTTTACCAGAAGATGTCCAAACAGAAATGCTTCATTCTATTGAAGGATTAGAAAAAGTAGAAATGATGCGTACAGGTTACGCCATTGAATACGATGTGGTAGTCCCTCACCAATTACGCCCAACATTAGAAACAAAGGTCATTGAGAATCTTTATACAGCAGGTCAAACGAACGGAACTAGTGGCTACGAAGAAGCTGCTGGTCAAGGCTTGATGGCAGGAATTAATGCTGCATTGAAAATTCAAGGCAAAGAGCCTCTTGTTTTAAAACGTAGTGATGGCTATATTGGCGTCATGATTGACGATTTAGTTACAAAAGGCACTAACGAACCTTATCGCTTATTAACGTCACGTGCGGAGTATCGTTTGATTTTACGACATGACAATGCGGACTTACGTTTAACAGAAATGGGTCATGAAATTGGCTTAGTCAAAGAAGAACAATATGCCGCCTATCTAGTCAAAAAAGCGGCTGTTGAAGCGGAAATTGCCCGCTTAGGCAAACATCGGATTAAACCAACCAAAGAAGTGCAAGCATTTTTGGAAACCAAAGGCGCTGCTGGCTTAAAAGATGGTATTTTAGCTAGAGATTTTCTGAAACGCCCAGAAATCAGTTATCAAGAAGTCGCTCAATTTATTCCCGCACCTGAAGAGGCGCTCGATCCGAAAGTGATTGAACAAGTAGAAATTCAAATCAAGTACGAAGGCTACATTAAAAAAGCCATGGAAAAAGTTGAGAAACTAAAACGCATGGAAGCAAAACGCATTCCAGAAAACATTGATTACCAAGCGATTAACGGCTTGGCTACAGAAGCAAAACAAAAACTACAAAAAATCCAACCAGAAACGATTGCCCAAGCAAGCCGTATCAGCGGTGTGAACCCCGCTGACATTAGCATTTTGATGGTCTACATCGAACAAGGAAAAATCGCGAAAGTGCAAGGATAATAAAAATTTGAAGCAGTTGCTTCTTCACGGATGATTGATTGTGAAGAAGCAACTGCTTTTTTGTTTTGAATTAGTCTACTTTTTTTTCTAAACTGCAAAAAAAGACTGTCTTAAATAATTTCACAAACTGACCTATACTGAAAGCGCAAACAAATGATAGGAGTGGAACAAATGACAGATTGGTTAGGAATTAAAGGAAAAGTAGTGATTGTTACAGGAGGCTCATCTGGTATTGGTCGCAGCATTGTTGAAAGCTTGTTAGCGCAAGAGGTCTATGTCGCTAATTTTGATATTTCAGCATCAGAAACGCAACATGAGCATTTACTCTTTGTGAAAGTCGATGTAACTTCTCGAGCAGAAGTAGAAGCGGGTGTCGCTCAAGTGGTGGAAAAATTTGGAACCGTAGATGGCCTAGTAAATAACGCCGGAATCAATATTCCTCGTCTATTGGTGGATAAAAATCATCCTCATGGGCCTTATGAATTATCGGATGAGGTATTCGACAAAATTGTAGCCATCAATCAAAAAGGGCTCTACCTAATGAGCCAAGCAGTGGGCCGGATTCTTGTACAAAAACAAGCAGGTGTCATTATTAATATGTCTTCAGAAGCTGGATTAGAAGGCTCCGAAGGGCAAAGCGCCTACGCTGCAACGAAAGCAGCAGTCAGCAGTTATACACGTTCATGGGCTAAAGAGTTAGGAAAATCAAACGTCCGTGTCGTGGGGATTGCGCCAGGCATTATGGAAGAAACGGGCTTGCGCACTTTAGCATACGAAGAAGCATTGGCTTATACACGAAACATTTCTGTGGAGCAATTGCGAGCAGGTTATTCAAAAACAAGTACGATTCCATTAGGTCGTAGCGGAAAACTCCATGAAGTCGCTGACTTAGTATGCTATTATTTATCAGACCGTTCAAGCTATATTACAGGCATCACCACAAACGTAGCTGGAGGTAAAACAAGAGGATAGAGGTGGGAAAACTAAATGACGCTAGTAAATAGATGGTACCAAGTAATAAAATTACTAGTTGATCACAAAGGAATGAGCTTACAGGAATTGCAAGAGAAATTAGCCGCAAGTCCTCAAACAGTTCGTAAAAACATTGATACATTGAATGATGAATTAATCGGTATCGCCCAAATTATTCAGAAGGAAAATCTCTTTCAGTTAGAAATCAATAACTTTGAAGGTTTTGAAGAGGTTTTGTCTGGACGGCTAAAAAGGGAATCTGATTTTAATTCTTCAAGCAAGCGTGTTTCCTACATTATCAAACGATTAATAGAAGAAGATCAATTTATTTCAACTTATGATTTATCCGAAGAACTCGCCGTTAGTCGCGGCACAGTTAATAAAGACATTAAGCGCATGAAAGAGCTGATTGCTCCTTGGCAGGTTGCGGTTGTAGGTACGCCAAACCGTGGCATTCATTTAGAAGGAAAAGAGTTTGATTTACGCTTACTTCATGTGAATTACGTCCAAGAATATTTTGAAGAACAGTTTCTTCATGAAACTACCAAACAAATGATACAAAAAATAATCAAAGAAACAAGACTAGCAAAACAAGATAGTTTTCTTTTACGAAGAGTGGTTTCAATTGTTTTGCAGCGTGTTTTAGCTGGAAAACTCATTACGGAACTACCACTAGAATATGTTGATTATGTTCGTCATAACGAGCAGATTGAAGAACTGATGTATCACTTGGAAATAACCTATAATGTAACGTTAAGCCAATGGGAACGTTCCTTTATCAGCTTTCCTTTTAACATCAACACAAACCATATTCGTAATTCTTTATTGGCTGATGAAGGACTCTTAGCTGACTATTTTCAAAAAATGATGAAAAAAATTCATCATTCAGTTGTTGTTGAATTTGATGAGGACTTCTTGTTTTCAGAAATGAAAGATCATTTAAGAAACGTGATGAATCGACTCGTTTTTCATGTGGAGTGTCACGATTTATTTTACGGAGAAATTGAACGACAATATCCTTTGGCCTATGAATTAGCCAAGATTGGCTTGCAAGAATTGGGCCGTTTGTTAAATCGTTGTGTGCCGACGGTTGAATTTGGGTATCTCGCTTTGTATTTTGAACTAGCATTGAGAGGGAACTATGAAGCGGGAGCCAAAAAAGAAATCGCTGTAATCTGCAGTACAGGTCATGGAACGGCCTTGATCATTCAGCGGCAATTGGAAAAAGTTTTGGGTCCAGACGTCCAGATTGCCCATTTTTCTGAAGAAGAGGCAGAGAGAAGAGAATTGAATCAATATTTTGCTATTTTTACAACCATTCCCTTAAAAAATATTCGACCACAAACACCGATGATCCATTTAACTAATTTATTTAACGATACTTGGCTCAGAAATGAGTGGCAGAGAGCAAAAGAAATTCGTTCCGTGGAATCTCAAAATATTCATATGACCTATCAATTATTAGAGAATACTCAAGGTTACCGAGCGAATATCCAGAAAATGGTTGCTGATTTAGAAGCAGAAAAATTAGTAGATCCTCAATTTATCGAACGAATTTTTACTAGAGAAGATCAACAAACAACTATTTTTGAATCGGGGATTGCCTTTCCCCATACAATTAATCAAGCCTTACCAACGATTATTTTATCGATTGGGGTTTTTGAAGAATCACTGGTTACACCAGAAGGTAAAGTTGATGTTATTTTGCTGTTGGGTATTCCAGAAGAGCTGACGGCCACTGTTGAAGCAGAGTTACTACAACTATATGACCGCTTGTTTACAATCGCAGGAGACGAACGTTTACGTAATGAGTTACGGAAGCAACGAGATGTTTTAGCAGTTAAAGAGTGGATGCAAAGGAAGGGGATTATCATATGAGTTTTATCTACGTATTCGGGGCGCTTTTTTTAACAGCTTACTTTGTTCAGATAGCTATGGGAATGAAACAGATTAAACACTTTAATCAAAACTACCAAGAATTGCGACAATTAGGAAAAGTCGCGATTGGTCGACGTGCAGGGAAGTTAAAAGCAGGCACGATTATCTTGTTTGCTGTGGATTCGCAAGGGAAAATCTTAGCCGCTAGAAAGATGCAAGGTGTCACCGTTCTAGCTAAATTTCATCCCTTACCTCAGTACGTGAACGAGGATATTCATTATATGGATCATTACCATCCACTCGTACAAAAGGAAAATAAATTAACCCAACAAGCGATGGAAAATGCACGAGAAATTTACTTACGTGTTGAGCTTGGCAATTATCAAGAAACACAACCATTAACGCCGCTTAATGGAGCCAAAATTCAATGGCAATTATGGAAAAATAAAGTACAAACAAAATTGAAAGGAAGTGTCGAGTAATGTCTTATATTACAAAATTTGCGGAAGGATTTATGCACCTTTTCCAAACAGGAGCAGAAACATTTATTTCTTGGATGACAGGCATCGTACCTGTTGTTTTGATGTTAATGGTAGCTATGAATACTTTAATTGCTTTTCTAGGAGAAGAAAGAGTAACCAAAGTAGCCAAACTTTCTGCTAAAAATCCTGTTACGCGATATTTAGTGCTGCCTTTTTTATCCGCTTTTATGTTAGGCAATCCAATGTCCTTTACGATGGCTCGATTTTTACCAGAATACTATAAACCTAGCTATTATGCTGCACAAGCGCAATTTTGTCATACAAGTAATGGAGTTTTCCCTCATATTAATCCTGGTGAATTGTTCGTTTGGTTAGGGATTGCGCAAGGGATTGATACGTTAGGACTAAATTCGATGGACCTAGCGATTCGCTATATGTTTGTAGGGATATTAATGAATTTTATTGGCGGTTGGGTTACCGATTTCACTACCGCCTATGTTTGCAAACAACAAGGAATTACCCTTAGTAAAACAGTAGAGATTGCTGTGGATTAGAAAGGAGCAAGGTGCGATGACGTACAATAGTATTAAGGTAGTTAAAGGAAATGGCGGTTATGGTGGGCCCTTAGTGATTACACCGACAGAAGAAAAACATAAATTTATTTACATTACAGGTGGCGGCGAGAAACCCGCAATTGTTGATAAAATCGTAGAATTGACAGGAATGGAAGCGGTCAATGGTTTTAAGACATCGATTCCAGATGATGAAATCGCATTAGCCATTATTGATTGTGGAGGCACTCTTCGTTGCGGAATTTATCCTAAAAAAGGAATTCCTACTATTAACGTTGTTCCAACTGGCAAAAGTGGTCCCTTAGCACAATACATTAATGAGACAATTTATGTTTCCGCTGTAGGCCCGAAACAGATTACATTGACATCAGAAGAAGCTGCTGCTGATACAGAAAAGCCCACCTCGAAAAAAACAGAATTTAAATATGATACAAGTAAAAAAATTACTGAACAAAAAGCGGAACAACAAAGTTTTGTTGCGAAAATTGGTATGGGTGCAGGAAAAGTTGTAGCGACATTCAACCAATCAGCCCGTGAAGGCGTACAAACGATGATCAACACAGTGATTCCGTTTATGGCATTTGTTTCTTTATTAATTGGTGTAATTCAAGGTTCAGGAATTGGTGAATTTTTTGCCAATATCATGGCGCCATTGGCAGGAAACATTGTGGGGTTAACAATTATTGGTTTTATTTGTTCTCTGCCATTTCTTTCTCCTTTATTAGGTCCTGGAGCAGTAATCAGCCAAGTAATTGGTACGTTAATTGGTGTGGAAATTGGGAAAGGCAACATTCCGCCACAACTAGCTCTACCAGCATTGTTTGCTATTAATACACAAAACGCGTGCGACTTTATTCCCGTGGGCTTAGGCTTGGAAGAAGCTGAAGCTGAAACCGTTGAAGTCGGGGTCCCTTCTGTTTTATATTCTCGTTTCTTAAATGGTGCCCCTCGAGTACTAGTTGCTTGGTTAGCAAGTTTTGGATTGTATAGTTAAAAAATTTTTTTGGAGGATGGGAAATGTCAGTATTTACAACAAAGGTTCAGTCTATTGGACCAGAAGCCGAATTATTTAAAGAAGAAAAAATGGTCATCTTATTTGGAAAAGATGCACCAGATGCTTTAGCAGATTATTGTTATAACATTGAGGTTCAGCCAGTCACAGAAGCGATTACGGACAAGCAAACGTTAGTGATTGATGAACAAACTTACCAGATTACCGCTGTAGGCGAGGTAGTATTAACTAATTTAGACACATTGGGTCACATTACTATTAAATTTGATGGCGCAACAACACCTGAATTACCAGGTACATTATATGTTGAAGAAAAAGCTATTCCTGAAATAACTGTTGGTACAACAATCACTATTCTATAATTATCGTTTAAGGGAGGAACGTAAAAGATGGAATTTATGCTAGATACAATTAATCTTGAGGCTATTCGAAAGTATCAGAAAATTTTACCACTGGCAGGCGTAACGTCTAATCCCAGTATTGTTAAACAAGCAGGAAAAATTGACTTCTTTGCGCAGATGAAAGAAATCAAAAAAACGATTGGACAAGCGAGTTTGCACGTCCAAGTGGTCGGTCAAACGACAGAAGAGATGCTAGAAGATGCCCAAACCATTGTACAACAATTAGGCCAAGAAACATTCATTAAAATCCCAGTTAATGAAGCAGGCTTGGCAGCCATCAAACAACTTAAGCAGGCAAATTATCGGATAACAGCAACCGCTATTTATACAGAATTTCAAGGCTACCTAGCGATTGCGGCAGGTGCAGATTATTTAGCGCCATATTATAATAGGATGGAGAATTTAACAATTGATTCTCAAAAGGTTATTGAGCATTTAGCTGCAGAAATTAAACGGACGAACGCAAAGAGTAAGATCTTAGCTGCTAGTTTTAAAAACGTGGCACAAATTAATCAAGCCTGTCAAATGGGGGCGCAAGCGGTCACTATCGCACCAGAACTCGTGACACAAGGCTTGGCAATGCCCGCCATTCAAAAAGCAGTAACTGATTTTCAGGAAGATTGGGTTGCTGTTTTTGGAGTAGAAACGGTAAACGAATTAGCATAAAAAGAACGAGAAGAAAAAACGGCCATTTTTCTTCTCGTTCTTTTTTTGTTTCACATGAAACATCTACGATTATTCACTTGCTTAAAAATTAGACAATTCTCTTTATTTGTCAAAGAATTTCTTAAAAAAAAGGGTTATCTTTTGGGTATTTTTTTTGGTAGCAGTATGATGAGGGTATCAAATGATAGGAGGAAACGAGAATGAGATACACAAATGGAAATTATGAAGCATTTGCTCGACCAAGAAAACCAAAAGGTGTAGATGACAAGAGTGCCTACATCGTTGGTGGTGGCCTAGCAGGTTTAGCAACGGCTGTTTTCTTAATTCGTGACGGTCAAATGAAGGGCGAAAATATTCACATTTTTGAAGAACTCACGCTGTCTGGCGGTTCTTTAGATGGTAAATTTATTCCCCATGATGGCTTTGTCACTCGCGGCGGACGCGAAATGGAAAACCATTTCGAGTGTTTGTGGGATCTATTTCGTTCGGTACCATCATTAGAAGTAGAAGATGCCTCTGTCCTAGATGAGTTTTACCGGTTAGATTTAGATGATCCGAATTCTTCAAATTGCCGCATTATTCATAACCGTGGCGAACGTGTCCCCGATGATGGACAATTTACTTTATCCAAAAAAGCACAAAAAGAAATCGTTGATTTATTTATGACTTCTGAAGATCAATTAATTGGCAAAAAAATTGAAGATGTTTTCGGCGAAGAATTTTTTGAATCCAACTTTTGGATCTATTGGTGTTCAATGTTTGCTTTTGAAAAATGGCACTCTGCCATTGAAATGCGCCGTTACATCATGCGCTTTATCCATCACATCAAAGGTTTGCCTGACTTTACAGCCTTGAAGTTTACCAAATACAATCAATACGAATCGTTAGTGAAACCATTACTAAGCTTTTTAACCAATCAAGGGGTAGACTTTCAATATGAAACAACGATCAATGATATCCAAGTCGACATCAAAGGAGATACTAAAGTTGCTCGGCGATTATTGTTGACACAAGCGGGCAAAACCAAAGAAATTCCTTTAACTGAAAATGATTTAGTCTTCGTAACGAATGGCTCAATTACTGAAAGTTCGACGCAAGGAGATCATCATACACCAGCACCAATTACTCATGAACTAGGGGGAAGTTGGAATCTCTGGAAAAACTTAGCAAAACAATCCCCAGAATTTGGGCACCCAGAAGTTTTCTGTGAAAATTTACCAGATGAAAGTTGGTTTGTCTCAGCAACGATTACGTGGGAAAATTTCGATATTGAACCGTATCTTTCTCGGTTAACACATCGTAAATTACGCACAGGAAAAATTGTCACAGGTGGTATTATTACTATCAAAGACTCTAATTGGATGATGAGTTTCGCTATGCATAGACAACCGCATTTTAAAGAACAAAATGATCAACAATCTATAACTTGGGTATATGGATTGCTTTCTAATAAACCAGGAAATTATATTAAAAAACCAATCGAACAATGTACAGGGCAAGAAATTACGCAAGAGTTACTTTATCATTTAGGGGTCCCAGAAGGGGAAATTGAACGTATTTCAGAAGAATCGGCTACCACTATTCCGGTTTATATGCCGTTCATCACTTCTTACTTTATGTTAAGAGAACCAGGCGATCGACCATTAGTTGTACCAAACGGCTCTAAAAATCTTGCTTTCATTGGGAACTTCGCAGATACTGAACGAGATACGGTGTTTACAACAGAGTATTCTGTACGGACAGCGATGGAAGCTGTTTATCAATTGCTAGAGGTTGAACGCGGAGTACCAGAAGTGTTTGCTTCTGCATACGACTTGCGCGTCTTAGCAAACTCTGTTTATTATTTATCTGACAAGAAAAAATTAACAGAAATGGATATGCCGTTCGTGGAACGCAAAATGGTTGAACACTTTGTGAAGAAATTTGAGGATACGTATATTGGTGATATTTTAAGAGAAAATCATTTAATTTAGTTGAAAGAGGTCGGGATAGAAGTGTTTAACTCCGAGAAATAAGAAGGAATTTCCGAAAATTGTTCTATAATTTTTGGAGAATTTCGGCTTATTTCCGAAGGAGTTGCTTCTGTTCCCGCCGTTTATCAGTTTTTGAGCGTGGAGCAAAAATCCAAAGTGATTTTTGTCCCATGCTCTTTTTTGGTTGTTTTATTAACCGTTGAATAAATATTCATTATTGTGTATATTTATTTTATGATTTTATGAATATTAAATATATAATATGTTGAACGGGAGTGGCCAGTGGGCAACTTCGCAAAAAAATCTTAATTTCTGAAGAGACTTTTTCAAAATTTTGTTGAAAAGAAGGCGCATTTTTACCATAGTTTCTTCACATTTAACGGCTATTATTTAAACATACCCGATAAACAAAACCCTAACAAAACACTTTTTCATTTTTTAACTCCTCCGCCCGCCCTTCCCCAAAGGGCGGGTTGTTTTTTTGCGTTAAAGCAGTTGGCATTTTGTGGGGAAAGGATTATCATTATAGAAGAAGTATATAGAAAAAGGCGGCGAGAAGATGGGACGTTGGCAAGAATTACAACAAGCAATGAGTGCTGGTGTAGAGGCGGCGATTGACGCTGGCTGGGACCGCCAAGCTGTTTATGGATTAGTGGAAAGTGCCATAAAAGACACGCGTTTCTTGCCACTTGAGCAAGCGAAAACAGCAGTCGCGGAACTGTTTTCTGAAGTGGAAGAAGTGGGCTCTTCAGCGTATGAGCGATTATTTCGCTTTTCGGCTTATCGTCCGCAAGAAAAGCTCTCGTTACTGTTATGGCAATTAGGTGCAGTGTTGGATCAGCATGGCATGTTGCAATTAGTAGGACCTTATCGTTTCTCGAAGACGGTTGCACCGCATGCGACGTTTTGGGATTTGTTGGCAAAAACAGTTCAAAAAGCCTATCCGTTAGGTCTTCTTGGGAGCTTTAACCAAGAGAAAGCGAAAAAGATACATCAATTAAGAATGTATATTGATCGTCAAAATATCATGTATATCCGCGATTTTTTTAAACAAGAAGGGGACGCCGATGAACAGGCATTAAAACGCTATGTTTTTGCGGCCAAGCCGCAAGGGATGGGCGGGCGGAAGCTGAAAAAAAGCTCTGCTCGTTTGCACAACAAATACCCTGAGGGGGCATCCTATTCTTTAATTAATAAGAAACGATTGACACCTAATTTTCACAGTGAGTTTATTTTGAATGAAGAAGGGACCTTTGTAACCCAGTGGGATGTGTTAGTTGAAGACTGGCGAGGCAGATTAATTAGTAATCCAGCTTATTATCAAGCGGCCAAAAACAATGAATACCAGGAAAAAGTCTTGAATGGTGAATCGTTTAATTATGCAAATCGGAATAATCGTACCCATGAATTACTAGATAGTTCACCACCAGGGAGATTTGATCATCAATTACGAAAAACAGCCAAAAAAGGTTGGTTAAGTCCCCGTATCCAAGAATACGACTATCGCAGAGAACGACAAATAAAGTGCGATGATTATAGTAAGTAAAACAAGCCAATGTTTCACATGAAACATTGGCTTGTTTTACTCTTAGAGAAAGGCGGTTTTCGTTGCCGCCAATTGAACATTTTGGCCCGTGGCTAGAGACTTTTTACCACATAAAAAGGCGGATTTTTCTTTTATCATTCAGGCAAAAATCTTCCGAAAAGCATTGCAAGAAATTGCTATTTGCGTTAAAGTAGGAAAAGATGATTGTGAAACATTTTTCTGTTTCACAAAAAAGGAAGGAGTCTTTATGCTACCCGAAGAATTTAGACAACTATTAGCCGCAAAAGGCATTGAATTGACAGACCAACAGATGACACAATTTGACCAATATTTCCATTTACTAGTAGAATGGAATGAAAAAATGAATTTAACAGCCATTACAGAAGAAAAAGAAGTTTATTTGAAACATTTCTATGATTCTGTTTCGTTGGCATTCTTTGAAGACTTTGCCAGTGACAAAGCCATTTGTGATGTTGGCGCAGGCGCAGGATTTCCAAGTATTCCTTTGAAAATTGTTTTTCCTTCATTAAATGTCACAATTGTTGACTCTTTAAATAAACGAATTACTTTCCTAACAGAGTTGGTGAATCAACTAGGTTTGGCTAATGTTTCTTTGTATCATGATCGTGCAGAAACATTTGGTCAAAAAGCAGAATTTCGTGGCGCGTTTGATTACGTTACAGCGCGAGCAGTTGCACGATTAAATGTTTTAAGTGAACTGTGTTTACCCTTAGTTAAAAAAGAAGGCTATTTTTTAGCCTTAAAAGCATCGAAAAGCGAAGAAGAAATTAATGAAGCAAAACCTGCAATCGCTACATTAGGCGGTCAATTTCAGAAAGAAGTTGGTTTTACTTTGCCGATTACGGCAGACGAACGCCACATTGTCGTGATTCAAAAGAAAAAAGAAACCCCTAAAAAATATCCCAGAAAACCTGGATTACCAAATAAACAACCGATTAAATAAGATGGAGGCACACACATGACACGAATTATTTCTGTAGCGAACCAAAAAGGCGGCGTTGGTAAAACAACGACCACTGTAAATTTAGGCGCATGTTTAGCAAACTTAGGCAAAAAAGTCTTACTGATCGACATTGATGCACAAGGAAATGCTACCAGTGGCATGGGTGTCCCTAAACCAGATGTCGCACACGATGTGTATGATGTCCTTGTAAATGAAGAACCAATCACTAGCGTGGTTCAACATACCAGCCGTGAAAATTTAGATATTGTCCCTGCAACTATTCAATTAGCAGGCGCTGAAATTGAATTAACTTCAATGATGGCTCGAGAATCGCGCTTGAAATTAGCAATTGATGAAGTAAGAGACATGTATGATTTCGTTTTAATTGATTGCCCGCCTTCTCTAGGGCATTTAACAATCAATGCTTTTACAGCAAGTGATTCGATTCTAATTCCTGTTCAATGTGAATATTACGCATTAGAAGGCTTGAGTCAATTGCTAAATACGATTCGCTTGGTTCAAAAACATTTTAACCCTGAATTGAAAATTGAAGGGGTCTTGTTAACCATGTACGATGCTCGGACCAATTTAGGTGCCGAAGTCGTTGAAGAAGTCCGTAAATATTTCCGTGAAAAAGTCTATGATACGATTATTCCAAGAAATGTCCGTTTATCCGAAGCACCAAGTCATGGTTTACCAATCATTGACTATGATATTCGCTCAAAAGGTGCCGAAGTGTATCAAGCACTAGCAAAGGAAGTGTTGGAGAATGAATAAAGGCAAAGGTTTAGGCAGAGGCATCGATGCCTTGTTTCAAGATATCGCAAAGCTAGAAGATGTCGACGTTAAGAACGAACAAGTGACAGAAATTCTATTAAACGAACTTCGTCCCAATCCTTACCAACCGCGGAAAACATTTGATGAAACCTCTTTACAAGAACTTGCAAACTCGATTCTACATTCCGGTGTGTTTCAACCGATTATTGTTCGTAAATCGGCAGTTAAAGGCTATGAAATTATTGCAGGTGAGCGTCGGTTCCGGGCTTCTAAATTAGCCGGCAAAGAAAAAATTCCCGCAATTATTCGCGAATTTGATGAAGAATCCATGATGCAAGTTGCTGTTTTGGAAAACTTACAAAGGGAAGATTTAAATCCGCTAGAAGAAGCAGAAGCCTATGAAATGCTAATGAAAAATTTGAAATTAACACAAGCGGAAGTCGCAGAACGTTTGGGCAAAAGTCGCCCGTATATTGCCAATTATTTACGATTGCTAACCTTACCAGATGCGGTCAAAGCAATGGTTCAAAAACAAAGCATGTCAATGGGTCAAGCACGGACGTTATTAGGCTTGAAGAACAAAGAACAGCTATTGCCATTAGCTAATCGTTGTATTAAAGACAATTTAACGGTTCGACAATTAGAACAACTTGTCGCTGAATTAAACGAAACACAAGGCAAAAAGGGCAAAAAAGCGAAAAAAGCCATCAAAGAAAAACCCATTTATATTCGTGAAAGTGAAGACCGCTTAATGGATAAATTTGGGACAACCGTAGCGATTCAAGAAAAAGAAGGCAAAGGAAAAATTGAAATTGAGTACTTGTCCTCTTCGGATTTGGCTAGAATTTTAGATATTTTAGATATTCATTTTGACGAGGAATAAAAAGCAAAGTGAGAAAGTAAGACAGAAAGTCACAAATCCTTTTGCTAGTTTCGTTAAAAAATGGTATTGTAATCATGGTATTTTTATATAAGTAAGAGAAGAAAGAAGGCTTGGAACATGTATGATTTAGGCGATATTGTCGAAATGAAAAAGCCGCATGCTTGCCAAGCAAATCGTTGGCAAATCATTCGCATGGGCGCTGATATCAAAATCAAGTGCACGAATTGCGGGCATATTGTCATGATGCCGCGTCGTGATTTTACTAAAAAATTAAAAAAAGTAATCGAGAAAAAAGCAGACTAATGCTTTGATGCCTCTAATAGAAAAGAGAATAGACTGAGAGAAAGAGTGGAAAACAAATGGCACTAACAGCTGGAATTGTCGGCTTACCAAACGTTGGTAAATCGACCCTATTTAACGCAATTACAAAAGCAGGAGCAGAAGCTGCAAATTATCCCTTTGCAACGATTGATCCGAACGTCGGCATGGTTGAAGTACCAGATGCCCGTTTACAACGCTTGACAGAACTAGTAAAACCGAAAAAAACAGTTCCCACAACGTTTGAATTTACAGACATCGCCGGAATTGTTAAAGGTGCCAGCAAAGGAGAAGGGCTGGGAAATCAGTTTTTAAGTCACATTCGTCAAGTAGATGCAATCTGTCACGTGGTTCGTTGTTTTGATGACGAAAATATCATGCGTGAACAAAATCGGGATGCGGATTTCGTTGATCCTTTAGCAGACATTGATACAATTAATTTAGAGCTAATTTTAGCAGATTTAGATTCAATCAATAAGCGCTATACTCGCGTGGCTAAAATGGCGAAAGCAAAAGATAAAGAAGCGGTGGAAGAATTAGCTGTTTTAGACAAAATTAAACCAGTTTTAGAAGAAGGGTTATCTGCTCGTACGATTGAATTTACGCCAGAAGAAGAGAAAATTGTTAAATCTCTTTTCTTATTAACCACAAAGCCGGTCCTTTATGTAGCAAATGTTTCAGAAGATGAAGTGGCAGATCCAGACAACAATGAGTATGTACAACAAGTTCGTAATTTTGCAACCAGTGAAAATGCGGAAGTAATCGTAGTTAGTGCGCGAGCAGAAGAAGAAATTGCTGAATTGGATTCTGAAGAAGACAAGGCTGAATTTTTAGAAGCAATGGGCATTGAACAATCTGGCTTAGATCAATTGATTCGTGCGGCGTACGATTTGTTAGGCTTAGCTACCTACTTTACAGCTGGTGAACAAGAAGTTCGTGCGTGGACGTTCCGTAAGGGAATCAAGGCACCTCAAGCAGCTGGGATTATCCACAGTGACTTTGAACGAGGCTTCATTCGTGCGGAAACAGTTTCTTATGAAGACCTAGATAAATATGGCAATATGCAAGCTGCCAAAGAAGCGGGCCGTGTTCGTTTAGAAGGAAAAGACTACGTCGTTCAAGATGGCGATGTTATGTTGTTCCGTTTTAACGTTTAAAAAAATGTGCCCAACAAGCAATTTGTTTTGGGCTAAGCCCACATATTTAAGGCCATTCAGCCGTTTAGAAAGAGGTTCCCTCTACATGAGGGTGAGGAGGATACAACTATGGAAGCAGAAGCATTACGAGCAATCGTGGCTGAGAATCGTCAATTAGAACAGAATTTGACTAAAAGAAATGAACAATACATTTTTGACTTAAAAAAATCATTAAAAGCGGCTAATTTATCTGAAGAAGAGCTAGCATTGGCTCTACACGGTATTTTACCAGAATTAGTAGCCGGTCAAAAAACAGGTAAAACAGCCCGTCAGTTATTTGGCACTGTTTCAGAACGGACGGAAGCAATTTTAAATAAACCAGCAGAAGTCAAAGAACCAGCGGGCTGGATGATTTGGCTCGACAATACCTTACTATTACTTGGTTTATTAACAATCATGTTAGCGGCGATGTCTCTATTTTCAAAAGGAACCGCACAACCTCTCGGATTAACCACATATATCTTAGGTGCGATGGCTGGGGGTTATGTTTTCTATCTAATGCACAAATATGTTTACCGTTTTGATCGTCAAGGTGGCGACAAAAGCAAACGTCCTGGTTGGTTAAAAACGACCGCCATTCTATTTGGTGGGATGTTCTTGTGGATTGCAGTTTTTGCCGGTTCAGCGATGCTGCCACCAGTGATCAATCCCATTTTAGATCCGATGATTGCTTTAGTAATCGGTGCGTTAGCCTTTGTAGCACGCTATTTCTTCAAGAAAAAATACAATATTCAAGGTAGTTTCATGACACGTCAATAAACGGCGCGCGCTCAATTGTGAATGCGCTCGGCTGACGCAGAAACTGCAACAAGCAAAGTCGCTCTCTCAATAGAGCGTTTTAACAGTTAAAGCCTGGGGGATTAGTCGAAAAAACTAGTGTCCCAGGCTTCTGTTTTCAGAAGTTTGCTAAAGAAAGGAGCCTCTTATGGGACAACAAGTGAAGTCTTGGTGCCGTCAACACGAGCGGCTACTCATTTTTATTAGTTTTCTCTTATTAAGTGGACTTTCTCTCTATTTTGTCTATTTTCAAGAGAATTTTTTACGAGCAAGTGATTTTCGCTTTCATCAAAATCGGGTGGAAGGTCTCGCATTAGCAATTAAAAACAACGACTGGTTTCCTAAAATCAATTATTTTTTCTTGGGAGGCTATGGCTATGCCTCTAGTTTGTTTTATCCAGATGCGTATCTTTATTTACCTGCGCTTTTGCGTGTTCTGGGGCTTTCCTTTGTCGCTAGTATGGCGATTTTTGTGTTTGCAGTAAACTTGGCAACATTTAGTCTTACTTATTATGCAGGCCGATTAATGGCGCTCTCTAAAAAAAGAAGCTATCTCTTTGCCATTTTGTATGGCTTATCTATTTACCGCATGCAAGACTTGTTTAATCGCCAAGCGTTAGGAGAATTTTTGGCGCTAAGTTTTTTTCCGTTGGTCTTAGCGAGCCTGTTTTTATTACGAAAGGGAATCACGAAATATTGGCCGTTGTTAACGCTGGCGATGACTGGCATTGGGTTGGCTCACTTTATTTCTATTGAAATGGTTTCTATTTGGATTGGGTTATACATTCTGTTTTATTGGCAGCAGTTTTTTAAAAAGGAGGTCCTGTGGGCATTAGCGAAGGCTGCAGGTCTGACGCTGCTTTGGCTGGCCTTTTATCTTTTACCAGTTGCTGAACAAATGAAAAATCAAGTGTTTAAAGTTACCTCCAATCCACTCACTTATATTTCCGAAAGAAGTTATCCCATTGTTTCTCTTTTCATTAATAGTTTAAAGAGCAGTGTTTTTCACGCGAAAACAGCGAATCTAGGAACCCTTTTGTTTGTAGGGCTTGTTGTAGCAGTGGTTTCGCTTGCCAGCAAAAAAATTCAGAACAAACGGTTTATTGGTTTGACGCTGGTACTCTTATTGATGGTTACCACGCTTTTTCCTTGGCACTGGCTGAACCACACGCCTTTAAATACGATTCAGTTTCCTTGGCGGTTTTTAGGGATTCTTTCTGTAATGCTCGCTTTTTTCATTGCACAAGACGAATGGGGCGTTTTCCGTAAATCTTGGACCGTGGCTTTGTTGGTTTTCCTTGCCATCAGCAATTTGGGCATTTATCAATATCAAAGTATTCAGTCACAACAAGGCCACCTGTTAACAAAAGCTGAGTATGAGCAACCAACGCCTTTTTATATCGGTGCGGGCCATGAATATTTGCCAGATGAAATCAATTATCAGGAATTATTGAAACAGAAAAAACGACAACTTGATTATTCGGCAGAACAAGTAACCATTACAAACGTTAGAATGCCTTATGGGAAAATTTCATTTGACTACCAAGTGGTGAATCAATCAGCGAAGGTGACCGTTCCTTTTATTTATTACTTAGGCTATCAAGCCACGATTCAAATGAAAAACCAAACGGGCGCTAAAAAAATGAACCTAACCAATCAAGGAGGCTTAGCCGCTCTTTCTTTATCTGGTACAGGACATGTCGACATCCGTTACCAAAGAACAAAAGTGCAAAAAATAGGGACAATGATGACCTTGCTTTCTGTTGGTGGTTTTGGATTTAGCCGATTTTTACAACAAAAAAAGAAACACAAGATAAAAGAACAACGATGAAAGTAGGACCTTAATTAGGAAGAGTTGAATAAAGGACAAACCGATTTCGGCATTTTGTCCTTTATTCCTCATTGATTATTTAAACAAATCTAGTTGACTTCCTTAGTATTATCTGTTATTTTCATATATAAAATTAAGTCGAGGAGTGGACAAAAAAATGTCAAATTGGGAAACAAAATTTGCGAAAAAAGGTCTTACATTTGATGATGTGCTATTAATCCCTGCAGAAAGCCATGTCTTACCAAATGATGTAGACATGAGTGTACAATTAGCTAAAAATATCAAGTTAAATATTCCATTGATGAGTGCCAGTATGGATACTGTTACAGATAGTAATATGGCAATTGCGATGGCTCGTCAAGGTGGACTAGGTGTCGTACATAAAAATATGACTGTCGCCCAACAAGCAGACGAAGTACGTAAAGTCAAACGTTCTGAAAGCGGCGTTATCATTGATCCATTCTTTCTAACACCAACAAACTTAGTAGCGGATGCAGAAGAATTAATGAGTCGTTACCGTATTAGCGGTGTGCCAATTGTAGAAACAATGGAAAACCGTAAATTAGTCGGAATTATTACAAACCGTGATATGCGTTTTGTAACGGACTACCAAATCAAAATTGAAGAAGTCATGACAAAAGATCATTTAGTCACTGCGCCAGTTGGCACATCTTTAAAAGATGCAGAAAAAATCTTACAAAAACATAAAATCGAAAAATTACCAATCGTTGATGAAGCAGGTCGCTTAAGTGGCTTAATTACAATTAAAGACATTGAAAAAGTGATTGAATTCCCAAATGCTGCCAAAGACGAACACGGTCGTTTACTTGTGGCGGCAGCAGTCGGTGTCACTAGTGATACGTTCGAACGTGCGGAAGCATTATTAGAAGCAGGTGCCGATGCGATTGTTATCGATACTGCACATGGCCATAGTGCCGGCGTTATTCGCAAAATTAAAGAAATTCGTGAAACGTTCCCTGAAGCAACATTAATTGCTGGTAATGTTGCCACTGCTGAAGCAACCAAAGCATTGTATGATGTCGGCGTGGACGTTGTCAAAGTTGGTATTGGACCTGGTTCAATTTGTACAACACGTGTCGTTGCTGGTGTTGGTGTTCCTCAATTAACAGCGATTTATGATGCTGCTTCTGTAGCTAGAGAATATGGTAAAGCAATTATCGCTGATGGCGGTATTAAATATTCTGGTGATATCGTGAAAGCCTTAGCTGCTGGTGGACATGCTGTAATGCTAGGAAGTATGTTAGCAGGTACAGATGAATCTCCAGGCGAATTTGAAATTTATCAAGGCCGTCGTTTCAAAACTTACCGTGGCATGGGCTCATTGGGTGCAATGGAAAAAGGATCAAGTGATCGTTACTTCCAAGGAAGTGTCAATGAAGCAAACAAATTAGTGCCAGAAGGAATCGAAGGACGTGTCGCCTACAAAGGAAGCGTTTCTGATATTGTCTTCCAATTAATCGGTGGCTTGAAATCAGGGATGGGTTACGTCGGTGCAGCAGACCTGAAAGCGTTGCGTGAAGAAGCACAATTTGTTCAAATGAGTGGTAACGGATTGAAAGAATCACATCCACATGACGTTCAAATCACAAAAGAAGCACCAAACTATTCTGTTCAATAAAATAAAAGCTGATTTTTTTGAAATTTAAAAGAGGCAGACGTCATTTCGACGTCTGCCTCTTTTTCTGTAGAATGAAGGAGTTGCTTCTGTTTCCACCGTTTATCAGGCTCCTTTTTCTGTAGAATAAAAGCCGTTATCTGATATCAGACAACGACCTTCATCTTCCCTTTATTTAATAACTGTTAGGTTACCCATGTAAGGAACTAGGACTTCTGGTACAGTCACAGAGCCATCTTCGTTTTGGTAGTTTTCTAAAATAGCAGCGACTGTCCGTCCCACGGCTAAACCAGAACCATTGAGTGTATGCGCATATTGGACTTTATCATTTTCATCACGGTAACGAATCATCGCACGGCGCGCTTGGAAATCTTCACAGTTTGAGCATGAACTGATTTCACGGTATGTCTCTTGAGCGGGAATCCAAACTTCCAAGTCATAAGTTTTCGCAGCTGAGAAGCCCATGTCACCTGTTGAAAGAGCCATGACACGGTAAGGTAATCCCAGTTTTTGCAGAATTTCTTCGGCATTATTCGTCATTTTTTCTAATTCCTCATAAGAATGCTCTGCATCACTAAATTTAACCATTTCGACTTTATTAAATTGGTGTAAACGAATTAACCCACGTGTGTCACGACCAGCGCTACCAGCTTCAGAACGGAAAGAAGGGCTCAAGGCCGTAAAGTAAATTGGTAAATCCTTGCCATCTAAAATTTCATTGTTGTAGTAATTGGTTAGAGGGACTTCCGCCGTTGGGATTAACGTTAAATCCGTATCTTGTAATTGGAAGACATCTTCTTTAAATTTAGGAAATTGGCCAGTTCCGAACATGGCGGTGTCATTAACGATATAAGGCGTAATCATTTCTGTATAGCCATGTTCATAAACATGTAAATCTAACATGAAGTTGTATAACGCACGTTCTAAGCGAGCACCTAGGCCTTTGTAATAAACAAAACGGCTACCAGCTACTTTGGCACCACGTTCAAAATCTAGAATGCCTAAGTTTTCAGCGACTTCCCAGTGTGGTTTTGGTTCAAAAGCAAAAGTTCTTGGTTCACTCCAACGACGTACTTCTACATTTTCTTCTTCACCAGCACCAACAGGCACAGAATCATCTGGCAAGTTCGGTAAAGTAGTTGTGATCCCACGTAGCTCTTCGTCAATAGCATTAATTTCTGCATCTAACGCTTTAATATTACCGCCGACTTCTTTCATTTCCGCGATTTTGGCCGTTGCATCTTCTTTGTTCCGTTTTAATTGAGCAATTTCAGCAGACACATCGTTCCGGTATTTTTTCATTTCTTCGACTTTGACTAATAAATCACGGCGACTTTCATCTAAACGCAGAAATTCCACTAAGATTTCTTCTTTCACACCACGGGTTTGTAGCTTTGCTTTTACTTCGTCAAAATTTTGACGCATCATTTTTACATCTAACATATTTTTTCCTCCTTAAAATTAGTACATAATCAATAATAACTGTTGTAGAAAACAACAAAAAAGCCATCTCACCCCAAAAATAAATATTCTTGGGACGAAATGACTGGAAATCTCGCGGTACCACCCAAGTTCAGTAATGTTACTGCCCTTGATTTGCAGATAACGGCTGCAGACCGTTCCAACTTATTTCGCTGGACACCTGGAAGAGACGGACTTCTTTATAGATGAATGTTTGCTCGCACCCCCGCAAACTCTCTGGAATTCAGTGCCATAAATACTTTTTCTCTTAGTTTTCTCTTTTCTATAGAATACCGAAAAAGTTCAGGGATGTCAATTAACTCTCTGATTTCTTGTTGGTACGCTGTAAGGGTAGATGAATAATAAAGGAAGTCCACTTTTGATCAGACTTCGCATAAATATATCCACCATGTAAAGCGACAATACTTTGTGCAATAGCCAGACCTAAACCAGTACCACCCGTTTCTTGTGATCGGGATTCTTCGACACGATAGAAGCGGTCAAATAACTGATCTAAAGAATGTTTAGGGATAGCTGGTCCATCATTGCGAACAGCGATAATTGCTTCGGTGCCGACTTTGTCTACTTCCATTACAATATGATGGCCGCCTTTGCCATATTTCAAAGCGTTTGAAAGAAGGTTGTTAAAGACTCGGACTAGTTTTTCCGTATCGCCTTCCATCATTAAAGAAGCTGGATTGGCTTTTACTTGGATTTGCATATTAATCTTTTTCGCTTCCAATTCAAAATCGGCAGCAAGCTGTTCAATTAATTGTGCCATATCAAAAGTCGTCGTATGAATCGGTACACTTGGTTGACGGACTTTTGTATATTCAAAAAGATCATCAACTAATAATTTCATTTGTTTCGCTTTGACGTAAGCGGTATGCGTATATTTCAGTAAATCTTCTTGGCTATGAAATTGACGATCTTCAATCAATCCCAGATAACCAATAATAGAAGTTAACGGTGTCCGAATATCATGACTGACATTCGTAATTAATTCATCTTTTGATTTTTCAATTCGCCGTTCATCTTCAATGGCTGCGACAGTACTATCCACCAGACCGTTAATACTCGTCACGACTTTTGCTAAATCACCACTTAATTCAAACGGAATGCGGTGATTGTAATTACCATCAGCGATGTAATGTAACTCACTGATAATATGACGCAATTGCATTTGATGGTAGCGACGAATTAAGCGCCAATAGAGAACAGCTGCATCTACTAAAAAGAAAATAGGTAAGACAAATTTATTCCAGCTCCAAAACAAATCAGTATTTAATTCTTTAGCGACCGCATCCTTAGTGGCCCAGATGACACCAGCTAAGGGCGAGTTTTCACTAAGTAGTTGTCCTAAAAGGAACATAATTGAGACATTTAATAGTAGTAATAAAACAATTGTCACAATTGCTTCTGCTAATAACTCGCTGATTTCTTTAGAAGTTAAGGTAATTCGTTTTTGTTTTTCAATCTTTTTAGGTTTAACGAGCATCGATCTTATATCCAACTCCCCACACTGTTTGAATGACTTTTTCTCCACCAGTTGCTTCTTCAATTTTATCTCTTAAATGACTGACGTGAACCATCACGGTTTTAGCAGAAACAATACTTTCTTGTTGCCACACACGCTCAAAAATTTCATCCGCACTAAACACACGATTTGGATGACTAGCTAATAGATAGAGGATACCAAACTCAAGAGCGGTTAATTGAATTTCTTTTCCTTCTATTGTTTTGACTTCGTGAGAGTCCTTATTAATCATTAATGGGCCGACTTCTAATTCATCGGGTTCTTCTTTGGTTAATTGCATTTGGCTTCTACGTAAAATAGACTTCACCCGAGCCATTACTTCTAAAGGATTAAAAGGCTTGGTGACATAATCGTCTGCACCAGCAACTAAGCCTTTGATTTTATCCATATCGGTTGTTTTTGCTGTTAACATAATAATTGGAATTTGCGATTCTTTTCGAAGTTCTTTCACTACTTCCATTCCATCCATGATTGGCATCATAATGTCCAAGATTAATAAATCGATATCTGGTGTTGTGTGCAATTTGGATAACGCTTCTTTTCCATCATAAGCTTTCACGACTTCGTATCCTTCATTATGAATATAAATACTCAATAGTTCTACAATTTCTTTATCATCATCTGCAACTAAAATTTTCATAAGCGTTCATTTCCTCCATATATAAAAAAATCTCTTTTCCATATTTTAACAAATAATTGCTAAAAAGGACAAAATCCTTGATATATTACGATAAATTTAGAAGATTTTGCTAAAAGTTAATAAACTATAGCCAAAAAAGGATGAAAGGGGGTAAAAAACGAACGAAAATACCTATACCAATCATAATAATCGGTATTGAAAAAAAGTTTAAAAAAAGTGAAAATAATGATTGACCAATGCTTGAAATCTTGGTATATTATTACATGTCGCAAGGCGAGTCACACAGCTGAGCGATTCAGAAATCAATAATTAAATAACAATTCTTGATTTCAAATCTCTCGAAAAAAGTTTGAAAAAACAACAAAAAAGTTGTTGACAAATAACAAGCGAGATGATAAGATATAGAAGTTGTCACAACAGACAACAACAACCGAGCAAAACAACTTAAAAAAACTTTTTTAAAAAAGTTCTTGACATCCAAACGAAAGTTTGTTATGATATAAAAGTTGCTGCGAGGTAACGTAGACCTTTGAAAACTGAACAAAGAATAGACGAACCAAATGTGTAGGGCGTCTTGATTCAATTCAAGACAACAAACATTTTTAACAAGCAAGCAATATGCTAGCAAACAAATTGAGCTTAACAATCGCAAGATTGTTCTAACTTTTATTATGAGAGTTTGATCCTGGCTCAGGACGAACGCTGGCGGCGTGCCTAATACATGCAAGTCGAACGCTTCTTTCCTCCCGAGTGCTTGCACTCAATTGGAAAGAGGAGTGGCGGACGGGTGAGTAACACGTGGGTAACCTACCCATCAGAGGGGGATAACACTTGGAAACAGGTGCTAATACCGCATAACAGTTTATGCCGCATGGCATAAGAGTGAAAGGCGCTTTCGGGTGTCGCTGATGGATGGACCCGCGGTGCATTAGCTAGTTGGTGAGGTAACGGCTCACCAAGGCCACGATGCATAGCCGACCTGAGAGGGTGATCGGCCACACTGGGACTGAGACACGGCCCAGACTCCTACGGGAGGCAGCAGTAGGGAATCTTCGGCAATGGACGAAAGTCTGACCGAGCAACGCCGCGTGAGTGAAGAAGGTTTTCGGATCGTAAAACTCTGTTGTTAGAGAAGAACAAGGACGTTAGTAACTGAACGTCCCCTGACGGTATCTAACCAGAAAGCCACGGCTAACTACGTGCCAGCAGCCGCGGTAATACGTAGGTGGCAAGCGTTGTCCGGATTTATTGGGCGTAAAGCGAGCGCAGGCGGTTTCTTAAGTCTGATGTGAAAGCCCCCGGCTCAACCGGGGAGGGTCATTGGAAACTGGGAGACTTGAGTGCAGAAGAGGAGAGTGGAATTCCATGTGTAGCGGTGAAATGCGTAGATATATGGAGGAACACCAGTGGCGAAGGCGGCTCTCTGGTCTGTAACTGACGCTGAGGCTCGAAAGCGTGGGGAGCAAACAGGATTAGATACCCTGGTAGTCCACGCCGTAAACGATGAGTGCTAAGTGTTGGAGGGTTTCCGCCCTTCAGTGCTGCAGCAAACGCATTAAGCACTCCGCCTGGGGAGTACGACCGCAAGGTTGAAACTCAAAGGAATTGACGGGGGCCCGCACAAGCGGTGGAGCATGTGGTTTAATTCGAAGCAACGCGAAGAACCTTACCAGGTCTTGACATCCTTTGACCACTCTAGAGATAGAGCTTTCCCTTCGGGGACAAAGTGACAGGTGGTGCATGGTTGTCGTCAGCTCGTGTCGTGAGATGTTGGGTTAAGTCCCGCAACGAGCGCAACCCTTATTGTTAGTTGCCATCATTTAGTTGGGCACTCTAGCGAGACTGCCGGTGACAAACCGGAGGAAGGTGGGGATGACGTCAAATCATCATGCCCCTTATGACCTGGGCTACACACGTGCTACAATGGGAAGTACAACGAGTCGCTAGACCGCGAGGTCATGCAAATCTCTTAAAGCTTCTCTCAGTTCGGATTGCAGGCTGCAACTCGCCTGCATGAAGCCGGAATCGCTAGTAATCGCGGATCAGCACGCCGCGGTGAATACGTTCCCGGGCCTTGTACACACCGCCCGTCACACCACGAGAGTTTGTAACACCCGAAGTCGGTGAGGTAACCTTTTTGGAGCCAGCCGCCTAAGGTGGGATAGATGATTGGGGTGAAGTCGTAACAAGGTAGCCGTATCGGAAGGTGCGGCTGG
>NZ_CP172913.1:2305000-2675000 GCF_050536915.1 Enterococcus sp. DIV1316a | reverse complement strand
CTTTTTGTTCTAAACATTCGATTAGATTCAATGGGTTCACCTCTCTGTGGTACTTTGTTTCGCTTTCAGTATACCTTAAGCGTATGAATTATGAAACATAGTTACAGAATCAGTTAGTCGTATTTACATCAGAAAGCGGTTTCTTTATGATGAGGATATCACAAAGGATTAAGGAGAGAAGTGAAATGGATAAGTTAACAAACTGGGTGGAGCAAACCGTAGTGCCTAAAGTTTCAAGGATTACAAGTTTACGTTATTTTCAAGCCTTAAGAAATGGTTTTTTTGCAATTATGCCGTTAACAATTATTGGGTCGATTTTTATGTTGATTACAGATTTTCCAGTAGCAGGGTATGGCGATTTTATGGCTGGAATTTTTGGTGCAGGTTGGGCGGATATGATTTCACCCGCTTATCGAGCAACTTTCAATATGATGGGAATTATTTTTGCTGGGACGATGTCCTATAAATTGGCGGAAAGTTACGAAATGGACCGTTTAACTTCATTAATTTTAGGAATTGTTGCTTACGTAGTCGTTTTACCGAAAACGGTGACCACTGAATCAGGCGAAGTTGTGACGAAAGTTTTATCGTTTGATTGGTTAGGAACGCAAGGGGTGATTACGGCCATTATTATGTCAATTCTTTCGGTTGAGTTGACTCGTTTCTGTATTAAGAAAAAATTAGTCATCAAAATGCCTGACAGCGTGCCTTCTATGGTGAGCCAAGCTTTTAGTGCATTGATTCCTGGGATTTTTGTGGTAGCGGTGGCTTTATTGATTAATGGGATTGGGCTTTCGTTTGCGGATTCCTTCCCGCAATTAATTTATGCGGTGATTCAAGCGCCACTGCAAGGTTTAATCGGAACCCCTTTTGCAATTATTATTGTGGCTGGCTTAAATGGATTGTTCTGGTGGTTTGGGATTCATCCAACTGTCATCAATTCCATGCTATATCCTATTTTATATGCGAATGCAGACAAAAACCAAAGCTTAGCGGAATTAGGACAATTAACTGCTCAAAATGGAAACTTTGGCACGGTCCAAATGCTCGATCAATTTGCTACAATTGGAGGCGCTGGTTGCACGATTGGCTTGGCTATTGCAATGGCCATCGTCGGACATTCATCTAGAATGAAAGCCATGTCGAAAATTTCGTTTGTTCCAGCATTTTTCAACATTAATGAACCCTTGATTTTTGGACTCCCAGTTTATTTTTAACCCTTTATTATTGATTCCGATTGCGGTCGCGCCGATTGTATCGGTCTTGATTGCCTTTCTGTCAATGAAAATTGGGTTCATGCCAATGTTTACAAACATTCAAGCACCATGGGCTACGCCCTTTCTGTTTTCGGGCTTTTTAGTGGGAAAATGGCAAGGTGCAGTGACGCAAGTTTTAGCTGTTGCCGCTAGTGTCGTTATTTATTATCCATTTGTAAAAGCCTTAGATCGACAATATCAAAAAGAAGAAGCCCATGAAGTACCAGAAACATTGTAGAGAAAGAGGAGTGAAGGAAATGCATGTTGAGAATGATAAAAATATTTGCTGTGAAGTGGAAAAAGGAATGGAAAAAATGTATCATCCGATGGTGCCCGAGTTGGTTCAAACCTCTTCCTTTTATTTTCCAACTTACGAAGAATTTATGGCAGCGAGTATAGATGAAAAAAATAATTATGTTTACACACGTGGCACCAACCCCACAACAGAAATTTTAGAGAAAAAAATTGCTCGTTTGGAACGTGGAGAAAAATGTAAAGTTTTTGCCTCAGGAATGGGCGCTATTTCGGCAACGCTGTTTACGTTGCTCCAACAAGGTGATCATGTTTTAATGGTCAACACAATTTATGGAGAATCTGTTTCGTTTATGCAATATTTAGAGAAATTTGGCGTATCCTTGACCAAAGTAGACGTTGCAGAAACAGAAGAACTTTTTCAATTTGTTCAGGAAAACACCAAAGTCATTTACTTTGAAAGTCCGTCCTCACAAAAGTTTGAACTGCTAGATTTAGAAAAAATAACTGCGTTAGCACAAAAAATTGGCGCATACACTGTCATTGATAACACGTGGGCGTCACCGTTATTTCAGCATCCTTTATGCCATAATGTGGACCTGGTGATTCATTCTTGTTCCAAATATATTGGTGGTCATTCGGACATTGTAGCAGGGGCTGTCATTGGCAAAGCAGCGCTTGTGGATCAAATTTTTGAACATGGTCATCAAGCTTTAGGAGCAGTCAATAGTCCCTTCAATTCTTGGTTAGCGTTACGTGGTATTCGTACCATGCCTGTTCGGTTGGCGCATCAGTCTCAAGCCATCCAAACGGTGCTGTCGGCTTTGCAAAAGGATCCGCGAATCAGTCGCTTATATCATCCTTTTGTAGGAAATCAACAACAACAAGCGTTAGCAGAAAAATATTTGACAGGTTATGGCTCATTGTTTGCGATTGATTTAAAAGATACCGATTTTGAACGTTTGAAAACATTTGTGAACGCATTGACGCTGGTCACAATTGGGGTCAGTTGGGGTGGCTTTGAAAGTTTGGCCTTGCCTGTATTCAAAGGTAATAACTTGGCGGCTGTTCAGAAAAGAGGCTTGTCGCCAGCGCACATTCGCATGTACGTTGGTTTGGAAGAGCCAACATCTATTATCGAAGATATTCAACAAGCCTTGGATCAAGCCTATGGCGAAGAATCGCTTTTGTGAGACATTAAGATAATCAGCTGAACAAAAGCAACTCCTTCGGAAATAAGCCGAAATTCTCCAAAAATTAAAGAACAATTTTCGGAAATTTCTTCTTATTTCTTGGAGCTAAACACTTTTGTCTCAGCCTCTGTGATTCAATAACATATTTTCAATTTTAGGAGGGGAACTTAAGTCAGTTTGACTGAGGTTGCTCCTCCTGTTTTGCATTTTTTTATTAAAGTCAAAGCGTTCCTCTTTATTTAATAGGCAAAGTTCGATATAATAATGGTCAATATTAGTCAAGAGAGAAGAAGGATGGAAGACTATGAGTAATCAAAATACGTCAGATTTAATCGAGGCTTATTTAAAAAAGATTTTAGAAGAAAGTAATAAAATTGAAATCCGTCGGGCGGAAATGGCTAATTTATTTAATTGCGTTCCTTCACAAATTAACTATGTAATTAATACACGTTTTACCATCCAACGAGGCTACGCAGTTGAAAGTAAACGTGGTGGAGGCGGCTATATTCGCATTGTCAAAGTACAAATTTCAGATAACGATCAATTACTAAAACAAATGGATCAATTGATTGGCGCAACCTTAACAGAAAAAGATGCGCTAACATTTATTCAAACATTGTATGAAGAAGAAGTGATTACGAAAAAGGAAGGCAATTTAATGCTAGCTGCTTTAAGTAAAAGCACATTGAATGGTCTGGGAAATCACGAAGATTTTCTAAGAGCTCAAATAATGCGTTCATTTTTAGAGCGCTTGAGCTATGAGGAGGAATAACTATGGATGAACTATTTACAGAAAGTGCGAAAGCCGTACTGGCGATTGCCCAAGAAGAAGCGAAGTATTTTCGTCACCAATCCGTCGGTTCTGAGCATTTATTATTAGCACTCGTTTTAGAACCGAATGGGATTGCCGGAAAAACATTACGACAATTGAATACTGACACAGAAGACATCCGTGAAGAAATTGAGCATTTAAGTGGCTATGGCACCATGCAAAGTCCAATGGGGAATAACAACTTATACTTGCCTTATTCACCAAGAGCCAAACAAATCTTTGCCTATGCTGGAGATGAAGCGAAACGCTTAGGGGCTCAAAAGATTGGTACCGAGCATTTATTATTAGGCTTGTTAAGAGACGAAGAAATTTTAGCGTCTAGAATTTTAGTGAATTTGGGATTAAGCTTATCCAAAATGCGTCAATTATTATTGAAAAAAATGGGCGTTTCCGAACCCAATGGCGCACAACGTCGTCGGAATGGTCAAAGTAAAAATGCGCCACAAGGGACGCCAACATTGGATTCTTTAGCAAGAGATTTAACCAAGTTAGCACGAGAACAAAGCTTGGATCCAGTAGTTGGTCGCGGTACCGAAGTCCGTCGTTTGATCCAAATTTTGAGTCGCCGTACCAAAAACAATCCTGTCTTAGTCGGTGAACCAGGTGTTGGGAAAACAGCGATAGCAGAAGGGTTAGCCCAGAAAATTGTCAACCGGGAAGTCCCTGAAGATATGCAAGGCAAACGTTTAATGATGCTAGACATGGGTGCCTTGGTTGCTGGAACCAAATATCGAGGTGAGTTCGAAGATCGCTTGAAAAAAGTTGTCGATGAAATCTATCAAGATGGACAAGTCATTTTATTTATCGACGAATTGCATACCTTGATCGGTGCTGGCGGTGCAGAAGGGGCGATTGATGCTTCAAATATTTTAAAACCTGCTTTAGCACGTGGCGAGTTGCAAACAATTGGTGCGACAACTCTGGATGAATACCAAAAATATATTGAAAAAGATGCCGCTTTGGAACGTCGTTTTGCCCGTATTCAAGTAGCAGAACCAACCCCAGAAGAAGCAGAAGAAATTCTAAAAGGCTTGCGTTCCCGCTATGAAAAACATCATGGCGTAGAAATTACAGATGAAGCTCTACATGCAGCGGTTCAATTATCGATTCGCTATTTAAATGACCGCCAATTACCAGATAAAGCAATTGATTTAATGGACGAATCTGCAGCAAAAGTTCGTTTAGATAAGGCAGATCAACCTTCAGAAATTAATGAATTGCGTACCGAAATTTCTCAATTAATTACGGAAAAAGAAGAGGCCATTCAAAACCAATCATTTGAAAGTGCTGCTCGGATTCGTCAAAAAGAAAAACAAGTGATGGAAAAACTAGAAGAATTGATTGCAGTGAAAGAAAAAAGTCTGTCTGGTTACAGTACACAAGTAACAGAAGAAGACGTGGCTGGGGTTGTTTCACAATGGACAGGCGTTCCTTTGCAGCAGCTAGAGAAGAAAGAAAGCGAACGATTGATGGAATTAGAAACCATTTTACATCAACGGGTCGTTGGCCAAAATGAAGCAGTTGAAGCTGTTTCACGCGCTATCCGTCGTGCGCGTAGTGGCTTGAAAGACCCAGCAAGACCGATTGGTTCCTTCATGTTCTTAGGACCAACAGGGGTTGGGAAAACAGAACTTGCCAAAGCCTTAGCCGAAGCGATGTTTGGCAGCGAAGAAGCTTTGATTCGCGTGGACATGTCTGAGTTTATGGAAAAATACAGTACTAGCCGTTTAATCGGTTCTCCTCCAGGTTATGTCGGCTACGAAGAAGGCGGCCAACTAACTGAAAAAATTCGTCAACGTCCTTATTCCGTTATTTTGCTAGATGAAGTAGAAAAAGCCCATCCAGATGTCTTTAATATTTTATTACAAGTCTTAGATGATGGCCATTTAACGGATGCCAAAGGACGAAAAGTCGATTTCCGTAACACGATTTTAATCATGACCTCCAACTTAGGAGCAACAGCGATTCGTGAAGAAAAACATGTGGGCTTCAATGTGAAAGACATTTCTAAAAATCATGAATTAATGCAAAAACGAATCATGGAAGAATTGAAAAAAGCCTTCCGTCCAGAATTCTTAAACCGAATTGATGAAACGGTTGTATTCCATTCCTTGAAACAAGAGGAAATTCATGAAATCGTAAAAATTATGAGTCAATCTGTCGTGAAACGGATGGCCGAACAAGAGGTTAAAGTGAAAATCACACCAGCTGCAATTGAAGTTATTGGTAAAGTCGGGTTTGATCCAGAATATGGCGCACGTCCAATTCGTCGGGCCTTGCAAAAAGAAGTGGAAGATCGTTTAAGTGAAGCCCTTCTTTCTGGTCAAATTCAGTTAGGGGATAAAGTAACTTTAGGCGCTAGCAAAGGCAAAATTACGTTAAATGTGCGGGCACCAAAAGCACCAAAAACAGAAGCGAAAGAATTACAAACTGTATAGATGAGATGCGAAGTCTGGTATAAAAACCATTTAGGGTTTTTATACCAGGCTTTTCTATTTTCCAGTGGCGATTTCTTTTTGAGAATTGCCAGATTGATTTTTCTGTGCTACGTTAATAAGGAGGGGTGATGGAATGGAACAATCTTTTTTTCGAGAATTACTACATTATCAACGTCCAAAGGATAATCCTTTTCGACTAGTGTTTGCTGGCTTGGTTATGTTCAGCATTCTTTTTTTGGGCTATATCAATCATCAATTATTGATTTCAAGCTTTGGCTCGTTAGGTATTTTTACTTTTTTATATTATCAGCCGTTACCATTCAAACAGTTAATGACTCGTTTATCTGTGGTCGGTAGTTACCTTTTTTTAGGAAATTTGTTAGGCATGTTATCGACCCATATTGCATGGCTCATTCCAATTGTTGTTGCCCTGGTCGGTTTTGGTGGCCGCTTTTTCTTTGAAGTCTACGATATTTCAAAACCAGGGGCCTTCTTTGGTGTGATGGTGACAGCGATGGGTGCCAGTACGAGTATTCCGTTAGCAAAAATTCCGTTCATGAGTGGCTGTATGTTATTAGGTATTGGCTTTTCTATTTTGTTTGCACTAGTGTTGCATTTTACAGAGAAGGAAATCAGTGCCCCGCTAGCTAAGCGATCATTACGGGAACGAATTTATCGGCATCCAGAAGCGCCATTAGATAGCATATATTATAGCTTTGTCTTATTTTTTGCTGTATATATCAGCGAAAGTTTACATTTACAGAATCCGTATTGGTTAGTCGTTTCCTGTGCATCCATTTTACAAGGAGACAATTTACGTGCGATTAAGCAGCGAAATATTCAGCGAATTTTTGGCACAACGATTGGATTGGTTATTTCCGCTTTTCTGCTTAATTTAGCTTTGACAACTTTTGAATCGATTGTCGTGATTACAATCTTATTTGTGACCGTTGAGTATTTTATTCGTCGTAATTATGGATTGGCGCAATTTTTCACAACGCCTATGGCTCTGATGCTTTCATTGCTCGTTCGTCAGCAGTACGTGATAACGTTGATTCAATTCCGCTTTTTGGGGATTGTTTTAGGCAGCTTGTTAGGCTTAGCGGCAGCGTGGCTATTCACCGTTGTAGTAACGTTTTATGAACGAAAATATCACTTGAACGAGTGACCAAAGAACAGATGACCAGTAATTAAAAAAAGAGCATTTGGTAGGTAAGCGGATGGCGCTTCTCTACCAAGATTTTTTTCGGAAACATTGTGAAAAATGTACGTTTAATACAGATAGGCTCTTTTAAAGTTTGTGAACGTATGATACTATTAAACGGTCATAAAGAAGGAGGCTATATTTATGATTGAACTGATTGCAACTGCAGAATCTGTTGAGCAGGCTGTAGAATTACTCGCAACAGGTGTGGATACATTATATATTGGAGAAGAAACATTCGGGTTGCGTTTGCCCGTATCTTTTACACGAGATGAACAACGCGAGATTGTGAAACGTGCACATGAAATGGGCAAACAAGTGCTAGTTGCAGTAAATGGCATTATGCACCCTGAAAAAATGAAATTAGTCCCAGAGTATCTGACATTTTTAAAAGAAATCAACGTCGATAAAATTACTTTGGGTGATCCAGGTATTGTGTTTATTATGCAACGAGATGGATTAGAAATTCCTTACGTTTATGATGGTGAAACCTTAGTAACGAGCTCACGTCAAATCAATTTTTGGAGTAAACGAGGAGCCATCGGAGCTGTCCTAGCTCGGGAAGTACCTTTTGAAGAAATGGTCGCAATGGAAGAAAACTTAGCAGTTCCAGCTGAAATTCTTGTCTATGGGGCGACCTGTATTCATCAATCGAAACGCCCATTAATTCAAAATTACTACAATTACACAAAGAACGACAAAGGGGTTACGAAAGACGAAGGGCTGTTTATTTCTGAACCCAAAAAACCAGAAACCCACTATTCCATTTATGAAGATAGTCATGGTACGCATATTTTTGCCAATAACGATGTGAACTTGATGAATGAGTTAACAAACTTGTATGACCATCACTATCGCACATGGAAGCTCGATGGCCTTTACACACCAGGTGAAAATTTTGTCGCGATTGCTCGCTTATTTGCTGAAGCGAAAGCAGCACTTGAAGCGGGAACTTGGTCAGAAGATCAAGCAGCTCATGCAACAGCTGAAATTGAAAAATTACATCCAACAGGTCGTGGCTTAGACAATGGTTTCTTTGATTTAAGTGCCGATGCAATAAAATAAATTGATTCATTTAAGGGGAAGAAGAACATGAAAGTAATGACAGAACGAACATTGAAGCGTCCCGAGGTGTTGGCTCCAGCCGGGACGCTAGAAAAACTAAAAGTCGCAATTCGTTACGGTGCCGATGCCGTTTATATCGGAGGGAATGCCTACGGTCTGCGTAGCCGCGCAGGAAATTTCACGCCAGAAGAAATGGCGGAAGGCGTAGCCTTTGCCCGCGAACATAATGCGAAAGTTTATGTCGCTGCCAATATGGTCACTCATGAAGGAAACCAGGAAGGGGCAGGAGCGTTTTTCAGAGAATTGCGAGACATCGGAATTTCAGCTGTGATTGTTTCCGATCCAGCTTTAATCGAAATTTGTGCGACAGAAGCACCAGGTTTACCCATCCATTTATCGACACAAGCTTCAGCAACTAACTATGAAACATTAGAATTTTGGAAAAATGAAGGCTTAGAACGTGTGGTTTTAGCGCGCGAAGTTTCAATGGAGGAAGTTGCAGTGATTCGTGAAAATACGGACATTGAAATTGAAGCCTTTATTCATGGAGCAATGTGTATTTCTTATTCAGGTCGTTGTACTTTATCCAACCATATGTCGATGCGGGATGCCAATCGTGGCGGTTGCTCTCAATCTTGTCGTTGGAAATATGAGTTATTTGATATGCCTTTTGGGACAGAACGTCGGAGCAAAACCAGCGAAGGGGAAGTTGAAGAAGAGTTTTCAATGAGCGCCGTAGATATGTCTATGATTGAACATATTCCAGAATTAATTGAAAATGGTGTCGATAGTTTTAAAATTGAAGGCCGCATGAAATCCATTCACTATGTTTCGACAGTCGCTAATGTGTATAAAAAAGCCGTCGATTCTTACATGGAAGACCCTGAAAACTATGTCTGCCAACAAGAGTGGATTGATGAATTATGGAAAGTAGCACAACGTGAATTAGCAACTGGTTTTTATTACAATACACCAAGTGAAGATGAACAATTATTCGGCGAACGTCGTAAAATTCCACAATATAAATTTGTTGGTGAAGTGATTGCGTACAACGAAAAGACGCAAGTCGCAACGATTCGTCAACGGAACCTTTTCAGTGTCGGCGATGAAATTGAATTTTATGGTCCCGGGTTTACCCATTTCCACCAAACCGTTAAAGAGATGTATAATGAAGACGGTGAAGCGATCGATCGGGCACCTAATCCCATGATGTTATTAACAATGGAAGTGACGCAACCTGTTGCAGTCGGCGATATGATTCGTAAGAAAAAATAAACCAGCCAAAAGGAGGAGTAAATATGAGTGTCCGCGTGAATGATTTATTAAAATTACCGTCTTTGCGAGAAGCAACGGTACTTTCTGGTAAAAACCAATTGGACACATCTGTTGCTTCTCTTTCTTTTTTAGAAGTCTCTGATATGTCTTTGTTTTCGGAAAAACTTCACAAAACAAATGAATACCATGCTGGCGAAATTTTGATTGGTTCATTTTGTGCCATTCGTCATGATGTGGTGAAGCAATGCGAAACGATTCGGCATCTCCATGAATTAGGCGAAGTAGGCCTAATCTTGTACTACGTTGGGATTATCGTACCGAAAGTTGCAGAGGAAGTGATTCAATTAGCGGATTCTTTAGGTTTTATTTTAATCCAAATGCCTAAAAATGATCCCACATTACGCTACAACGAAGTCATTTATGAAGTCATGAAATTGTTAGTCAATAAAAATAAAATGGCTTCTTTTGCAACGGACCTCTTGGAAAAAGTTTCCCTTTTGCCTGAACAAAACCGCAGTGTGGAAATGACCTTGAAAATCCTATCCGATTTTTTAAAAGTCAACATTGCGTTAACCACATATACCAATGAAATCATCAGCACCATCAATTGGCCGCGAAGCACGAAATTGCCCTTAACCAAGTTACTTTATCAATCACAAGAGAAAGTAGCGCTGGGAGAAACGACCTACTTCATTACCTCGCAAAAACTTCCTCAGAAAGATGGACAAACATTGAAGCTTTACTTCATTCGAGAAGAAGAGCAGTTAACCTCTTTTGAGATGAATCAAGCGGTGGAAGTCGTTCAGATGGCTCTGAATTTATGGGGGAAAAACTATGACGAAGTCAGTGAGTATGCCTTAGTCCAAGCAATCATTAACGATGAAAGTGATAAGATGTACCAATTAGCCAAAAAATTAATGATTGATATTTCTTCTGTCGAAACGATGTGGCTTTTGCCTATTTGGCAACAAGGACAAGAAATCCACGCTATTCAGCAAGATTTGAAAGATTTCCTACGTTACTATTACCAAACAACGATTGTCCAGCAAACAGAAAATTATCTGATTGTTCTCTTAGGTAATTATTTACACAAACAGCCTGAAGCCACGATTAGTAAAGAATACTTGCAAGCCACAGACTATCAGGACTATTTAGGTGAAATCATCCTTTGTCCGAAAGTTCGTAACACGACTGAAGTGCGTGTCAGCTACCAAACCGCTAATCAAGTCGCGCCGTTTTTAAAGCGTGTCTATCCACAAAGAAAAGTGTTATCAATCGCGGAAATTCGTACAGTTCAACAAATGATGACGTGTCTCCAAGCAGGAGAAGAAGCAATCCAACAACGCTTAGCAGTTATCCAACCTCTCTTAAAAGAATCAGAGCAGTTAATGACATTAGGAACGTTTTTACTAGATGCAAGTAGTGATTTTAAAGAATGCGGCGAACGCCTATTTGTTCATAAAAATACGGTCAAATATCGTATCAGTAAAATTAATGAAGCGCTAGGCTATGATATGACTAACGCCGCCGAAGCCTATGAAGTCTATTTGGCGATGATCTTATATCGCTTGGTCACGAATGAATGAAAAAAGCAGACAGCGGTCGGGACAGAAGTGTTTAACTCCGAGAACCACGTAGGTACTGTTCAACACTCTCAAAGGCTCAAATACATCGAGTAATCGCAGATGTCATCTATTTGCTTTGCAAATGGTGTTTCTCAGCAATAAGAAGGAATTTCCGAAAATTGTCATAAAACACAACGAGGTACGAGTTGATGTTGCATGATACCTACCCGGTGTTCTTTAATTTTTGGAGACCAAGTAGGTATTGTTCATCATCGAATCACTACGTTCTTCGTGATTCTCAACAATTTCGGCTTATTGTTTTCTCGCCAAAGGCTCGTCACAGTTTTATCCTTGTAAGTTCCGAAGGACCTTCACCAAGTAGGTACGATGATTTCATCTGTTCATGCTTCACAGTGAAACATCGCAACTCTTAGAGTTGTAGCTCTTTTGAAGGCTGTACTGTGACGAGACGCATGTCGAGAAAATACCTTAGAAGTTGTTGAGATCGGAGCAACGCATAGTGTTGCTTCTGTTTCCGCCGTTTATCAATTTTTAAGCCTGGGACAAAAATCCAAAGTGATTTTTGTCCCAGGCTCTTGTCTGCTTTTTTATTTTAAGCCAAAACTTCCTCGATATTTTTTTCAATTTGAAAAAGACCTATGACTGATTTTTCGTTATAATTGAAAAAATAATTAAGGAGGAATGAGAATGAAATTAAAAAACGAGCAACAACAATCGTGGCTTAGCTTAGCATTTGTTTGGGCGGGCGCAATGATTAGCGTGCCAGGATTAATTATTGGAGGAACGTTAGTTGCAGGCATGCCTTTATGGGAAGCTTTGTTAACAGGATTTATTGGTTACGGTATTATTGTTATTTTAATGATTTTACAAGGAATTCAAAGTTCCGACTTACAAGAACCTTCTGTCAAAGTCGCTTCTCAAGTGTTTGGCATTCAAGGTTCGCAAAAGATCATTTCTATTATTCTAGCGATTGCTTGCTTAGGTTGGTTTGGTTTGCAAGCCAATGTCAGCGGCGGCGCCTTCACGAACTTTTTAAAAATTTACGGCATTGATTTACCTGTGTCGCTTTCTTCCTTAATCTGGGGAATTATCATGCTTATTTCGGCTCTTTATGGCATAAAAATATTGAAAATTCTGAATTATTTTGCGGTTCCTGTGTTAGTTCTGGTTTGTCTTTATGGCTTGGTGGCTTCGTTAAGAAACAACGGTTGGGAAGCTGTTAGTCAATATACACCTCAAACAGCAGGAAGCTTTATGTCAGGTCTTTCAATGACTGTCGGTTCTTTTGCATTAGGCGCAGTAATTGCTGGAGATTACTCTCAATATGTTTCTTCTCGTAAAGATGTGGTTAAAGCGGCCACATTAGGGATTTTACCGACAGGCTTGTTGATGATTGGCGTTGGTGCGGTCTTGACCATTGCTTCGAACACCGCAGATATCACGGAAGTTTTTATGAATCTCGGTTTTCCAGTTTTAGGAATTATTGCGCTAATTTTAGCAACTTGGACCACGAATGCCGTGAATGCTTTTTCTGGCGGACTGGCCTTGATTAATGTCTTTGATATTCCAAAAGAAAAAGAAAAAGTCGCTGTCGGTGCGGCCGGCGCCATTGGAACCTTATTAGCAGTTGTGGGGATTTTAAATTACTTTACACCGATTATGTCTGTCCTTTCTGCGATGGTGCCACCAGTGGCTGGTGTAATGATTGCTGCCTATTGGTTGATTAACAAAGGCGATCGAACCAAATGGCAGCCAACGCCTGGCGTGAATAAATTAGGTGTTTTTTCATGGCTAATTGGTGCTGCAGTGGGGGGCATTCCGGTGATTATGAGTTTCTTTCCCAATGCCCCTCAATTGCCTAACCAACCGCTAATTGGCATTGTTTTATCGTTTGTTATTTATTATTTCGGTGCAAAACGTCAACAGACGAACACCGAATCATTAGAAATGGAATGAAGAAGAGGAGTGTCGGAGAATGCGTTATTTAGATGCAGAAGCAATTGAGAATATAGCTACAGGAGCAGCTTTTTTAGGGACAGGAGGTGGCGGTGATCCCTACATTGGTAAAATGATGGCTTTGTCCGCCATCGAAGAAAACGGACCTGTCAAACTGGTTTCTCCAGAAGAAATTGCCGCGGAGGATTTTTTCCTACCCGCCGCAATGATGGGTGCCCCATCTGTCGCAATTGAAAAATTTCCCAAAGGCGACGAATTCGTCCGTGTCTTTGAGAAGTTAGGAAAATATTTAGACCAAGAAACGATTGCGGGAACCTTTCCAATGGAAGCTGGGGGCGTCAATTCAATGATTCCAATTGTTGTTGCAGCGAAGCTAGGCATTCCCTTGGTGGATTGTGATGGTATGGGTCGGGCCTTTCCAGAATTGCCTATGGTAACGTTCCATTTGAATGGGATGTCAGCGACCCCTATGGCAATTACCGATGAAAAAGGAAATATTGGCATTATGGAAACGATTGATAATACTTGGACAGAACGTCTTGCTCGTGTTCAAACGGTTGAAATGGGCGCCAGTGCTTTAGTGAGCATTTATCCCGCGACAGGCAAACAATTACAAGACTATGGTATTCACAACATCGTGACATTATCAGAAGAAATTGGCAAAGTGATTCGAGGTACCTATGCAGATGAACAAGAAAAACGCCAAGCATTAGTAGAAGTTACGGATGGCTTTGAATTGTTCCAAGGAAAAATTCTAGATGTAGAACGAGAAGTAAAAGGTGGCTTCAATTTGGGACGTGTCAAATTGAGTGGCTTAAACAGTGATGCTGGTTCAGAAGCAGTCGTCCATTTTCAAAATGAAAATTTAATTGCCGAGAAAGATGGTCAGGTGATTGCGATGACGCCTGATTTGATTTGTATGGTAGATTTAGAAACTTTAACGCCTGTGACAACAGAAAGCTTGAAATACGGCAAACGTGTCCAAGTAATGGGCTTGAAAGCGAATGCCGCTTGGCGAACGAAAAAAGGTATCGAAACAGTGGGTCCTCGGTATTTCGGCTACGAAATGGATTATCAACCACTAGAAAACTTAGTAGCGAAGGAGGACAAATAAATGTATAAAATCGGTATCGATGTCGGCGGCACAAATACAGATGCTGTTATTTTAGATCATCAATTAAACTTGATTCATTCAGTGAAAGTTCCAACAACCGATGATATTCAAACAGGGATTGCCGGCGCCTTAAATAAAGTCTTGGCAGAATCAGCAGTGGACCCAACCAAAGTCACACATGCAATGTTGGGCACGACCCAATGTACGAATGCCATTGTTGAGCGAAAAAAATTAGCAAAAGTTGGGGTCCTTCGTTTGGGCTATCCAGCAACCGCTTCGGTCTTGCCTTACACAGCTTGGCCCAAGGATTTAGTGGCCACTCTTTCAGAAACGTATGCTTTAGCACATGGCGGCTACGAATATGATGGACAACCATTGACTGCACTGGACGAAGAAGAATTACGTGGGATTTTGGCCTCTTGGCGAGGAGAAGTAGAGGCAATCGCAGTAATTGGCGTTTTTTCTTCTTTAAAAAATGACCAAGAATTGTTTGTCCAAGCACTTGCGAAGGAAGTGTTAGGGGCAGATGTTCCTGTATCTTGCTCCTCAATGATTGGGTCTGTCGGTTTAATTGAACGGGAAAATGCGACAATTTTGAATGCTGCGTTGCACAAAGTAATTAAAGTGACCAGCGAAGGCTTTGAACAAGCCTTAGAACAAGAAAAAATTCATCACGCCCAAGTGTACTTATGTCAAAATGATGGTACGTTAATGTCGTTAACGTATGCCAAACAGTTTCCTATTTTAACCATTGCTTGTGGACCAACAAATAGTATTCGTGGCGCTTCTTACTTAGCTGGTTTGAAAGATGCGGTTGTTTTAGATGTTGGTGGCACAACGTCAGACATTGGCGTGTTAGTGGATGGCTTTCCAAGAGAATCTTCACTGGCCGTTGATGTTGGCGGGGTACGGACCAATTTTAGAATGCCAGATATCGTGTCAATCGGTGTCGGCGGCGGCAGTCTAGTGCGTGAACAACCAGATGGTTCTGTGACAGTTGGCCCCGATAGTGTCGGCTACCGTATTACACAAGAGGCCCTTGTTTTTGGCGGCACACAATTAACGACCACTGATATCGCGGTTCGCTTAGGCCATGCCCAAGTCGGTGATCCTAGCAAAGTGGCTCATTTAGACCAAACGTTTGCGGAAAAAGTGTACCAAAAAATTGGCGAATTGGTCAGTGAAGCGATTGATCGCATGAAGACCAGTTCCGCAGACGTGACGGTCGTTTTAGTTGGTGGTGGGAGTATTATCATCCCCGAAGAATTGACAGGCGTTAAAGCGCTAATTCGCAACGAAAACGGAGCAGTGGCGAATGCCATCGGTGCCTCTATCGCTCAGATTAGCGGACAATACGAACAAATTTATGTTTATTCAAAAATCCAACGAGACGCGGCGTTGACTGATGCCCAAGAAAAAGCCGTCCAACAAGCTGAACTTGCGGGTGCAGTCCCTGGCACAATCGAGTTAGTCGAGGTGGAAGAAACACCACTCGCCTATCATCCAGAAAATGCAACCCGCTTACGAGTAAAAGTGGTTGGGAATATGTATTGAGGACCAGTGCAAAGCAAAAGTTATAAGAAGAGTTATTTGAAATATGAGGTCGGGCTAGGGCTGTCGATTGAAGTTTTATCCTGAAGAGTACAGAAGAAGCTATATCTGTCTCGCCGTTTATTTTAAAATTCAGAGTTAGGAAGGTAAGTCGAAATGACTTACCTTCCTAAGTTCATTTTTTTGTGTTGACATATTTTTTTAGAAAAGGCAAAATGTTAACATGGTATGTTGTTGGGGTGTTATGAAAAAAGGAGAGAAAATAATGAGTATTTTAAAAGAACATTTAAAAAGAAATTGTGATGCACGAATGGTTGGTGTTTTATCGTTAAGCATAAGAGAAGCATATCGCTACTTAATGGAGCTAACAGAAAGAGAATCTATTTTTCAACGAGCAGAAATGAAAAAAGTTTGGGGACACGTTCGGCATGGATTGGTTGATGTTGGTTTAAAACAAGTGTTAACTTCATCAGCAATCCCACATGAAATAGCTGACAAAGCTAGTAGTCGATATGTCAATGGTCATACGTACTTAATGATTGAAACCAAAGGCGCAATTTTAACGCCAGCGAAAGTTTTATCAGAAGCTTCAGTTCCTAAAAAGGCATTATTTAGAAATCGTGGGAGCTTATTAAATAAGCAGTATAATTTATTTGACAAACCAGAAGATTTAAATGAGTATTATGATGCCAATCAACCGCCATTCTTATTACTAACTTATGGCGGATCGAATCATCAATTACGTTTTGTTCGATTAGGGTTACCAGATATTGGAGTTGGTCGTTGGATTGACCAAATTGATATTACGCAGGCACCAGTTCTTTTAAAAAATCCAGAGGAAGTTCGTAAGGACCTACATTTGACTTTTACGTCAACCGCTGACGAACTGATAAGGAGAGGACTAGAAAATGAACGAGAGGTTGATTTTTAATCCAAAGCAATTAACTTCGGCTCGCATTGCACGAGGATTAACAATGAAAGAATTAGCCGAGAAAGCAGAGCTATCTAGGCAAATGATTTCGAATTACGAATCGGGAAAAACAATTCCTAAAGCAGATAGCATATTAAAACTAATTTCTGTTTTACAATTTCCCCGTAGTTTCTTTTCAGCAGATACATTTGAATTGTATTCAGGCGCAACTTTTTTTAGAAGCCGAAGTGCGGCAACGAAGAAAGTAAGAGATATGCAAAAAGAGCGGTTAAAATATGTGCAAGAAGTGTATAAAGTATTAGCAACATATGTGAACTTTCCCAAAGTTTGTTTACCAGAATTAATTGAAAAGAGTATTTATGAAATCACAGAAGAAGAAATTGTGAAAAAGGCTGAGGAATTACGGAAAATTTGGGGCTTAGACTTGATTTCGCCAGTCCCTAATCTCATTCAGTTGGCTGAACAAAATGGTGTGATTATTTCAGAAGCCAACATGTCCAATCCAACACTAGATGCGGTTTCGCGTTGGATGATTGGTCGGCCGTTTATTATGCTCACAGATAATCATGAATCTGCTGTCCGTCGTCGTTTTAACGTGGCGCATGAACTAGGACATATTTTATTACACAACGGTGTTGAAAGTATTCATGAGTATTCGCAAACAGAATTAAAGAACATTATTGAGTATCAAGCAAATCTATTTGCTGCGCATTTTCTCCTTCCTTCAGCGGCTTTTTCTGATTCGCTCTTGTCTATTTCGTTAGAATACTATATTGATTTGAAAAAGTATTGGAAAGTTTCTCTTCAATCAATGATTCAAAAAACATACACATTAGCGTTAATTAATGATGATCAACGTCTCTATTTAAATAAAAGAATTGCTAAAAATAAATGGAAAACGAAAGAGCCTTACGATGAACAACTGACTATCGAACAGCCAGAAGTTTTCCAAAAAGTTTATCACATGATTTTAGAGCACCAAGTCATTCCTGCAAGTCAACTAAATCAAGCTTTTAAATTACCTAAAGAAGAAATAGAAAAGATATTAGGAACAGCTATTCAAACGGAGCAGGACAAAACAGAAATTGTTCTTGAATTATTACGTTCTAACGAGTAATCAAAAAGAAGGAGGAATAACTATGGCTAAATTATTCGCCTACCAAATTGGTCAAAACCCTCGTATTCAAACGGACCTTTTGGTAGATCCTCAGCTGTTTGAAGATGAGCATGGCTGTATGGGTGCAGTGGGCTTCGGGTTAGCAGATTGTGTTCAAACCGGAATGTTTACAGATATTGAAGTGATAAAACGGTATCTTCACGAAGCAACCTACGTTTTTATTAATGGTGACTTTGACCGACTAAGTTATTTAGAAATTGGGATTGCACTTTCCTTAGGCAAAACACTTTACGTCATTACAATGAACCCAAACGTAACGAAAGAAGATTTAGGAATTCCCTTCGACAATGCTACGATTGAATTCCTTTCCCCCAGTGCTTTTACGGAACGAATCCATAAAACAGAAGCAGCAGAAAACTAAACAAAAGTAAGTAATACGACTGTCTTTTTTTGCTATTTTTTGCGATAATAAGGGAGAAAGTTCAAATTGAAAGGGAGCAGAATAAATGAAAACCTATGATTATATTGTTATTGGTGGCGGTAGTGGCGGGATTGCTTCTGCTAACCGCGCAGGAATGCACGGAGCCAACGTCCTTTTAATTGAGGGCAACGAAATTGGTGGGACCTGTGTCAACGTTGGTTGTGTGCCTAAAAAAGTCATGTGGCAAGCCAGCAGCATGATGGAAATGATGGAAAGAGACACAGCAGGCTACGGGTTTGATGTTGAAATCAAAAATTTTAGCTTTAAACAATTAGTTGAAAATCGTGAAAAATATATTGACTTCTTACATGGTGCGTATAATCGTGGTTTAGACAGTAACAACATTGAACGTATCCATGGTTACGCTACGTTTACTGGGGAGCAAACAATTGAAGTCAATGGGACAGAATATACGGCGCCGCACATTCTAATTGCGACAGGTGGTCGTCCGAAAAAACTAGGTATTCCAGGAGAAGAATATGCCTTAGATTCAAACGGCTTCTTTGCATTAGAAGAAATGCCAAAACGTGTGGTCTTTGTCGGTGCGGGTTACATCGCAGCCGAATTAGCAGGAACCTTACATGGCTTAGGCGCAGAAACACATTGGGCCTTCCGTCATGAACGACCATTACGAAGCTTTGATGACATGCTTTCTGAAAAAGTCGTAGAACGCTATCAAGAAATGGGCATGCAAATTCATCCGAATGCAACACCAGCTAAAATTGAAAAAACGGCGCAGAATGAGTACGTTATTACATTTGAAAATGGTGAATCAATCACGACAGATGCCGTGATTTTCGGGACAGGCCGTCAGCCGAACACGGATCAATTAGGCTTAGAAAATACGAAAGTAGCACTTGATGAAAAAGGCTACGTCAAAGTAGATAAATTCCAAAATACCACGCAAAATGGCATCTACGCAGTCGGCGATGTCATTGGTAAAATCGACTTAACGCCAGTCGCGATTGCCGCTGGTCGGCGCCTGTCTGAACGCTTATTTAACGGACAAACCGATTTATATTTGGATTATAACTTGGTACCAACGGTGGTCTTTACCCATCCACCAGTTGCGACAATTGGTTTGACGGAAAAAGCAGCGCTTGAAGAATATGGTGAAGACCAAGTGAAAATCTATCGCTCTAGCTTTACGCCAATGTATTTCGCTTTAGGAGAATACCGTCAAAAATGCGACATGAAATTAATCTGTGTCGGCAAAGAAGAAAAAATTGTCGGTTTGCATGGCATCGGCATCGGTGTTGACGAAATGCTACAAGGCTTTGCAGTCGCTATTAAAATGGGCGCGACCAAAGCTGATTTTGATAATACTGTTGCGATTCATCCAACAGGATCAGAAGAATTTGTAACAATGCGATAAAAGGCGAATAAACCCCAAAAAAGAGCGTTGCATCAGCAACGCTCTTTTTTGAATACACGAGTTATATTATTTGATTCGTAAAAAGTAATTTTTTATATCATACCAATAACCACTTTTCCATCTTTTAACTACTGACTTTTCCAAGAAATATGCTATGATTAAAAAAATCAGCAAAACAGAGGGTAGGGAGTTAGAGGATGGATAAAATTAGAATTAACAACTTGAAATTTTTCACAAAAAATGGTGTTTTGGCAGAAGAAAAACGTCTAGGACAGCAAGTAGAAATCGACCTTGAAATGCAGTTGTCGCTAGCCGAAGCAGGGCGAACAGATGATGTCACTCAAACTGTCAATTATGCCGAAGTGAATGAATTGATTGCCCAACGAGTAAACAATCACTCGTACGATTTAATCGAAGGGTTAGCGAGTGCTATTTTAGATGATATTTCCGCAGATTATCAAGAACAATTGAACAAAATTATCATTAAAATTAGAAAATATAGTGTGCCGATGCCCGGCCTTTTTGACAATATTGAAATTGAAATGGAGCGAGAAGTATAGATGATTGGCTATGTAGCATTAGGTAGTAACGTCGGCGATCCATACGCAAATTTAGTGAAAGCCCGCAATTATTTAAACGAAGACCCGCAGATTCAGGTCGTGGCTTCTTCAAAACTTTATGAAACGGATCCTTACGGCTATACAGACCAAGATGATTTTTTGAACGCCGTATTGAAAATTGATACTAGCTATACCGCTGAAGAGTTATTGGCTGTTACCCAAGGGATTGAGCAAGCAATGAAACGTAAAAAATTAATTCACTGGGGTCCGCGGATTATTGATATTGATATTTTATTATTAGGGGGGCAGTCAGTCACGTTGCCCCACTTACAAGTTCCTCATCAAGAATTAACAAAACGGTCATTTGTTTTGATTCCCTTAAGTGATGTTTACGCAGAGGAACAACTATTGGGCGCGCCAATAGCTACGTGGATTCAGCGCAGTGGCAATCAAGAAGAAGTGCGAGTAAGCGAAAAGGAATGGTAGAGATGGAGCAGGAAAAACAAGCGCAAATTGAGCAGGCAGTTACCACAATCTTAGAAGCAGTGGGGGAAGATACTCAACGGGCAGGACTCATTGATACACCCAAACGCGTAGCTAAAATGTATGCAGAAGTTTTTAGTGGATTAACCGAACCTGAATTTGACGATTATAAATTATTTGATAGCTTAAATGAAGGCGAAATGGTTCTAGTAAAAGATATTGCCTTTTATTCAATGTGTGAACACCATTTATTGCCATTTTATGGAAAAGTACATGTCGCTTATCTGCCAGAAGGTGGCAAAGTATTGGGACTAAGCAAGTTACCAAGATTAGTAGAACATTGTGCCAAACGTCCCACAGTTCAAGAAGATTTAACAGTGACAATTGCCCGCAAACTCCAAGAAAATATTCCCGTCAAAGGCATTGCAGTAGCCATTGAAGCGGAACATATGTGTATGACGATGCGCGGCGTGAAAACACCACAAAGTAGCACCAAAACATTTCAATTTACCGGACTATTTAAAGAACAAGAGTGGAAAAATCAATTTTTAATGGAGATACGTTAGAAAATGGAAATCATTGTTGGCACGAATAACCAAGGTAAGTTAAAAGAAATGCAATCAGGACTTAAGGACCCCGCTATTCAACTTGTCTCTTATCGAAAGTATACAACCAGTCAAGAACAACCTGCAGAAACTGGCACTACGTATGCTGAAAATGCTTATCTAAAAGCTCGCTTTTTCCAACAATTAATTGGCCGCCCAGTGTTAGGTGATGATGGCGGCTTAACGTTAACTGCTTTTCCTGATTTATTAGGTATTCATACAAGCCGCTTTTTCCATTCAGCCAATCCGGAAGAACAGAACCGCGAACTGTTGCACTTATTTGAAGGGCAACAGTCGACCCGAGAGTTAACCTTATCAGCCACGTTGGTCTATGTACTCGATGACGACAAACTGTTGCAAACGGAAGCCACTTTGACTGGTGAATTAGTTGAACCGCGCGGTACAGGTGGTTATGGCTTTGATCCGATTATTTATTTACCAGATCGAGGCAAAACCTTAGCGGAGTTGTCCACGAGTGAACGAATGAAGATAAGTCCTAGAATGCGGGCTTTACGAAAGATGATTCAGCAGATAAAGGAGCAATGTGACAATGATTGATTTAAAAAAGAATTACCAAATTATGGGGATTGTCAACACGACCCCCGACTCTTTTTCTGATGGCGGTAGCTACACAACGGTCGACGTGGCCTATCAACATGCGCTTCATCTACTAGAAGCGGGGGCCGATATTTTAGACATTGGCGGCCAATCCACACGTCCTGGCTACGAAGAAGTTTCTCCACAAGTTGAGACAGACCGAGTATTACCGTTAATTAAAAAAATACGTGAGACTTCTCTAGCGCCGATTTCTGTGGATACCTACTATCCCGAAGTAGCAGAAGCCGCGATCCAAGCTGGTGCCACAATGATTAATGACATCAAAGGATTAGACACTCCGGGGATGGCAGAAGTCCTCGCACAATATCCTGAAGTCCAAGTTGTGATTATGCATTCCAGAAAACACCAATCCCTTTCTTTAAAAGAAGAGTTGCACCAATTTTATACAGAAAAAATTGAACAATGCCAAAAATATGGGCTTTCCTTAGAAAAAATTTGTTTCGATCCAGGGATTGGCTTTCATAAAACTGTCGCAGAAAACCTTCAACTGTTAAAAGATCCTAACGCCTTTCGCTACCAAGATTATCCGTTACTATACGGCGTTTCTCGCAAACGAACCATTGGCGCTTTAACGAACGAACCAGAACCAGCCAACCGTGATTTTGGCTCAGCCGCTGCTTCCTTGTATGCAGCACAACAAGGCGTAGAAATTTTACGTGTTCATAATGTCCAAGGCTTAAAACAAACATTTGATGTCTGGCGAGCATTGTCGGAGAAGGAGTAAAGGCGGAGCAATAGACTAAACAGACCGACCATCAAAAAAGATGGTCGGTCTGTTTAGTCTAAAAAATTTTAGTTGGCTGAATCGTTTTATCCCAGTAAACGGTGCGCGATTTTTATTACAAAAGAAAGCGGCTGTTGAATAATCAGGAAAGTAAGCGTATTCTAGGAAGGTACAAATATGTTATACTACACAAGTAGGAAGTTTATGACGGTGGCAATTTCTCAAAAAAAGGGGGACTGCCAATGTTTTTGCTTGTTTGCTCTTTCCCTAGAAAGGAATAGTAGTGACTGTCTTTGAAGCATTGATGCTTGCGATTGCTTTCGCAACATTAATTGTCAAAATCAGTAATAAAAACGACAAAAAATAAACCCGTCATAACTTTTAGCGAAGATTGACGGGTTTATTAACCAATAAATTAAAGCTACCGTCTTAAACGGTCTACCCGAGAGCGTATGTCTAGTACGCTCTCTTCGTGTTTATTATAGCAAGTTGAAACGGAAAAGTCGAATAGTAAATAAAAAAGAAAGCGTATTCTAGGAAGGTGCAAATGTGTTATACTACACAAGTAGGAAGTTTATGACGGTGGCAATTTCTCAAAAAAGGGGGACTGCCAATGTTTTTGCTTGTTTGCTCTTTCCCTAGAAAGGAATAGTAGTGACTGTCTTTGAAGCATTGATGCTTGCGATTGCTTTCGCAACATTAATTGTCAAAATCAGTAATAAAAACGACAAAAAATAAACCCGTCATAATCTTTAGCAAGGATTGACGGGTTTATTTATCCACAATTAAAGCTACCGTCTTAAACGGTCTACCCGAGAGCGTATATCTAGTACGCTCTCTTCGTGTTTATTATAGCAAGTTGAAACGGAAAAGTCGAATAGTAAATCATATATGCGTGTTCAGTTGAAGCCGAATTAAACAGCAAAAGAAAAGTTTTGTAAAAACTTTTGAGCAATTTCGTAAAATGTTTCTTCGTCTAACGTATCTACATATTTTATTCTGCGTTGTGCCTGTTCTGTATAGTCGAGTGAATAGACTTGGAGCGTATTCACTTTACTTACTGCATTATCGGAGGTATGAAGTTTTTCGCTATAAATAGGGACAAGAAAAGGACGTTCCTTATCCAACGAGGTTATTGGACAGACAATAACTAAATTTGTTGAAATATTGTAACTGTCTTTGCTCATTACGAGAGCAGGTCGTCGTTTTCTGATTTCATAACCTTTAGAAGGCGCAAAGTCGATAATAACAATATCTCTTTGAGTTGGTTTATAGCCCATCAACTTCTCCTCCGCTAGGTGAATAATCAATCGCTAATTCAGGAAGATAAAACTCTCCTTCAGCAGTATTTTCAAAAAAATCTTCTACTTTTGGAATCAATGCGATGGAGCCATTATTTTTGCGAAGAATAACAAATTCTTCCCCTTCTTTAACTCCTAAAGTAGCAGGAATTGTTATAACTAATGAGTTTCCTTGTTTTCTTGTTTTTGTTGATGTCATAGCTAACACCTCCATTTTTTAATTAGTATAACATGTATTCACTAGGTAATACAAATTAGAGATGGAATGAAGCAACAAAAGTAGTTAAGTTGTATAAGTAACAACATTAATTGTCAAAATCAGTAATAAAAACGACAAAAAATAAACCCGTCATAACCTTTAGCGAAGATTGACGGGTTTATTTCCGTATTAAAATCAAGCTACCGTCTTAAACGGTCTACCCGAGAGCGTATGTCTAGTACGCTCTCTTCGTGTTTATTATACCAAGGTATCACCTAAAAAGCTAGCCGCTAAATCCTCAATAGGATCCAGCGGCTTTTTTAATTTTCTCTTGTCAAAATCGTTTGTGTAATTTCATACAATTGTTCTTTCGCTTGGGCCTTTGTTTCAGGAAGTTTGCTGATTTCTTTCAGCGCTTTTTCTGTGTAATGAGTGGCTAATTGTTGGGCCTTTTCTACGCCACCTAGTTCATGGACAAGACGATAAATTTCCTGTGTTTCTTCATCGGTCAAGGTTTCTTTTTTCATTAAAAGTGGCAACAAGACTTCACGATTGGCTTCAAGTGCATAAATCAAGGGCAAAGAATACACGCCTTGACGTACGTCTTCTAAGACGGGTTTGCCGATGGCATCGGCAGTTTGTGTATAGTCCAAAATATCATCAATAATTTGAAAAGCCAGCCCGATATTTTCGCCGATTTCACCACAACGTTTAGCAAAACGTTGGGAGGTGCCACTTTCATAGGCACCGACAAAACAACTTAGCGCAAACAATTCCGCTGTTTTCCCAGAAATGTTTTTTAAATATTGGTCAATCGTTACCTCGAAATTATAGCGATTGTCCATTTGACCAAGCTCACCAGTCAGGACTTTTTCCATACTGCGCGAATTTAATTGAATGCTTTTTAATGAAGAAGAATAATCAGATAAGAGCTTGAAACAGCAAACAAAAAGATAATCGCCTGTATACACGGCTGTGCTATTTCCAAAGCGCGAACGCAATGTTGGCAAGCCACGACGCGTATCAGCTTCATCGACAATATCGTCGTGAACTAACGTGGCGGTATGCAGTAATTCAATGGAAGCCGCTAACGCTGTCGCCTTTTTAGGGTCCCGCTGTTCACCAAAATAAGAGAACAACAGTTGGTAGGCTGGACGTAGCAATTTGCCGCCAGAATGAATCATGTCATGGACAGCAGCTTGAATCTCTTGATTATCGATTTGAACCGCTTGTTCCATCAAGCGAAGAGTAGTTGTTAATTCTTTTGATAACGTAGGATAGGTATTCCACATAGGATGTATATTCATAAGATGACTCCTTTAATTGTGGCGGACAGGTTTTCAATTAGAAAAATTGACTCCACTTATGTTTCGTTGTTTGTTCATAATTCAGTTGGAATTTTCGTAACGTCTGGACATGTTGTAGTAAATAATTAGCGGCAATCCCAATGGCAATCCCCGAGAGTAACCCAAACAGAGATAAAAATGGTAAGTACAGCATCGGCGCCCACGAATGAGCAAAGAAAGAGGTCGTTAGCAACTGACCAACGTTGTGTAAGAAACCACCAACGGCACTAATCCCAATAATGCTGACCCGTTTTGGCCCCAGCTGCTTGACAAGCAACATGCCGAAATAACTTAATAAGGCACCACTGGCACTATAGAAAAAGGTCGAAAGTGTGCCGCCCAGTAATGTCGTTAAAATCAAACGTAAACAGACCAAGAAAAAACTATCACGCTTACGCATGGTGAAAATCGCAATAATGGTAATTAAATTTGCTAGACCGAGCTTTGCCCCAGGAGCAAATGCGAAAGGGTAAGGAATCATATTTTCGATTAAACCAATAATGACCCCTTGGGCAACGAGCATAGCAATATAAATATTCTTGTGTAATTTGCTCATAGTTGTCGTGCTTAATAAATTAAGCTACCGTCTTCACTCCCATCAGAAGCTTCCACGGTGATAAACAAATTGTGGGGTAGACAGGCAATCGGGGTTTCACCAGGTTTTGAAATCCAGCCTCGTCGAACATCCACTAAGTCAGCACAGTTGGCTTCCTTCACGCGGATACGATCACCATCTACTTCAATCAGGTTGTAATCACCGTCTTTTGCTTCGTATTTATATGTATAATGCGGGCCGTCCTTTTTTAAGTCAAAGACTTTGATTACTTTGTTGTCTACTTTCAAGACTGCTTGATACGTAGCCGCTTCTTGACCACGGTTTTGCATGGCAAAAACAACAAGGGGCAGAAAAGAACCAAGAACTAAAATAGCAATAATAATAACGTCCCATGTTTTCAAGCGACTTTTCTTAATGAATTCTTTGATCGTCATTTTCTTCTCTCTCCTTTGGTGTTTTTTTCTTGTCTATCATAACATAATGAACGGAAAAGAAGTATTCTTTTCCAGTTGAGCCACCATATTATATAAAAGAAAATATGTGGGACAAAAGTCATGCTTGACTGCTGTCCCACATACTAAATCCTATGATAGTCAGCTGGAGACATGTGTCTCAGCTTTTGCTCGTAGTTGTCAATCGATTATCGATTGCTTACTTACCGCCGTATCTAGCTTTCGGGGTACCATACCACGCTTTACCAAGTTTGCGTTGAATCCATGGAATTACCCAGCGGTCTAAACCGACAGCACGGCCTGAACCGTTCATCAAAGCAAAAGCGACAAAGATAAACCAGATATTTACCCAATAGAACATGCCAGATAAACAGAAGGCAATTGTTAAACCAATTGTAGCAGCACTTGATAACCAAGTGAATAAACCAGCAATCAATGCTAAAGCAATACATACTTCAACGATTGTCATGAATTTTTGCATGAACAAAGCAACTTCTTGGTTTGGCATCATAAATTTCATTACGCTTTCGAACCATTTAGGCATGTGATCAAACACTTGCATTGGTGTTTCGCCGTAAGCGTAGCTTAAACCAAAGTGCGCTGCTTGTGTTGCCGCATCGGCACCACCGCTTGCCGCCGCATCCGCCGCACCACTTGCAGCAGTTGTTGCTGTTTCAGTTGCTTGAGAAGCACCTGTTGTTACTTGTTCTTGTAACCAAGGGAATGGGAAAACGACTTTATCTGTGAACCAAGAACCATCACCAAACCAAGTGCTTGGTTTCAAGTAATCGCCGTTGCCGACAATTTTCTTCATTGATTCGACTAACCAAACCATACCATAGAAGACACGTAGCGGAACACTCCACAAGACATTGCCATAACGAGACGTATGTCCGCGAGCAACAGAACGATCATCTTTAATATGGAAGATTTCGTGCATAATGTATTGGAACATGTAGTAACCAGAACGAATATCAAAGAAGTATTTCAAGTTAACGATATGTTTCATAATGATGGCTAAGAAACCACTCAAATGAATTTTATCGAATAAGTTGGCAACGCCCCATTTCGCGCCGATGGAAACCATGAATCCTTGGTAGTTTCCTTTAAAGGCGTGTTTTTCGCCACCTTTAATATCTGCAACGATGTTGGCAGCCGCAGTATGACCTGTTTGTTCAGCTGCTTGAACAATTTGAGGAGTTGGTGTATTTGGTGTTTCTTCGTAATAAACCAAGTCACCAATGATATAAATGTTTTTGTCTTCGTAGCCTTTAGCTTGCATGTATTCATTCGCAACTAAACGACTACCACGGGCTGCTTCTAAACCAAAGTCAGCGGCATCAGAAGTTGCTTTCACACCAGCTGTCCAGATTAACGTATGCGTTGGTACTTCAGAACCATCTTTTAATTTAATGTGATCTGCTGCAACTTCAACGATTGGTGAGTTCAATAATAATTGAACATTTTTCTTTTCTAGATAACGTTCTGCTTTGGCAGCATCGTTACGAGATAACATGTTTAAGATGGTTGGCATTGCTTCAACAACCATTAATGTAATTTCGTCTGGATCAATTTTGGCATCTTTCGCTAAACGATCTTTCCAGTCGATTAATTCGCCGACCATTTCGATCCCAGTAAAACCAGAACCACAGACAACGAATGTTAACATTGCTTTGCGTACTTCAGCATCTGGTTCGATGGCTGCTTTAGCAACGGTTGCTTCAATGTGATGACGAATTTTCACTGCATCATCAAATGACCATAAGGTGAAACCATTTTCTTTCACGCCTGGTGTTCCAAAGTCGTTTGGTTCGCCACCCATACCCAGAATTAACTGGTCAAATGGATAAGAACCTGCTAAAGTTTTCACAACTTTATTTTCTTTGTCGATCCCAGTAACAGTATCTGTTACCAATTTTACGTTTTTCTTGCGTGAGAACAAACGTTGTAAGTCGTATTGAATTGCTTCTGGTTCAACACGTCCGCCTGCTACTTCATGCAATTCGGTCATCATAGTGTGGTAAGAATGGCGATCAATCAATGTGATTGTTACGTCCGTATCTTTTTTAAATTTCTTTGCTAGAAATTTAGTAGCTGAAACGCCAGCATACCCAGCACCTACAACGACAATATTTTGCTTTGTCATTGACAATCCGCTCCTTAATATTGTAAGTAGTAAAATAGTGATAATGATTAATAAGTACACAATCGACTAACATTATATAAGTATTTCACGAATTTGTCTAATATAAATTTTAATTGTCAACAAATTTACTCCAACGATGAGTTTTTGATGAAAAAAAGACCGAAATGTAAATATTTTTAGGGGATGGTCTTGACAACGTTTTTAAAACCATTATAATGTGTAATGTATCACAAACTTTTGATGTTTGTGAAAATCATGAAAGAAAAGGTGACTATCAATGAAAGTGAATAAATTTGTTAAAGGTTTTGCGGCAATTGCATTATTTAGTTTAGTATTAGCAGGCTGTGGCGCAGACAAGAAAGACAACACAACGAACTCTTCTAGCGCAGCATCTTCAGAAACGAAAAAATCAACTGAATCATCAGCACCAGCGAAAAAAGTTGCCGGTGGCGATTTAAAAGATGGTACGTATAAATTAGAAGAAAAAAATGAAAAAAATGGTTACCGTGCAGTCTTTGAAATGACTGTAAAAGACGGCAAAATCACTGAATCTAAATATGACAACATCAATGCTGACGGCAAATCTAAAACAGAAGACACTAAGTATGAAGAAAGCATGAAAGCAAAATCTGGTGTTGGACCAAAAGAATACATCAAACAATTAAACGATTCTTTTGTTAAAGCACAAAGCGCAAGCGGTGTGGAAGTAGTAACTGGTGCGACTCATTCATCTGAATCATTCCAAAACTACGCACAACAATTAATCCAAGCAGCACAAGCTGGTAACACAGACACAATCGAAATCGACAATGGGGCAACATTGAAAGATGGTACGTACTCATTGAAAGAAAAAAATGACTCAAACGGCTACCACACAACATTCTCAATGACTGTGAAAGATGGTAAAGTGACTGAATCTAACTACGATAACGTGAACGCTGACGGCAAATCTAAAAAAGATGACACTGAATACGAAAGCAAAATGAAAGACGTTGCTGGCGTTGGACCAAAAGAATATATCGAAACATTAAACAAAGAATTTGTTAAAGCAATGGGCGAAGAAGACGGCTCACCTGCAGGTGTTGAAGTGGTAACTGGTGCAACACACAGCACACATTCATTCATCAACTACGCACAACAATTAGTGAACGCTGCTGAAAAAGGCGACACAACTGAAATCGTTGTTGACAACATCGTAACAAAATAAGTAATAATAAATGAATCGTGAAGTAGTTCCTGAAACGCTTTTCAGCAATTACTTGACACCATTGAGGGGTTGGGAAAAAGTCGGTTGGCTGACTTTCCCGCCCCTTTTTCTTCGCTAGTTCTGTCCATCATTTCACAAATTTTTTCACAGAAATTTGTGAATTTCCAAGAGAAAGACTTTTCATTTTTTCCAAAAAAGGCTACTATGCAAGAGAACTTATTTTTTAATTAAAGAAGGAAAGAAGAGGGAATCCTATGAAAAAGAAACTTCTGCTCATGATGAGTGTTCTAGCAGTGCTGTTTGTGGCAGCTGCTTGTTCCTCAAAACCAGAAGCGAAAATTAATACAGAACCATACTCTGACCGTCAAACAATGCTTGGTACCTACGTTCAAATTCGCATCTACGATGATGGCAAAGAAGACGTCTTACCGAAAGCCTTTGCCCGCGTCAAAGAACTAGGCGATAAAATCACGGTCAACCAACCAGGTTCAGAAATTGATGAAATCAACCAAGAAGCAGGCGTAAAACCAGTCAAAGTCTCAGATGACCTGTATCCTTTGTTGAAAAAAGCCTATGAATACAGCAAAGACTCCCGCGGCGGCTTCGACATGGCAATTGGCCCAATCACTTCTATGTGGCACATTGGCTTCGATGATGCCCGCAAACCAAGCCAAGCCGAAATTGATCAAGCCTTGAAACTCGTTGATTACACGAAAGTCAAATTCAACGACAAAGAGCAAACCGTTTACCTTGAAGAAAAAGGCATGCAATTGGATTTAGGCGCAATTGCCAAAGGCTTCATCACCGACGAAGTCGTGAAAGTCCTCAAAGACAACGGCGTCACCACCGCTATCGTCGATTTAGGCGGGAATGTTTACGTCTTAGGACACAGCCCACGTGGCAAAGACATGGACTGGACAGTCGGCATTCAAGATCCGAATAAAGCCCGCAACACAGTCTTAGGTCAAGTCAAAGAAAGCAACAAAACCTTAGTCACATCAGGAATTTATGAACGCTACTTAAAAGTCGATGGTAAAACGTACCACCATCTCTTCGATCGTGAAACTGGCTATCCGTTTGATAACGACATCGCGGGTGTCACCATTATCACCGACAAATCCATCGATGGTGATGGTCTCTCAACAGCCGTCTTCTCAATGGGCGTCAAAAAAGGACTAGAATATGTCGAAAGTCTGAAAGGAACCGATGCCATTTTCGTCACAAAAGACGACAAAGTCTACATCAGCAAAGATATCGAAGGCAACTTTGAAATCGGCAAAGACTCTGGCTATACGATGGGGAATCGGGCCGATTTGAAATAAGGAGCGACTAAAAATGTCTTTAAATGTGTTTTTAAAAGTAGTGGAAATTCAGACGAAGCTTGCCAGTCTCTTTCCCTTCATTATCGGGGTCTTGTTTTCAATGACCTATTTCGGGGAAGTTCAGTGGAGCAACACGCTGGTTTTCTTCATTGGCATGGTGGTCTTTGATATGGCCACCACCGCCATTAATAATTACATGGACTTCAAAAAAGCCAAATCTGACGTCTATAAATATGAAGAAAATATTATCGGACAATCAGGCGTTTCACCACAACTAGTTCGCAACATGATTTTCGCCATGATTGCCTTCACTGCCGTTGTGGGTGCGTACTTAACGGTTCAAACCGGCTGGCTCTTCCTCGTATTAGGGGGGATTTGCTGCTTCATCGGGATTTTCTACACGTATGGACCGATTCCGTTATCCCGCATGCCCTTAGGGGAAATTTTCAGTGGCTTCACGATGGGCTTAGGCATCTTCGTCTTAGCCGTTTACTTGAACGTCGTCACCAATCCGCCGTTTTACTTAACGGTCGATTTTGCTAGCGGCGCCTTTCGCTTAGACGGCAATCTCTGGGCGGTGCTTGCGATTGTTGTGGCGTCCTTGCCCTTGGTCTGTTCGATTGCTAACATCATGCTCGCCAACAATTTACGGGACTTAGACACGGATATTGAGAACCACCGTTATACATTAGTCTATTATATCGGGCGCCCAGCAGGGATTGTGCTGTTTCAAGTGTTAGCGCTAGCTGGGTATCTGGTGATTTTATTCGGCTTCATTAGTGGTATTTATCAATGGCCAGTGTTAATTACATTTGCTACTTTGCCTGTCATTTGGAAAAATATTCAAACGTTTAAACAAGAATTGCCGCAGCCGAAAAGTTTCCGTCATTCCATTAAAAACTTAATGGTTTTCAATGGCACCTATGCCTTAGGGCTATTAATTAGTGCGTTGCTTGGCTAGATTCTTAAAAAAGTAGAAGAAAATACGAAAAAAATACTGTTTTTTTTCAAGCGACTTCTTCAAAAGTGTTACACAAAGCTCAAAAAGTTAGTATCAATTACTAACTTTTTGAGCTTTTCTCGTTAAATGGATAGAAACCTTAAACTTTTGTCGGGGATTTTTGATAAAAATTGACTAAAATCGCCTTTTTTTAGTAACGATTATTAAATAACAGGTGTTGTAAACCCTGGTATAACAAGAACTTTCAAAATTTTCGCAAGAGGTGCGAAAAAAACGTCAATTCCTAAGGGGGGGTTCTTTGTTATTATAGAGGTATGAAAAAAGGTTGTTACACATTCCTTGTATAAAAGATCAACGAATACAAGTGAATCTAAAGGAGGTTTTTAAATGAAAAAAAAGCGTTATTTAATGATTGTGTGTCTACTATCTTCTCCTAGTTTTTTTATAAATGTTGAAGCATCTGATGGTGGTTCTAGTTCGGTGGGGATTGAATTTTACCAAAATCCGAGAACACCCGCTCCTAAAGATGCCCCACCGAAAACAGATGCGCCAGCTGCTGATCCCAAGGAACCAGCTGGTCCTCCGCAAGGAGATCAACGAAGTGGTGGTTCGACACAGACCACCACAACTGGCTCGCAGCTCCCTCGTACAGGGAGCAAGAGTCAGGCAAATCTTAGCATTCTCGGCTTAGCCTTAATCGGCTTGGCGGGAATGGTACATAGAAAGAAGGGACGACATGAAGCAAACTAAGTGGCAACGATTAGCAACCATTGGCTTGTGTAGTTCTTTAGTGATTAACGCTTTTTCTGACGTGACCGCAGTTGCGGAAACAATCACGATTGAAAGTAGTCCGACAGTAGCAAGTAGCGCTAAGGAAGCAACATCAGCAAGTAGCGCAACGCCAGCAAGTACGGAAATCAGTCAAGAAACGACTGAAACGAGTCGGGAAGAAGTAACACAGGAAACAGAGAAACCAGAAGTAGTGGAAAAAATAAGTGATGATAAAGAAAAAACTGTAATTAGTGATTATCTTAATAAAGGAGCTAAAACAATTCCAGAAATTAATAAAATTTCTCCTAAGGCTACTTATAATTTTCCAAAAGTGAATTATCAGTTTGGTTTTGTTGATGAGGCAGGAAACTTAATGAACCCAGCCCCGTTTTCTATTCTCTTTGATTACGCCAGAGGGGATAGAACAACTGTGCCAGTTAAATGGACTGTTATATCTGCTAATGAAAAAGCTACCGATTCAGCAGACAATTTAAAAAATATGGTTGTTCCAGCTGTTAGTTTAGCGCAACCTGCTGGAGGAGCAATATATTCAGTACCAAGTAATTTTAGGTTAACAATACCAAAGTATTATAGTTCTATTAGTATTTATAACTCTGATGGTAAGATAAATCCTAAGTATCCAGTGCCTATAGTTAAACAATATGACAGTGGTGTAATAAATAATTGGATTGACGAATTTCATGCCTTAAATTTAACCAAGGATGAAGCCGGATACTATAAAATGTATGATACTAGCGTGGATGGACATGGTTATCCTTTATTAATGCAAAGGTATGTAACACCTCCAGGCAAGATTTCTCATAATGTCTATACATACTTTAGTGGGCCAGTATACTATCACTTAATTAACCGCAAAGTCACCGAAAACTTCGTGGACGACAACGGCACTAAAATCACGCCACCAACAGGCTTCACGCAAGGGAAACAAACCGTTATCGATAGTGACCCATACACCTTTAAACAAAGTGGCACCTTGCCAGAGACTTATAAAGCAAGCAACGGCAAAACCTATAAGTTCAAAGGTTGGTACAAAGGCAAAACCAAGCCAAACACCTTGACCGCCACCAAAGCGCCAAGCTATGCGGTGACTTATGATGATAATGATGATTTGAATGTGGTGTATGAGGAGATTGAAGCTTTTGATTTCCCAGCACTGACCTATCAATTCGGGTTCGTTGGTGAAGATGGAAAATTAGCAAATCCTGCCGATATTAATATCACCTATGATTACAAAACCAGTGCTTATAGAGGAACAGGAGGGGGAGCAGATGATACTGTTTCTTTTGGAACCATTGCCACCAATCAAAGTGCCACAACAGTAGGCAACTTAAAAAACGTTACAATGCCTGCAACATCTATAGCTCGCCCTACTGAAACAGGTTATAATGGAGATGCGTACGCTAATTTCTCAATTAAACTTCCAAGGTACTATCAATCGTTAAATCTTTATGATAAAACAGGCAAAATCAATCCAAGCTATCCATTGCCAGCATATACTAGGAAATATAGTGTCCGCTATGATGATCAGATTCTCCCAGAAGCATCGGTAATTGCTTTTTTAAGATTGACACAGAAACCAGATCAGAGTTATGCGCCATATGAGTCATATTCAGTGGTGGATCCTAGTGTAAAATATCCAGAATTTTTACAGAGAGTAATTTATAGTACTGACATGGTCTCTGGATATGCAAATTATACAACTTTCAGTAGTCCAGTTTATTATCACTTAACTAATCGCAAGGTCACTGAGAACTTCGTCGATGCCAACGGCACTAAAATCACGCCGCCAACAGGCTTTACGCAAGGAAAACAAACAGTAATTAACAGTGACCCATACACCTTTAAACAAAGTGGCACCTTGCCAGACACATACACAACAGGTGGCAAAACCTATAAGTTCAAAGGTTGGTACAAAGGTAAAACCAAGCCAAACACCTTGACCACGACTAAAGCACCAAGCTATGCGGTGACCTATGATGATAATGACGATTTGAATGTTGTGTACGAAGAAGAGACAGTCACAACATTGTATCCATCAATGAATGTAAACTTTGTAGATGAAAAGGGTGTTGGCTTCACGCCTACCTTGACTTTTGGCGGGAAATATCGAGTTCGAAGAACGAGTGATTTATTAGATATCGACTTATACGATGTAACATCAAAAAGTAAAGGGAATGGGCAATATACAATAAGCGCTAATTATGGAATGATGCCGCTGTCTCCAGAGTTGCTTAAAATTTATGGAAATAATATTGCGGTCAATGGGAGAAATCAACTGCACTTCCGCTTCAATCAATTCTCTATAACAAATCAATTGAAATATGTTGATAGTATCGCCTTGGATACGACGAAAACAACCTATAAGGTTACACGGTATGATTATACGCCGAATGCCTCGACAATCTTTGATGTGAATCAGCCACCTATAATAGAGGATGCTAACGTAGGCGGGTTAGACAAGTTCACTAGTACAAATGGCTACTTTGTTCAAGATGCTAGTACTCTTTTATATATGGATATCAGCTCATATATGAACTCAATCCGTATGTTCGGTTTCAATACAACAAATACAATTAACTCTATGGCTGTCTACACAGTCACCCGTAAACAAGTCACCGAAAACTTTGTGAACACAAGTGGCGCTAAAATCACGCCGCCAACAGGCTTTACGCAGGGGAACCAGATTCCCATGACTAGCAACACCTTCAAGTACACAGCCGCAAAAGCCTTGCCAGCAACTTATACCGCAGGTGGCAAGACCTATACTTTCCAAGGCTGGTACAAAGGTAAAACGAAGCCTAATACTTTAACAACCAGCACTACGCCAACATACAATACAACCTTTGATGGCAATGACGACATGACGGCGATGTATAAGGAAGAAGTGCCCAAAGCAAGTGTCGCTTTAACTCGCACTACCGCTGAAACCGTGACTAGCGGCGGCAATGTCACCTGGCGTGCCACAATTACCAATACAAGCCAAGCGCCACTAACCACGGCGACCATCAAGAAATCAACCGCTTGGACAACTGGCTTAGCAGCACCAACTGCCATGATTGTCACGCCAGCTGGCGGCACCGCGAAAACAGTCCCCGTCACAGCAACTACGTGGACCAATGGTGTTAGCTTAGGCACTGACATTCCCGCAGGAAAATCTGCCACGGTTCAGTTCACTACGAAAGCGACGGGAACAGCGGGGCAAGTCTTGCGCGCTGGGATTACCACCAGTGGGAATTACAGTGGTGTTTCTACTTCGGCCACCGTACGTGTGAAAGACAATGATCAAGCAATTGTGACACCAACGGCTGAAGGCTTCATCAGTGTTCCAACCTTCAATTTTGGTCAAGTTGGGGTAGCGGGAAGCACGCAACAGCACAGCTTGAAAAAAGCCGCTGATTACTATGGCAACGGCACACGCAATCCCTATCTGCGGATCAAGAAAACCCAACCGAATTGGAGCCTAACGGCGCAGCTGTCGCAACCGAAATCAGCGACAGACAGCTTGCCTACAGCGACCCGCTTATTATTAGGGGCGGCTCCTGTTTCGAGTTTCTCAAATTACAACCAACCTACCGAGTTGAAAAATGCGGTCGGTACTACGAGTGCCATTAGCTTGAATGCCAACAACACGGCCACTAGGATTATTGCCAACCAGCAATTCACTGGGAGTAATATTTATCAGTTGGACTTCACCTTCAACAATGTCAAACTTGAAGTGCCAGCCAACCAAGGGGTCAAGGGGCAACAATACCAAGCCGCAATTACGTGGAACCTAGTTACAGGTCCTTAAAATAGTTAAGTTATCATGAGGAAAGCTCAAAATGTTAGTGGTTGATACTAACATTTTGAGCTTTTTCTTATAAAAATTAAGGGGTTTGGCTGAGAATCAGAAGCAAAATGGCAGATTTTCTTGGTTTTTCGCGCATTTTTCTAGTAAAAAAGGACTCTTCTACCTTGGTATAATAGGAATCGTCGGAAAAGTCACTTAGCTGTAGCAAAATTTGAAATTTCAAGTCCGCCTTTTTTTGATAGAATGGAGAAAATTAAAAGCTGTACATAAACCAATACATAAAGAAAGAGAATAGCATGAATCAAAATGGTACATAGAAAGAAGGGACAACATGAAGAGAATTAACTGGCAACGCTTAGCAACCATTGGCTTGTGTAGTTCTTTAGTGATTAACGCCTTTTCTGGCGTGACCGCAGTTGCGGAAACAGTCACGAGTGAAAGTAGTCCGACAGTAGCAAGTAGCACAACGCAAGAAAGTACGGAAAGCAGTCAAGAAACGACTGAAACGAGTCGGGAAGAAGTAACACAGGAAACAGAGAAACAAGCAGAAATACCAGAGGTGAAAACTGAAACAACAGAATCGGTACCAGAAAATAGTAGTGAAAATGACCGACAAAAGAGTATTTCGCCACGTTGGGTGCCGAATGATCAAGTGATTTATCCGAGAATGATTTTTGGCTTTACTGATGAAACAGGAAAAGCTTTTGCTGATGAAAACTTAACGTTATCAGGGACGTATTATAAATTAGCTCGCCACACGGCAACTAGTCAGTGGCGACCATACGCTGATAGATATCCAATTGTTTCTTCTAATGCAGGCGGTGGCCAATATCGAGTAGCTGTCAATGCAACGATTCCTATGCCGTACGATTTTCTCACAAATTTACCAGCAGGTTACACTCATAATTTGTACGCAATTGAACAATTAAAGATTGATAACACATTAAAGTATGTCGACAGTATTGTTGCCCCGCCTGGTAGTATAAACATGACCAGATACAGTGAGCAACAAACATCTGAAGCAGCTCAATTTGGTAATTATGTTAAACAGAATTTGACTCAGAGGGATAGAATATTTTCTAAAAATAGTGCAAATATCTTTTCTCTAAATTCATTAGCTTTGGCTCCAGAAATTACTGACGTATTAACGATGCTTCGCACAGATTCTGTAGAACGTGGGCCAATATTAGTAGGTTTTGATGGCACTACCACGTACCGAGAAACACTTAATTACGTAGTCACTCGGAAACAAGTCACCGAAAAGTTCGTAGATACTAACGGCGTAGCCATTACACCGCCAACAGGTTTTACCCAAAACAAGAAAACACCAATGACCAGCAATGACTTCACCTTCAAACAAGCTAGTACTTTGCCAGACACCTATCAAGCAGACGGCAAAACCTACAAATTCAAAGGCTGGTACAAAGGCAAAACCAAGCCAAATACCTTGACCACTACCAAAGCGCCAAGCTATGCGGTGACCTATGATGGGAATGACGATTTGACGGTGGTGTATGAGGAAGAGGCAGTCACAACGTTGTATCCATCATTAGATGTAAACTTTGTAGACGAAAAAGGGGTTGGCTTCACGCCAGCGTTAACTTTTAGCGGCAAATATCGTGTGCAAAGAACGAGTGATAGGCTTTATACAGATTTGTACGATTTAACCTCCAAAAGCAAAGGTAGCGGACAATACACACTAAGTCTTAACAATGGTACGATGCCATTATCACCAGAGCTATTGCGAGTTTATGGGAATGACAAACCAATTAATGGTACGAACAGACTTAATTTTTCTCTAGATAAACTAGCGATCAATCAACAATTAAAATATGTCAATAGTATTGAATTAGATACGGTGAAAAGTGTTATGAAAATGTATGGCTATAACTATACCAGTGGTAGCGCCACAATTATAGATCCTAATCAAGTGCCAACAGAATATAACCTGAGTGCTGGAAATATCGCCTTATTAGGCTTTGATACAGATGGGGTATATTTTTCAAAGGAAAGTAGTGGAGTATTCAATACATTGATGGGTTATGCGAGTGACGGAGGTAAGCCTCTAATTACCATGAATCTTTTTAGTGGAAATCCAGTAAATGCATCCAAATTAGTCTACACAGTCACCCGTAAACAAGTCACCGAAAACTTCGTGGACACCAACGGCACTAAAATCACGCCGCCAACAGGCTTCACGCAGGGGAACCAGATTCCCATGACGAGCAATACCTTCAAGTACACGAGCGCAAGAGCCTTACCAGCTAGTTATACAACAGGTGGTAAAACTTACATTTTCCAAGGCTGGTACAAAGGTAAAACCAAGCCCAGTACCTTAACAACCAGCACTACGCCAACATACAATACAACCTTTGATGGCAATGACGATATGACGGCAGTCTACAAAGAAGCAAACATCAGCGCTAACTTAACGATGCGTGGTGCAGTCGATGTCATTGACAATGGCGCAACCATGGAATATTGGGAAGTGCTCTTAAAAAATACTGGAGAAGCACCTTTAACTTCAGTTAAGATTAAACCAACCACTGACTGGGCGACTGGAATTAGTACGCCCACGGAACTGTTTATTTTAGGTACTGGTCAAAATACGAAAGTTCGACCAATCACGAAAGAGCAGTGGGAAGCAGGTTTTGAGATTCCTTTAGACAGTAGTCTTCCTGTGGGCGGTCAACTAACGATTAATCTCCTAGGAACAAAAGTTACTGGACAACCAAACCAAGTGCTAAAAGCCGCTGTGGAAGTCACAGGGAACTTCAACAAACTGACTGCCTCAGATACGGTCCGGATTAAAGATTTAGATCAAGAAACAAAGGAACCAACTGGGGAAGGCTTCATCAGTGTTCCAACCTTCAATTTTGGTCAGGTTGGGGTAGCGGGAAGCACGCAACAGCATGGCTTGAAAAAAGCCGCTGATTACTATGGCAACGGCACACGCAATCCCTATCTGCGGATCAAGAAAACCCAACCGAATTGGAGCTTAACGGCGCAGCTGTCACAACCGAAATCAGCGACAGACAGCTTGCCGACAACGACCCGCTTGTTGCTAGGAACGGCCGCTGCTGCCAGCTTTACCGATTACAACCAACCAACAGAAACCAAGACACCGCTTGGCAAGACTGGCACCGTGAATTTAACCGCCGACAATACCGCAACAGCGGTGGTCGCTAACCAACAGTTCACAGGTAGTGACGTTTATCAGTTGGACTTCACGTTTGCTAACATCAAACTAGAAGTGCCCGCCAATCAAGGCATGGTTGGCCAACAATACCAAGCCGCCGTTACGTGGAATTTGGTGACTGGTCCCTAACAACCTTCGGGATTATGTGGCGGACTCCTTTTATAAATAGTAAAAATATCATGAGAAAAGCTCAAAATGTTAGTATTTGATACTAATATTTTGAGCTTTTGTTTATGAAAATTAAGGAATTTGGCTGAGAATCAGTAGCAAAATGGCAGATTCTCTTGATTATCAAGCACTTTTTCGATGAAAAAGTGCTCTTCTGCCTTGGTATAATAGGAATCATTGGAAAAGGCACTTAGCTGTAGCAAAATTTAAAATTTCAAGGTCGCCTTTTTTTGATAGAATAATGGAGAAAATTAAAAGGTTTACATATAACAATTAACAATAAAACCAATACATAAAAAGGAGAATAGCATGAATCAAAAATGGCAAAAGTTACTTACAACCGCCTTGTGTTGTTCCTTATTGATAAGTTCACTCAATGGCATCTCAGTACTCGCCGAAACAATAGTTGTTGAAAATGAAACAACCACTGAAACGGGAGAAACAACGGCAAGTGAGGATACCGCTACAAGCGACTCATCGTTAAACGCTAGTCAAGAAAATGAAACAGCCAACACAGTTGCTTCATCAGAAACAACCACAGAACCAGAGACATCAGAATTACCTCAAAAGATGATAGAAGAGCCGCAACTACCATCGGCAGAGGACCAGACTGAAGCAACAGCCGATACAACGACAGCGGCTGTTGAAGCGACTCAGGAGGAGCCGACAAAGCGAGAAAATCGTGCAGTTAAAACGGCTGATATTCCTGAGAAAACCTATAAAATGGCCTTTATTGATGAAAATGGGTTGTTTATTGATCCTGCTAAAGTGACGTTCACAGCCGATGTCACGAAAGTAGAAAGAAAATCAGGTACTCAGACAAAGGTGGGAACCATTACAACTAGTAATCTAGGGAATTTCAAGATGTTGACGGTGCCGAAAGTTACACTTCCTGATGATGACGCCACAGAGGACTACGGTTTTTCGGGACTAACCAATCACAAAATTACGTTGCCAGGGCAATATACTGCCCCCAAGACAACGCCTAATAATTTTTATAAAGGACCAGACACGACAACCTTTCCTTTGGCTGTTTCCCGTCAAGTAACTATAGCTACTGGCAAGGATTATAGTACATACACAACAGGGGAACGTTTTAATATGTTTACTACGTCAACGCCTAAGCAATTTAATTTGCGAACATATTCTTGGGTCCCTGATCCTCAAAAAGTCCAATTTTCTGCTGCTTACAATATGGCCACGACTGCAGGTGAAAATAATTATTTAATAACCGATGATACGATTTATTATTATGTACCCAATAGACGAGTTAGTATTTATTATAATGACATGACATCGACAGTTTTGCCAACCTATCCGACAGGCTATAATGCAGCCCTTTCGAAAACGGTGGTTGAGTCAGACAATTTTCACTATAAAGCCCCAAAAGCATTTCCAAAAACCTATTCTTCTGGGAATCGTCACTTCCAGTTTAAAGGGTGGTATAAAGGATCCGCTCGACCAGATCCTAAAGCCGTTAAGTTGGAAACCACATTGACACCAGAATTTGATGTTACTTACGATGGTAAAGACAATGTGTATGTTTTTTATGAGGAATTAGAAGAAAAGACAACGACAATCCCGGAAATCACTTATAGCTTTGGGTTTGTAGATGAAAAAGGCGCATTAATAGCGCCAGCGAATTTCGGGATGCAGACTAATTTAACATCGATCATGAACGGAATAGCGAAACAAGTAGGAACAGCAACAGGTGTTAATAGTGGGAATCTGAAAAAATTAACCATTCCTAGTCAACAATTAACCTACACGAAAACGATAAATCCTGCCTTTTATGGTAGTACTAATTTTCGCTTAACAATCCCTAAACAATACAAACCACCAACAGTAACACCTGGGCCTCATTATACAGGCTCCAGTACAGCTTATCCTGTTGCAACAAAAAGAATGCGTTTTGTGGACAGTACGATAGCTGACATACGGGTGGAGACAGATGGCAAATATTATAGTTTATATCCTACAACGACAGCCAATCAGTATCGACTGTACTACACTTCTTGGATAGAGGATACGACCAAAACGAGATTTGATTCTATTTTGACTAGTACAAATACAGAAGTAAGTGTGCCAAATTACTATACAACCGATGATACGATGTATTATTTCTTAGAAAATCGGCGCATCACTGAAAATTTTGTAGATGAGAATGGTACGAAGATTACAGCACCGACAGGATTTACTCAGGGAAAGCAAACAGTCATTGACAGCGACACCTACCATTTTAAATTGGCGCAAGAATTACCTTATAGTTACTACGCGAATGACAAAGCCTATCGTTTTAAAGGCTGGTATAAAGGGAAAACGCAACCTCAAAATTTACAAACCACACGAGTGCCGGAATATGATGCCTCCTATGATGATAATGATGATTTAACAATTATATATGAAGAAATTAAATATGGCGGCAATACCGTGCAGTTTGGGTTTGTTGGAGAAAGTGGGCAATTACTCAATCCTGCTGACTTTAAAGTCACCACAGAGGTAGTTCAGATTATCGATGGCGTTAGCACGGTTTTAGATAATATTTCGGCAACGGATCAAACAGGAAACTTAAAAGCCATGACAATTCCACAAAAACAGTACACGTTGACGAATAGCTCGAACTTTTATGGTACAAGGAACTCGTTTATTGAGATTCCTAAATACTATAAGAACCTTTCGTTTCAAAAACCTTCTGGGTATCAAGGACAAGAGTATCCGTTAGCAGGACGAGTAGAAAGGACTTTTGCTGGTAATCCTTATACAGAAGGCGCAAATCCTGTATATTTCACAGTAACGAAGAGTCAGAACCAACGTTATAAACTCCGTGAAATATACTGGGATGATAATCCTGAAAACCTTTTCTCAAGTTTATATAAAACAACACTTATAAGAAATGATAATTCGTTAGCTGGCGTGGAAATGTTTCCTGAAAGCACGTTATATTACTATCTTGTTAATCGCCGTGTAACTGAAAATTTTGTAGATGCATCTGGAACGAAAATTACGCCGCCAACTGGGTTCACACAAGGGAAACAAACAATCATTGATAAGGATAATTTTACATTTACTCAGGCAGGTACGTTGCCTTTTATGTACAAAGTCAATAATCGGCCTTATGTCTTAAAAGGCTGGTATAAAGGCAAAGAAAAACCAGACAAACTAAATGAAATCACCAGAACAAATCGAAATATTAGTTATCCAGTGACTTATGATGACCAAGATGATATCACTATAGTATATGATGAATTTAAGACGGAAGACAAAACGATTAATTTTGGTTTTATCAATGAGACGGGTGACTATGTAGCACCAAGTAATTTCAATATCCGCACAGATATGTCTCAGGTAGTGGGTGGTTTACAAAGCAAGTTGCAAACTATTACCGCGTTACCAACTGGTGATTTTCTACAGTTAAAGCTTCCAGCTGTCAATATTGTGGGAAGTTTTACGTCGGATGAAGAGCTTTATGGAACACGTAATAGCATCGTGACAATTCCTAAGTATTATAAAACGCCGACTATAACCCCGTCGAGTAAATATAATGGTCCGAATTATTCTGGGGTTACGGGAATAATTGCGTATCATAATACGAAAAATAGTGCAGAATTTACTGAAAATCGTTTACAAGTGACACCAATTTCGGGGTCTCAAACGGATTACCGGTTTCCTGAAGTAGGGTGGCAAGGGGAACCCACTCGAACAACCTTCTCTTCTCTTTATAAAATGGATTATAATAGTACAGTGAGCGGGGTGACTGCTCACACAGAAATATACGCAACAGGGACAGTAAATTACTATTTAGAAAATCGGCGCATCACTGAAAACTTTGTAGATGAGAATGGTACGAAGATTACAGCACCGACAGGATTTACGCAAGGAAATCAGCTGGTAATGAACAGTGAAACGTATAAATATACCGCTGCAAAAGCGTTGCCGAAAACCTACCAAGTCGGAGAAAAAACCTATGTATTCAAAGGCTGGTACAAGGGGAAAGAAACAACAACACCTTTAAAAACAACAACAACACCAAGCTTTACTCCAACATTTGATGAGAATGACGACATGACCGCTGTATATCAAGAAGCGGTTCCTACAGCAGAATTAACGGTAAAAGGTTCCGCTGACATAGTCGAAAATGGCGCGACAATGGATCACTGGGAAGTGCTGTTAAAAAATACGGGAGAAGCCCCGTTGACGACCATTAAAATCAAACCAACGGCGACATGGGCCGCTGGCATCAGCCCGCCCAATACTATTTTTGTGTTAGGTACAGGGCAGAATGCTAAGGCCTATCCAGTTACGAAAGAACAGTGGGCAGCAGGTTTTTCTCTGCCATTAAATACGCCCTTACCAGCAGGCGGACAGTTACAAATGAACTTATTAGGAACCGCCGTTACAGGAAATCCTGGTCAAGTTTTAACCGCTGAAGTTGAAGTAACGGGCAACTTTGGCAGCTTAATCGCCAAAGATACGGTCCGTATTAAAGACCTAGACCAAGAAATAACTAATCCTGACGGCGACGGCTTCATTAGTACGCCAACATTTGATTTTGGCAAATTAGCGATTTCAGGAAGTAAGCAACAATATGGTTTGAAAAAAGCCGCTGATTACTACGACAACGGCACACGAAATCCCTATTTACGCCTGAATACTAGCCAAGACAACTGGAGCTTAACGGCGCAACTGTCGCAACCAAAATCAGCCACAGACAGCCTGCCGACAACGACCCGCTTGTTGCTAGGAACGGCCGCTGCTGCCAGCTTTACCGATTACAACCAATCAACAGAAACCAAGACACCGCTTGGCAAGACTGGTACCGTGAATTTAACCGCCGACAATACCGCAACAGCGGTGGTCGCGAACCAACAGTTCACAGGTAGTGACGTCTATCAGTTGGACTTCACGTTTGCTAACATCAAACTAGAAGTGCCCGCCAATCAAGGCATGTCTGGCCAACAATACCAAGCCGCCGTCACTTGGAATTTAGTGACTGGCCCATAAAAATAAAAATGCCCGAGCCTCTTATTTTTCTAAGGCTCGGGCATTTTTATTGATGGTCTTTTGATGGTCGTTGTGCTACAATGGTAATGAAAAGAGAGGTATGCGCCAACATATCTCTCTAGTGTAGAGCCGTTTCAGACGGTAGCGATTTTTAGTGATTTATAAAAAATAACCGTGCTCGCTAAAGTTGACGGTTATTTTTTATTGTTTTCTTTTACAGCCTCTAGGATTCCGAAGATTAACGTTGCGATAAAAGAACCGAAACTAATCATCAGAGCTAAAGCTTCTGCGATAGACAAAAGGCCTCTCCTTTCATAGATTTTAGTACTTACATTCATAAGCACCACCACCTTTCAGATTGGATAGCCGCCGCCATAACTTCTCTACACTTAGATTATACCATGTAAAACAAAAAAATAATTAGTTTCCAATATATTTTTTTAGGTAATTGTGCTATAATGGTAATGAAAAGAGAGCTATGCTGTAACATACCTCTCTGATGTAGAGCCGTTTAAGACGGTGACCTTTTTGATTATTTAAAAATAACCGTACTGGTCAAAGTAGACGGTTATTTTTTCTTGTCATTTTTAAGCAATTTCACAATCAGTGCAATCAAAGCAATGGTAAACATACCAAACCCTAGGATCGTCTGAATTGTTTCATATGTTGTACAGTAAACGATATTTTTATTCGTATTTTTCAGAGAAATATGCTACAATAGAGACGAAAAGAGAGGTATGCTCTAACATACCTCTCTAGTGTAGAGCCGTTTAAGACGGTGACCTTTTTAGTTACAAAAAATAACCGTACTCAGTCAAAGTAGACGGTTATTTTTTCTTGTCATTTTTAAGCAATTTCACAATCAGCGCAATCAAAGCAATGGTAAACATACCAAACCCAAGAATTGTCTGAATTGTTTCATATGCTGACAAAAGGCCTCTCCTTTCATAGATTTTAGTACTTACATTCATAAGCACCACCACCGAAAGGGAAAGTCTCTGCTCCTACGCTTCTCACTTTGTTGCGATTCTCGTCGCAAAGCGCATGTTCCTGTGCGCTTGCCGCCGCCATAACTTCTCTACGCTTAGAGTATACTATGTAAAACAAAAAATAATTAGTTTCCAATATATTTTTTAGGCAATTGTACTATAATGGTAATGAAAAGAGAGCTATGCGCTAATATACCTCTCTGATGTAGAGCCGTTACTAACGGTGACAAAAATTAATATTTTTGAAATGACCGTCTAACTAGCCAAAGTAAGCAGCGCCCCTTTCATTAAGGGGCGCTGCTTTTTAGTCGTTATTGCGATTGTTCAGTGTCTTTCGTAGAGAGGTTCATTTGTTCTTTGATAGCATTTTCGACACGTTGGCGTTCACTCTCTTCAACAAGTTGATAAGAAATACCTTCAATCCCTGTCACGCCATCGCCAGTGTAATCGTAGCCTTTTAATTGATCGGTTTCAATCGTTTTTAGTGCGGGGGTGTATTTTTTTAGCATTGCCATCATTTGGTCAAAGGATAAGTCGGTTTCGCCATGTTCGCCGATTACGTCCAGAATTTCTTGATATTTTAGCAAGCTGTTAAAAGAAAGTAGTTTGTTGGTTAATTCGATTAAAACTTCTCGTTGGCGGCGTTGACGACCATAGTCGCCTTCAGGGTCTTCGTAACGCATGCGCGCGTATTGTAAAGCTTCCCAGCCCCCTAAATGCTGTTTGCCTTTCGGATAATGAATCCCTTCAGCGTCAAAAGCAAAGGCGTTGTCAACAGTGACGCCGCCCACCGCATCGCCAAGGTCCTTCATAGCATCCATATCAATTGAAAAGTAATGATTGATTGGGATGTGCAAGACATTTTCAACCGTTTTAATTTGCATATCGGCACCACCGAAAACGTGGGCCGCATTGATTTTATTGTATTCGCCATTGGTGCCAGCCATTTCCACATAGTAGTCACGCGGGATGCTAGTGATGGTAGTTTTTTGTAATTGATTATTCACTGTAACCACCATTAAGGCGTTGGAGCGGTAATCGGTTTTGCGTTTTGAGTCATTCGCAATTCCCATAATTAAGAAACTAACCGGCTCACCTTTGGCTAAATCGGGACTCTTCGTGGAAGATTTTCTTGGTTTATACATGGTGTTCGCCGTTTTTTGCAAATTGCGATACATGCTGACGCCGTAAGCCGAAACAGAAAGTGTGCCTAAAAATAAAAGGGTTAAACTAAAGACCACGAATAAACTTTTTCTTTTACGAGAATGGCGGCGCCGGCGTTGTGTCGGTACTTCTGCATCCTCTGGTTCAGGTGCCGGCAAATAACGTTGAACAATTTGAAATGAAAAGTTGATCCAGCTATAACTTAGGAGCATCCCAGCGATGACATCACTAGGATAATGAACGCGTAAGATTAAACGACCTAACACAATCAAAACTAAATAAGTGAGTAAGAAAATTTTGATGCCTTTGGTTTTTTCGACATGAAGATAGGCCAAAATAATCAAAATCGTACAGACTAGTGCCATTGCTAATAATGAATGTCCGCTGGGAAAGCTAGCAGAGCTCCGGTCAGCTAAAGCGCCTAGGTTTGGTCGAGCCCGACCCACCACATGTTTAAAAACGCTCCCTAAGAAGCCGACAGCTAATAGGTTACTGACAGCCCAAAAGGCTAGGATTTTTTCTTTTTTGCGTAAAAGGTATACCATCAATAATAAGAAGAATAGCAGCATTGGTCCAATCGTGGCTGTTTTTGCTAACAGATTGACCGCTGTTAAAAGTGGGGCATTTAATTGCCATTTGATGTGATAGATAGCTTCGTCCATTTGTTGAAACCAATTTGGACTAGCCGCCACTAACAAAGTGAGGAAAGTAAAACCAAGCGTTGTTAGGGCATAAAGTGGAAATTTTTTATTCGATGTTTGCATGAGAATCCCTTTCTTTTTCCCTTGAAAGAGTAGACTAAGCCAGCATCGATTGTAAATAAGCGCTTGCGACTAAACAGGACACAGCAAGCCAATCGGTTCTCATCGTCTGAGCTTTAGCACTATCCAACGTAAAGATTTCTCTTAGCTATTTTTAGAAGAGCCTTAATTCGACCATTCCTGTTTTACACATTGGTGTCTTTCGACATTTCTGCGCAATAGCCTATGTTTGGATAGGAGCCTCACCTAACAAGGTTATTTTATCTAACGCTAGAAGTATAGAATTTATGCAGCGGTTCTCACAATGAAGTTTAAGAAAATTTATTGTTTTTTAAATAAATTTAAAGGTGTGGGGAAGTGAAGAAGTTAAAAAAACAGTACTTGAGCATTCTAAAAAAAGTGTACAAGGCTGTTCTCGGTTAACCGCTATAAATAGTTGGTGTTCAATAATGATAAATTAAAAAACAAACATTTTTTATAAGAGTGCTATAAGTTTTTCTCAGTAAAAAAGGCGGACAGTTGCTATTGAATTGCTAGTTCATTTAAAATAAATATGTCGACAATAATTGTGCACAAAGTTGATGGTCGCTATCGAAAAAGTAAAAATGATGTTGTGGAGATTTTACGTTTCAGTTGATTAAGATTACATGTTTTTTGAAGGGTTTTGCTTATAAGGGAGCGATATACATGAAAAAATGATGTTATTCATAATTGCAGTAGGCGCAACGATGATCAGTGTTTTTGCTTTAGGAGATGCACAGCAGAGTTATGCACACGGCTATGTTGATAGCCCAGTCAGTCGAGTCAAAAATGCGGAAGCAAACGGATTTGGATGGGGACCTGGTCAAGACAGCTCACAGCCAGAAATTATCACGACACCCCAAGGAATTGAAGCGCCAACTAAATTATTAGACACGGGTCAATTAAATGGAAGGTTGCCTTCAGCTGGATTAGCAAGCTATTCCAAACTAGATGAACAAACAGCCACTCGTTGGGTAAAAAGTAATATAACAACAGGAGAGAATAATTTTAAATGGGTGATGACGGCAAAACATAAGACCAATCGTTTTAGATACTATATGACGAAACCTGGATGGAATCCTAATGCACCATTAACGATGGACGAAATGGAACTGATTGGCATAGTAGGGCAACCAATCGGTCAAGATTTACCTCCTGGTCAAGGGTTTATGGTCAATGATACAGAAACACACAGAATAAATATTCCCGCTGATAGGAAAGGATACCATGTTATTTATGCCGTTTGGGATATCAATGACACGATTAATTCATTTTATCAAGCGATAGATGTTAATGTTCAATAATCAGGTATCAAGATAATGCGGCTGAAACAAAAGTGCTTAGCGCCAAGAACCAAGTAGGTTCTGTTCATCATCGAATCACTACGTTCTTCGTGATTCTCAACACTTGGAAGGATTAAGATATGCCGAACACTTGTGTGAGAAAGTCAATTTCGGCTTATTTCCGAAGGGGCTGCTTTTGTTCAGCTGATTATCTTCAGAAGTAGAAAGTGGGACATCAGTCAAAACGACTGATGTCCCACTTGATTTTTTCTAAACTTCCCCACTTATCCTCGACGCCATTCACCAATCTGGTCCAAACTAATTTCCCCAGAAGACAACGTTTTGGCCGTGCCATCAGGCAACTGAACAATCAATTCTCCATTTCCATTAATGGTTGTCGCAACGCCGCGGAAGTCTTGCCCGTTTTGGGTAAAAGCGACGTCTTTGCCAATCACAAAGGAGCGTTGTCGGTATTCTTCTAAAAAGTCTTTCGTTGAACGTTTGTCTAAAATTTGATAAAAATGATTCCAAATGTTGGCGACTAATTCATTTCGCGTCGCCGTCGGTTCACCATCTGGGAAAAGGGAAGTCACTTTCTGCCGAATGTCCTCAGGAAATTCGGTTTCTGTAATTGAAAAATTAATCCCCATGCCGATGATGACATTGGAAATTTGCCCTGTTTCCACATTGCTCATGGCTTCCGACAAAATCCCGCAAACTTTTTTGCCGTTTAAATAAAGATCATTGACCCATTTAATTTCTGTGTGAACGCCTGCCAGAGCATCCATTGCTCGAGCGACCGCTACGGCCATAATCACAGTATATTGAGCGATTTCTTCAAAATTTTGGTTCGGTTGAAGCACCATGCTCATGTAAATCCCTTTACCTGGCGTAGCGAAAAATGGTCGGCCGAACCTGCCCCGCGGCATTTCTTGCATGTCAGCAACAATCAATGTATTGTCGGGTGTCTGGTCTAAAATCGCCCGCTTAGCATCGGTCATGGTAGATTCAGATGTTTCTAGGACGGTAATTGTTAAAGGCGGTGTTTGTGGCCATAATGCCAACTGAATGCCTTCTGCAGAAAGGACATCTGATTTCTCAAGGCGATACCCCTTATTTTGCACGCTAGTAATTTGATAGCCATCTTTTTTCAATTCATTAATTGCTTTCCAAATAGCTGTGCGAGATAAGGACAGACGTTGTGCCATCTCTTCGCCCGAAAGGAATGCGGGCGTTTGTTTCATCAATAAAGTTAGGACTTGGCTTTTTGTCGACATATTTTTTCCTCCGATTCGTTATGCTTATTGTAGCGGAAAGGAAAAGGCTTGGTCAACTAGTGAAAAAATCCATCTTAGGATGGAGGAAAATGAAGCAGGCGTTTGCTATACTTATTTTATTGAGAAGGAGTGAGGGGAATGGAAAAGCAACAATATGTTTGTGAGAAATGTGGCAACATGCACTATGTGTCGGACCAATTTCAAGCAACAGGTGGGAACTTTGCGAAAATTTTTGATGTTCAAAATAAAAAATTTATTACAATTAGCTGTACCCAATGCGGCTACACCGAACTTTACCGCAGCCAAACAAGCGGCGGCATGAATGTCCTAGACTTTTTATTAGGTGGCGGTTAGTCAAAAACGAATGCATCTTTGCATTCGTTTTTTTTTTTTGTGAATAGAAGATAGGGGAAAATGCGTAATTATTTATTACGCATTATATAGTAAACTCAGTCACATTAAGTGTGATTTAAAATTCTTTCCATCATTGCAAAGGCATAGTATAATGAATCGAAGGGAGTGATTTCATGCTAACAACTAAATCAAGAAGACAAGGAAGCTCGGTCGTTTTAACTTTACCCACTGATAATGGTAAAAAACCAAAAGTCGACCAAGAATATATTGTGATGTATTCTGACGACGGTACAATTACATTAGTCCCTAAAATTCAGGATCCATTTAGTGAAGGCCCAGAAGGTGAGTATTATGAAAAAGATGAGTGGCATGATCTTGCACCTGAGGGGAGAGAACTTTTTTAATGAACGTTGAAAAGAAGTACATTCCCAAAAAAGGAGATATTGTATGGATTGATTTTGATCCTGCTGCAGGTAAAGAAATTCAGAAGAGACGCCCTGGTTTAGTCGTGTCAAGATATGAATTTAATCGGAAAACCATGTTTGCTGTGATTTGCCCGATTACTTCCACCATTAAAAATATTCCCACTCGATATACGTTGCCCGATGACATAGAAACCCAAGGACAAGTAGTGATCTCACAACTGAAATCTTTGGACTTCACTGAAAGAAAATTAAGTCAAATTGAGCATTTGCCATTAAAAGATATGGCGAAAATTGACCAAATAATTGAATATATTTTCTAGTTGTTGACAAAATGCGTAATTATTTATTACGCATTTTTTCATTAAAACCCTTTACAAAAAAACTCCTTTTTATGAAAAAGAAAACCTTAAAGAAACCCTTGACTTTTCTAGACAAAGGTAGTAGAATCTATAGAGCAAAAACTATCTGAAAGTGACGAAGCAGGAGCGAAATATTGTCCGTTCCGGTTTTTTATAGGAAAACAAAAGTAGAAACGCCAGAAAATTTTTCGGAAGCATGTTCTATTTTTGGTTTTTTTTTGCTTAAAAACTGCAAAAAATGCTTTTTGTTACATATATTTAATATATGTAACGTAAATGTAATTTTTCGGATCGGTGTTTTGATAGACTTATAACTAGAGGGGTGAAGAGCTTGGCTGGACACGTAGTAAAATACGGAAAGCATCGCGAACGTAGAAGTTTCGCACGTATCAGTGAAGTATTGGAATTACCAAATTTAATTGAAATCCAAACAGACTCTTATCAATGGTTTTTAGATGAGGGACTTCGTGAAATGTTTGAAGACATTTTACCAATTGATGATTTCCAAGGAAACTTATCCTTAGAATTTGTTGACTATGAATTAAAAGAACCAAAGTACACAGTAGAAGAAGCCCGCGCACATGATGCCAACTATTCTGCGCCATTACATGTAACATTACGTTTAACCAACCGTGAAACAGGTGAAATTAAATCCCAAGAAGTCTTCTTCGGCGATTTCCCATTAATGACAGAAATGGGTACCTTCATCATCAACGGGGCAGAACGTGTTATCGTTTCCCAATTAGTTCGTTCTCCAGGTGTTTACTTCCATGGAAAAGTGGACAAAAACGGCAAAGAAGGTTTTGGCTCAACAGTCATTCCTAACCGTGGTGCATGGTTAGAAATGGAAACAGATGCGAAAGACATTTCTTATGTTCGGATTGACCGCACACGTAAAATTCCTTTAACTGTGTTAGTTCGTGCTTTAGGTTTCGGTTCAGATGATACCATCTTCGAAATTTTCGGCGACAGCGAAAGCTTACGCAACACAATTGAAAAAGATTTACACAAAAACGCAAGTGATTCTCGTACAGAAGAAGGCTTGAAAGACATTTATGAACGTCTTCGCCCAGGCGAACCAAAAACAGCAGATAGCTCACGTAGCTTGTTAACTGCACGTTTCTTTGATCCAAAACGTTATGATTTGGCAAACGTTGGTCGCTACAAAGTTAACAAAAAATTAGACTTAAAAACACGTCTCTTAAACTTAACCTTAGCTGAAACGCTAGTTGATCCAGAAACTGGTGAAATCATTGTCGAAAAAGGCACGGTTTTAACACACCAAATCATGGAAACATTAGGCGAATACATTGACAACGGCTTAAACAGCGTAACTTACTATCCAAGTGAAGATGCGGTAGTAACTGAACCAATGACAATCCAAGTGATTCAAGTTCTTTCACCAAAAGATCCTGAACGTATCGTAAATGTGATTGGTAACGGCTATCCAGACGACAGCGTAAAAACAGTTCGTCCAGCAGATATCGTTGCTTCAATGAGCTACTTCTTCAACTTAATGGAAGATATCGGCAATGTCGATGACATCGACCACTTAGGTAATCGTCGTATCCGTTCAGTAGGCGAATTATTACAAAACCAATTCCGTATTGGTTTAGCCCGTATGGAACGTGTGGTTCGTGAAAGAATGTCTATTCAAGACACAGAAACATTGACACCACAACAATTAATCAACATCCGTCCAGTGGTAGCAAGTATCAAAGAATTCTTTGGTTCTTCACAGTTATCACAGTTCATGGACCAAACAAACCCATTAGGTGAGTTAACCCATAAACGTCGTCTATCAGCCTTAGGGCCTGGTGGTTTGACTCGTGACCGTGCCGGTTATGAAGTTCGTGACGTTCACTACTCTCACTATGGTCGTATGTGTCCAATTGAAACGCCTGAGGGACCAAATATCGGGTTGATCAATAGTTTATCTAGTTATGCGAAAGTGAATAAATTTGGTTTCATCGAAACGCCTTATCGCCGTGTTGATCGTGCGACAGGCCGTGTTACTGATCAAGTAGATTACTTAACAGCAGACATCGAAGACCATTATATCGTAGCGCAAGCGAACTCACTTTTAAATGAAGATGGCACATTTGCCAATGATGTTGTTATGGCGCGTCTACAAAGTGAAAACTTAGAAGTTGCCGTAGACAAAGTTGACTACATGGACGTTTCACCAAAACAAGTAGTCGCAGTCGCAACAGCATGTATTCCTTTCTTAGAAAACGATGACTCCAACCGTGCCTTGATGGGTGCCAACATGCAGCGTCAAGCGGTGCCGTTAATTCAACCACGCTCTCCGTGGGTAGGTACAGGTATGGAATATAAATCAGCCCATGACTCAGGTGCTGCTTTACTATGTAAACATGACGGTGTCGTAGAATTCGTCGATGCAAAAGAAATTCGCGTTCGTCGCGACAATGGCGCATTAGACAAATATATGGTTACAAAATTCCGTCGTTCTAACTCAGGAACAAGCTACAACCAACGCCCAATTGTTCACTTAGGTGAAAAAGTTGAAAAAGGCGATACTTTAGCGGATGGACCTTCTATGGAAGAAGGCGAAATGGCTTTAGGGCAAAACGTCTTGGTTGCCTTCATGACATGGGAAGGTTACAACTACGAGGATGCCATTATCATGAGCCGTCGTTTAGTTAAAGACGATGTCTACACTTCTGTGCATATTGAAGAATATGAATCAGAAGCACGTGATACAAAATTAGGACCTGAAGAAATTACCCGTGAAATTCCAAACGTTGGGGAAGACGCATTGAAAGACTTAGACGAAATGGGGATTATCCGCATTGGTGCTGAAGTTCAAGATGGCGACTTACTAGTTGGGAAAGTCACACCTAAAGGGGTTACAGAATTATCTGCAGAAGAACGTTTATTACACGCAATCTTCGGGGAGAAAGCCCGCGAAGTTCGTGATACGTCTCTCCGTGTACCTCACGGTGGCGGCGGTATCGTTCATGATGTGAAAATCTTTACTCGTGAAGCTGGCGATGAATTATCACCAGGTGTCAACATGTTAGTTCGTGTCTATATCGTTCAAAAACGTAAAATTCACGAAGGAGATAAAATGGCGGGACGTCACGGAAATAAAGGGGTTGTTTCCCGTATTATGCCGGAAGAAGATATGCCATTCTTACCTGACGGAACACCTGTTGATATCATGTTGAACCCATTAGGGGTACCTTCTCGTATGAATATCGGACAAGTACTTGAATTACACTTAGGTATGGCTGCTCGCCAATTAGGTATTCACGTCGCAACACCTGTTTTCGATGGGGCAACCGATGAAGACGTTTGGGAAACTGTTCGTGAAGCTGGTATGGCTAGCGATGCTAAAACAGTTCTTTACGATGGACGTACAGGTGAACCATTTGATAACCGTATTTCCGTTGGTGTCATGTATATGATTAAATTAGCCCACATGGTTGATGACAAATTGCATGCTCGTTCAATCGGACCTTACTCTCTTGTTACGCAACAACCGTTGGGTGGTAAAGCTCAATTCGGTGGACAACGTTTCGGGGAAATGGAAGTTTGGGCACTGGAAGCTTACGGTGCTGCTTACACATTACAAGAAATCTTAACTTACAAATCTGATGACGTTGTCGGACGTGTGAAAACATACGAAGCCATCGTTAAAGGTGAACCAATTCCAAAACCAGGTGTGCCTGAATCATTCCGAGTATTAGTGAAAGAATTACAATCACTTGGTTTAGACATGCGTGTCTTGGACATTGAGGAAGCTGAGATTGAGTTACGCGATATGGACGATGACGATGATGATTTAATCACCGTTGACGCACTAACCAAATTTGCGGAACAACAATCAGCGAAACAGCTGGAAAAAGAAGCAGAATCAGTCGTGAAAGAAGAAGCACAAGACGTTGTTCAAGAAATTGAAACAGCCGAAGACAGAGACTAATTTGTCGCTACCACTCTGATGAGTTGATTCAACTGCGACTTTGTTGCAACTGCGCAAGTCATTACTTGTTCCAAGTGTCGTCAGACCTTCTTTCAAGTGATGCTTGCCATTTGCTAACAAGTTGCTGACTCAGCTTCTCTAAATAAGGAAATGGAGGGAATTCCTTTTGATCGATGTAAATAAATTCGAAAGTATGCAAATAGGGCTTGCTTCACCAGAAAAGATCAGAAGCTGGTCTTATGGGGAAGTTAAAAAACCCGAAACAATTAACTACCGTACATTAAAACCCGAACGTGAAGGGTTATTCTGTGAACGCATTTTTGGTCCAACCAAAGACTGGGAATGTGCTTGTGGTAAATATAAACGTATCCGTTATAAAGGTATTGTCTGTGACCGTTGTGGCGTTGAAGTCACTCGTTCAAAAGTACGTCGTGAACGTATGGGACATATTGAATTAGCCGCACCAGTTTCACATATCTGGTACTTTAAAGGAATTCCATCTCGGATGGGTCTTGTTTTAGACATGAGCCCTCGTGCATTGGAAGAAGTCATTTATTTTGCTTCATACGTTGTCATCGAACCAGGTGACACAACATTAGAGAAAAAACAATTGTTAACGGAACGCGAATATCGTGAAAAACGTGAACAATATGGCCAAGCCTTCAAAGCTGCTATGGGTGCCGAAGCCGTGAAACAATTATTAGATAACGTCGATTTAGATGGCGAAGTTGCGCAATTAAAAGAAGAATTAAAAACAGCTTCTGGTCAAAAACGGACACGTGCCATCCGTCGTTTAGACATCTTAGAAGCCTTCCGTGCTTCTGGTAACCAACCAAGCTGGATGGTAATGGATGTTATCCCAGTTATTCCACCAGATTTACGTCCGATGGTTCAATTGGAAGGTGGTCGTTTTGCAACAAGTGACTTAAACGACTTATACCGCCGTGTTATCAACCGTAACAACCGTCTAAAACGTTTATTAGACTTAAATGCGCCAAGCATCATTGTTCAAAACGAAAAACGGATGTTACAAGAAGCGGTCGATGCTTTAATCGATAATGGTCGTCGTGGCCGTCCAGTTACTGGACCAGGTAACCGTCCATTGAAATCTCTTTCTCACATGTTGAAAGGGAAACAAGGTCGTTTCCGTCAAAACTTACTAGGTAAACGTGTTGACTATTCTGGTCGTTCCGTAATCGTCGTTGGTCCGTTCTTAAAAATGTACCAATGTGGTTTACCAAAAGAAATGGCGATTGAATTATTCAAACCATTTGTAATGCGTGAATTAGTACAACGTGAAATTGCGACAAACATTAAAAATGCGAAACGTAAAATCGAACGTGGCGAAGATGAAGTTTGGGATATCTTAGAAGAAGTTATCCAAGAACACCCAGTTTTACTTAACCGGGCACCTACGTTGCATAGATTAGGGATCCAAGCTTTCGAACCTGTTCTTGTTGAAGGTCGTGCGATCCGTCTTCACCCATTAGTTTGTGAAGCCTACAATGCCGATTTCGATGGAGACCAAATGGCGGTTCACGTGCCTCTAAATGAAGAAGCACAAGCAGAAGCTCGTATGTTAATGCTTGCTGCCCAAAATATCTTGAACCCGAAAGATGGTAAACCAGTTGTTACACCATCTCAAGATATGGTCTTAGGTAACTACTACCTAACAATGGAAGAAGAAGGCCGTGAAGGGGAAGGCATGATCTTCCGCGACATGAACGAAGCTGTTTTAGCATGGCAAAATGGCTACGTGCATTTACACTCACGGATTGGGGTTCAAACAACACTTTTAGGTGACAAACCATTTACTGATTGGCAAAAAGAACGAATCTTAATCACCACAGTTGGTAAGATCATCTTTAACGAAATCATGCCTGTTGAGTTCCCTTACTTGAACGAACCAACAGACTATAACTTAACTGTTCAAACACCAGATAAATACTTCGTAGAAGCTGGTACAGACATTCCTGCACACATTAAAGAGCAAGAATTAGTTTTACCATTCAAGAAGAAAAATCTTGGAAATATCATTGCTGAAGTCTTCAAGAGATTCCACATTACGGAAACCTCTAAAATGCTTGACCGCATGAAAGACTTAGGTTACAAACACTCAACGTATGCTGGGATGACGGTAGGGATTGCCGATATCATGGTTCTTCATGAAAAACAAGCAATCATTGATGCTGCCCACAAACAAGTTGAAACAATTACTAAACAATTCCGTCGTGGTTTAATTACTGATGACGAACGTTATGAACGTGTAATCGGCGTTTGGAACGGTGCCAAAGACGAAATCCAACAAAAACTGATCGAAAGTATGGAAGCTCGTAACCCAATCTTCATGATGTCTGACTCTGGAGCCCGTGGTAACATCTCCAACTTTACACAGTTAGCTGGTATGCGTGGTTTGATGGCCGCTCCGAATGGACGAATCATGGAATTACCAATCATCTCAAACTTCCGTGAAGGACTTTCTGTCTTAGAAATGTTTATCTCAACTCACGGGGCTCGTAAAGGGATGACCGATACGGCCTTGAAGACAGCCGATTCAGGTTACTTAACACGTCGTTTAGTTGACGTTGCCCAAGACGTAATCATTCGTGAAGACGACTGTGGCACTGACCGTGGTCTTGAAATCGAAGCCATTCGTGAAGGTAACGAAATTATCGAACCATTAGACGAACGTCTATTAGGTCGTTATACACGTAAATCAGTTGTTCATCCAGAAACTGGTGCAATCATCATTGGTGCGGATCAATTAATCACTGAAGATCTTGCAAGAGAAATCGTGGACGCTGGTATTGAAAAAGTAACCATCCGTTCTGTCTTTACATGTAACACAAAACATGGTGTATGTAAGCACTGTTACGGACGTAACTTGGCAACTGGTTCTGACGTTGAAGTCGGAGAAGCAGTTGGTACAATCGCCGCTCAATCTATCGGGGAACCTGGTACACAGTTAACCATGCGTACGTTCCATACCGGTGGGGTTGCCGGTGACGATATCACTCAAGGTTTACCTCGTATCCAAGAAATCTTTGAAGCACGTAATCCGAAAGGACAAGCAGTGATTACAGAAGTAACCGGTGAAGTTATCGATATTTCTGAAGATCCTGCCACACGTCAAAAAGAAGTAACCATCAAAGGAAAAACAGATACACGTACCTATACTGTCCCTTACACTGCACGTATGAAAGTTGCTGAAGGCGACATCATCCACCGTGGTGCACCGTTGACAGAAGGTTCAATTGATCCAAAACAATTATTACAAGTTCGTGATGTTTTATCTGTTGAAAACTACCTATTACGTGAAGTACAACGTGTTTACCGTATGCAAGGGGTAGAAATCGGCGACAAACATATCGAAGTAATGGTTCGTCAAATGTTACGTAAAATCCGCGTAATGGATCCAGGTGACACTGAAATCCTTCCAGGAACATTAATGGACATCGCAGAATTTAAAGACCGTAACTACGACACATTAGTTGCTGGTGGCGTCCCTGCTACTAGTCGTCCAGTCTTACTTGGTATTACCAAAGCGTCATTGGAAACAAACAGCTTCTTATCTGCTGCATCCTTCCAAGAAACAACACGCGTGTTAACAGATGCTGCTATCCGTGGCAAAAAAGATCCATTACTTGGATTGAAAGAAAATGTTATCATTGGTAAAATCATCCCAGCTGGTACTGGTATGGCTCGTTACCGTAACATGGAACCAAAAGAAGTTGGCGTAGCTAGCGAAAACGTTTATAGTATTTCAGACATTGAAGCACAAATGGCTGCTGAAGATGCGATGAAAAACATCAATAAATAAACCCTAAAAAGCCGTAAGGAGCATGCTCCTTACGGCTTTTTTTATTTGCTATAAGCAACTGATTGTGAGTAAGCCCAAACTTAAAAAGGGGACAAAGGGAAGTGTCTGTTCAACTGGATACCCCAAAAATTTACAGCTGTAGCCATAGATTAGGCCATAACTACTGGCAAAAAATAGTAGCATCAGCAACTGAGGTACCTGTAAAAAACAGCCCCACAAACCCAGTAACAAAAGATCCCCTCGCCCCATGGCTTCCGGAAAATAATGTAAGACGGCTCGGAAAAAACAAAAACAAAAAAGACCAGTCAGTAAGTAAAACGAATGCTGACCCGCAATTTTCAGCAAGCAAAGCACAAAAAAACTAGGATAAAGAATCTTCGGTTCAACCACTAAATACCAGTAATCAATCAAGGATAATATGAAAGCGCTCGTCAGCCACCACCAGAGAATCAAAGCATCAATCGTCAGGCCAGCAAAAAAACAACTTGCGGTTAAGCCGCCCATGACAAGTTCTGCTAAAAGATAACTCTTAGCTACTGGCTGTTGACACTTTCGACAACGAAAGCGCTGCAGCAAAATCGAAACAACTGGAATTAATTCATAGAGATGTAGAGGCTGGTGGCAACCTTGACAGTGGGAAGGGGGCCACCACAAAGAACGCCCTACTGGTAAGCGCTCCGCCACTAAGCATAAAAAAGAACCGAAACAGGCACCAATCAAAAAGAGACTTAAGAAAAACATAGGTTACCTCCTTAAAAATAAACTACGCTTTTTTTAAACTTTTTCGTTTGACTAGACAAATCTTTTTTTGTTAGGAATAATAAAAGAAACAAGAAATGAGGGAATCAAATGGAAAAATTAGCGATTGGTGTCGACGTTGGCACTACGCAAGCCAAAGCAGTGGCTTTTCAAGCAAATGGCACAGTCGTAGCTTCTAGCTATGTGCGTTATCCATTAATTCAAGAGACTGAAGGAATGGCGGAGCAAGACCCAGAAACGCTGTTCCAAGCTGTGGTGAACTGTATTCGAACCGTCACACAACAAGTGAAGAATCAACCAATTGGGCTCATTTCTTTTGCTTCAGCGATGCATGGCTTAATTGCCATGGATGCGCAAGGACGCCCATTGACCCAAGTGATTACTTGGGCTGACACACGAGCATCTGATTATGCGGAAGCGTTAAAAGAAACGCCAGCGGCCCAATTGTTTTATCAATTGACAGGCATGCCAGTTCATCCAATGGCGCCTTTGTACAAGATTCGCTGGCTGCAGGAAAATCAGCCAGCCGTTGCGCAGAGCGCGGCCAAGTTTATTGGGATTAAGGACTACATTTTTTACCGTTTCTTTGGCGAATACTGGACAGATTATAGTAGTGCTTCGGGGATGGGTTTATTTAATATTCACACGCGGCAATGGGAATCGTCGATTTTAGCGTATTTATCTATTGAGGAGGAACAGTTGCCAAAAGTTGCCCCGTCAACGTTCATTTTTCCAGCGTTAGCGCCTTCTTGGAAAGAGATGCTTGGTGTTGAGGAGGAAACGGTTTTAGTTCTTGGTGGCGCGGATGGTCCATTGTCTAATTTAGGTTTGGGAGCGCTAGGAATGGGTGTAGCGACTTTGACCGTTGGTACGAGCGGCGCACTTCGGTATATTGTCGAAGAACCTTTTTTGCATCCGCAAGGTGAAACGTTTTGTTTTGCTCTAGATGAACAGCACTGGGTGATTGGTGGTGCAAGTAGTAATGGTGCAGTTGCGTTAGATTGGGCGAGCCAAACGATTTTTGCAGAAGAACGTCAGCAAGCTATCCAAAACGGGACCAATCTCTATGACCCAATTATGGCCCAAATTGCAACCGTGCCAGCTGGGGCAAATGGCTTACTGTTTCATCCTTATTTGCTTGGTGAACGAGCACCGCTGTGGAATGCAGAGGCGAGCGCAAGTTTTATTGGCTTGCGCAAAAATCACCATGCTGGACATTTAGCTCGAGCGGTGGTGGAAGGCATCTGTTTCAATTTAAAAACTATTTTAGAGGATTTGAAACAACTCGGTGGACCCGTTCAGGAGATTCGGGCGACAGGCGGCTTTGCTGATTCCCCTGTGTTCCGTCAAATCATGGCTGATGTGCTGGGAGAAACGTTATCGTTCACTGATAGCACCGAAGCTTCGGCATTAGGCGCTGTTTTGCTAGGTTGGCAAGGCTTAGGGCAGTTACCAAATTTACAAGCAGCGGCGCAACAGGTGCTGATTCATGAAACGGTCACGCCACGAGCGGATCAATTGCTAGTTTATCAAGAACTGTATCCTGTTTTTCAAGAAACCCAACAAGTTTTAGCACAAAGTTATCAAAAATTAGCAGAATTCCGAAAATAATTGATAGTAAATAGCTTTGACAAATGGCTGAGAAGTTGCTTAACTAGAAGAGAGACGAAGACTTGAGGAAATGAGGATGAGGAATGAAGAAGCAGCTATTACCACTATTTCTGTTATTCATTGGGGCGTTAGCAAGCTGCAGTGCGCCGTCTCGTTCCGGCGAAAAAGCAGCGCAACAGTTGGTAGATTACTTTATTTATCAAGAAAAGACAGCGACATTCTCTCAAACTTTTCGTGAACCGAAAGTCTTGGCGGAGCATTTGCAGACGAGCCGTCAACAGTTCCAGAAGCAATTTTTCAATAGCTTAAAAGAAATGAACGATGAAGTCACCGAGACTGAAGCCCAGAAGCTTAGCACAGAATTACTGGCTCAAGTGAAGAAAAAAGCGTCATATCAACTAGTAGCCACAAAAGAATTGAATGGGCAAGCGACAATCACTTTTCAGATTAAGGGCTTAGATTTTGTGACGGCGATTGAAGATACAACCACTGCTCTTCTTCAGCAAACGCAACAGGCAACACAAGCGCTAGACATGCAGCACACGTTAGCCGTTTTAAAAAAAGAAATCCAACAAATCAATGTCAGCCATGAGCCAGTTGAACTGCCATTAACGGTTAAGCAAGTAGAAGGACAATGGTACTTGCCGGCAGCGGAGCAACTGAGACTGAATCAGTTTTTTTTAGCTTTCGTCACAGGAAAAGAAGATACTGACCAGTTGACAGAGGCACTCGACACGATCCTCACTCAAGCGGAACAAAAAGTCGTCACTGCGGATGAAAAAACAGCGATTTCAGGAAATTAATTAGATTCTTAATTATAATTATTATAATTTGATAATAATTTTAAAAAAGAAAGGTTTTCAGTGTACTTTTTTCACAATTCATATTACACTAAGAGTGTAGAAATAATATTTAGGAGGATGACAAAGAATGAAATTTGAAAAAACAAAAGAAATTTTGAACCAACTCGTTGCAGATTTAAGCCAATTTTCCGTGGTAATTCATCAAACACATTGGTATATGCGTGGACCTGAATTTTTAACACTTCACCCACAAATGGATGAATACATGGATCAAATCAATGAGCAATTGGATGTTGTTTCAGAACGTTTAATCACATTGGACGGCTCTCCATTCTCAACATTGCGTGAATTCGCAGAAAATACAAAAATTGAAGATGAAATTGGTAACTGGGACCGCACCATTCCAGAACGTATGGAAAAATTAGTAGCAGGCTACCGTTACTTAGCAGACCTTTACGCAAAAGGAATCGAAGTTTCTGGTGAAGAAGGCGACGACTGCACACAAGACATTTTCATCGCAAACAAAACAGACATCGAAAAAAATATTTGGATGTTACAAGCCAAACTTGGCAAAGCGCCTGGTATTGACGCATAATTTAAAACAACTCCCAAAGCCGCTGACGTTGACGTTGGCGGTTTTTTTTTGTTTAAAAGGCACAAAAAAATAAGTGAAAATCTATTTTCTGAAAGCGCAGAAAAACATTGACTTTATCAGTGATTGAAGGTAAAATATTAAATGGTATTGTTTGCCCCACAATGAGCCCCGGAAACTCAAGTGTATGTCAAACATCGAAAACAAAATTGGAGGAAAGAAACGTGCGTACAACATATATGGCCAAAGCTGGCGAAGTAGAACGTAAATGGTACGTAGTAGATGCAACAGATGTTCCTTTAGGACGTCTATCAGCAGTTGTTGCTTCTGTACTACGTGGTAAAAATAAACCAACATTCACACCACATGTGGATACTGGAGATTTCGTAATCGTAATTAACGCTGATAAAGTAAAATTAACAGGTAAAAAAGCTACAGACAAAATTTACTACCGTCACTCAATGTATCCTGGAGGATTAAAATCAGTGACAGCTGGTGAATTACGCGACAAAAACTCTCGCCGTCTTATCGAAACTTCTGTAAAAGGTATGCTACCTAAAAACACTTTAGGACGTAAACAATTTACTAAATTGAACGTATACGGTGGAGCTGAGCATCCACATGCTGCACAACAACCAGAAGTATTAGATATCACGAACTTAATTTAAGGAGGGAAATTCATTGGCACAAGTACAATATAGCGGCACAGGCCGTCGTAAAAATGCAGTTGCCCGCGTACGCTTAGTACCAGGTACTGGTAAAATTACTGTAAACAAAAAAGACGTAGAAGAATATATTCCACATGCTGACTTGCGTGAAGTTATCAACCAACCATTTGGCGTAACTGAAACAAAAGGCGCTTACGATGTAATCGTAAACGTAAACGGTGGTGGCTATGCTGGACAATCAGGAGCTATCCGTCACGGAATCGCTCGTGCATTGTTACAAGTAGATCCTGACTTCCGTTCTGCTTTAAAACGCGCTGGGTTACTTACTCGTGACGCACGTATGGTTGAACGTAAAAAACCAGGTCTTAAAAAAGCCCGTAAAGCTTCACAGTTCTCAAAACGTTAATTATTTGGAGTCGTTGCGAACGTGTTCGCTTACGCAAACAATCTGGGACGAAGATTTCCTTGGAAATCGAGTGCCACTCAATTATCATTTTGAAAGACACTTTCCAAATGAGGAAACTAAAATTATAAACCGTCCATTTTGGACGGTTTTTTTAAATTAAAGATAGGTGAAAATATGATAGAATCAAAAAAATACCCAATAGTTACACCAATTATGGCATGTATTTTTATAATTGTTCAACGTGTATTATTTTCGGGTACAGCGATTCCACAATATGACCAAAATGGTACGCGTTTTTATCTTTATTCAGTAGCATTAGGATTAGTTGCAGTTGGTGGGAATTTATTGGCTTTATATATGGGGTACCACGGAAAAAAAGCAGTAGGAACCAAGCCGCTAGCTAAATTTGCAAATTTTTATTTATTATATGTTTTTGGAACACTCGTTTTAAATTTGTCTTTGGCTTCTTTTTCATTAAATATACGTGATTATTGGACGATACTCTTTCCAATTAGTCAAAATATTTTTCCATTTGCTACGGCTTACTTGCTTTTGTTTTTATTAAGCCCTTATTTATACGAGTATTTAGATCGGTTAAAGAACGAACAAATCAAATGGACCATGTCACTACTAACATTCTTTTTAATCGCTTTACCAACTTTTTTTGGAAAAGATATTTGGGGAATGGCTAGCGGTAATAGCATTTTACTTTTAATTTATTTTTACTTAGTTGGCTACGCCATTTATCGGTTTAATTTTCTTCCTCGTTATCATTTGAAATTTATTCAGGTGACTTTTGGAATAGTAATATTAGCAAGTTTAGTCTTATTAATGACACATATCTCTCTATTTTTAAACAAAGGAACAAGTACTGCTACTCGATTCAATGTTCCTTGGTCTCTTTTTTCCGTGTACTATTCGATTTCTTTATTTATATTTTTAGAAAATGTAAATAAACGATTTTCCTTATTGCGTTTAAATTTTAATGTGTTATCTACAAGTTTATTGGTTGTACAAATCTTAGTGAACTGGCCAATTGTTACACGTCTAGTTTCTGAGAAATTTGTTCAAACGGAGGTGAAATCTGGTACTGTTTGGGCAAAACAAATTATCTATTTAACTATTGCTTATTTGATAGTAGCACTTCTTTCTAGCTGTGTTGTATTACTTTTACAAAAAATTCCGCTATATCGTAAAATTGAGCAGAATTTAAGAGTAGAAAATTTTTCACAACTAAAATTGAAATTAAGTAAGCTATGGAACTGGGTCTGCGCTTACCGCAGATTATTTTATAGTGCGCTATTTTTCTACTTATTCACGATTATGCAATTGTTATTAATTGCAGATTACGGATCGAAGGATATAGCACTTCGTTCTATTTTTACTATTTTTATCTATAGACAAGCACAAGTTTTCTTAAACGTAATCGTAATCATGGCATTCTTAATGTTAGTTATTTTATTGATTAATAGATTTTGGTATGCGTTTGCGTTTACCTTAGTGATAAATCTTGTTTTAACTATCGCGACAGTTTTGAAAATTAAATATAGACTTGAACCAATTTTACCGGCGGATTTAGCTTTTTTAAACAGTATTAGTGAAATTTTAGATATGCTAAATCCTGTCATTCTTATTATTAGCGTCATTGGTTTAGTTTTAGTAGGAATTTATTCTTGGATTCTACAAAAACGTTTGGAAAGAACCTATCATCTAAAAATAAACATAAAAAAACGAGTATTAGGAATTGTCTCAATTTTAGTGTTTTTTTCAGGGGTCTTTTTCGTTAACCATCAGAACTCGCTGCCTAATTTGGTGTTTAAGCTTTTTCGTATTGATAGTCAATTTTATAATCAAAGACGTGGGACACAGATTAATGGTCCAGTCATCCAATTTTTAAGTAATATTGATGTGAAAATTATGGAGGAACCCTCTGGATACTCACAAGAGAACATTAAAAAAATTATGGCAAAGTATGATGCAGAGGCTAAAAAAATAAATTCAGAGCGTCAGGATTGGCAAAAAGAGCAAACGGTTATTTTTACTCTTAGCGAAAGCTTCAGTGATCCGTCTCGATTGAAGGATATAACTTTGAACAATAATCCATTTCCGTTTATTACACAGTTATCTAAAGAAACAACATCGGGTTTAATGCTTTCCTCAGGTTATGGTGGAGGTACAGCAAACATGGAGTGGCAATCGTTGACAGGGATGGATTTAAGTAACTTGGGGGCTACCTTGCCTGTGCCTTACACTCAGTTAGTGAACAAGCAAAAAAAGACGCCTACTTTTTTAAATTTATTTGATGAAGCTGTGGCAATTCATCCATTTTCTGCAAATACTTATAGTCGTTTAAATGTATTTGAAAAGTTTGGATTTGATAAGTTTCATTATATTGGAAGTCCAGATGGATTGAATTATACACAAAAGATTGAAGCGAATCCGTATATTTCAGATGAAGCAGCCTATCAAGAAACAGTTGATGCGATAAATGCAACGGAAGGTAAGACTCAGTTTATCCAACTATCTACAATGCAAAATCATATGCCATATAACAATTACTACAAAGAAGACACATTTGATTTCGAGGGGGCTGGTGTCTCAGAAAGCAATAGAAATCAAATGAAGACCTATCTTCAAGGTTTAAATTATACAGATCAAGCAACGCAGAAATTTATTGAAGAAATTGATAAAATTGAAAAACCAATTACAATTGTTTGGTATGGAGATCATTTACCAGGTATCTATAAGGAACAAGATTTAGCGAAGTATCCTTTGTTGTATCGAGAAACAGATTATTTCGTATATAACAATAAATATGCACAACAACAAAGAAAACTGCCAAATTATTCATTAGTATCTCCGTATATGTTTTCTTCATTGGCGCTCGAGCAAGCTAATATTAAAGTGACACCATTTTATGCCTTGTTAACAGCAGTGACAAATAATTTACCAGCTACAACAATTGACCCTAATTCTGGTAGTCAAAACGTTCAGAATGGTAAAAAAGTATTTGCTAGTGATCAAAATAAAACGACAGAAGAAAAAGATCTTACTAAGGAGCAAAAAGAGTTGCTTCATGATTATGAATTGATTCAGTATGACCTAGTCGCAGGAAAACAATATTCAGCAGATTGGGCGGAAAAAAAAGTGAATTGATTGGCAATAAAAATGTTATATAAAGAAAGTAGGGCATAAGTCGAAACGACTTATGCCCTACTAGCTATATCTTAAAATAATTAGCTGAACAAAAGCAACTTCTTCAGAAATAAGCCGAATTCTCCAAAAAATGGTATCATTAAGTAATGAAACATAGCCATAAAAAATAACGAATATCGGAGGCAGAAAATGAGTAGTGTGGTTTGTCAAAGTTGTGGGGCGAATGCGTTTAGATGGTACGATACCGCTGATCAAGTGGTGGAATGTAAGTATTGTCATTCCAAGCAAGCTTTTATAAAAGGTATGGGCGTCGAGTCAGCCATAAAAGTTGTTGGGGGAAAAGAAGAAGCGGAGACGGATTCTGAATACCAAGAACGGATTATTCATCAATTTGGCTTGAAAGATCAAGTGATTGAAGTGAAGAATTATTCATTAATCGATATTCCGTTAACATTTATTGTTTGGTTGTATTTGGATATTTTATTAGGAGCATTGTTTATCTGTGGTGGTTTTCTTTCTAAAAACTATCGAGCTTGGTACGCCAATTTACTTCGTTGGCACTTTTATGGTTGGCGTTATACAAAGTCAGCGACTGAAAAAGAGAAGGCAAGTCAACGGATTAGAGGCAGTCTGTTGATTAAATGGCTACTTCAAGAGGACCCCGACAAAACGAAAAAATTAATAATGGTTGGCGTGTCCATCCTGTTCACTGTCCTGTTCGTTTACACTACAGGAAATGGCGCTGCCTAAACGAAATATTTATTGAAACACTTTCTGTTGATAGAAAGTGTTTTTTTGTCTCGATGCATAATTGAAATTGATTAATTTAATCATTCGTATGTCATCAAAATAAGCATTGACCTGTGCTTTTACTTATGTCTATAAAATATTATAGAAGGATAGTTCAAAACATAAAATCATGTGTTTAGCCTAAATAAAATCATAATAAAAAATTACTAATGGGAATGATAGGGGAGTCGTGTTGAGCGGTATATTGAGTAGTTATATGAACAAGAAGAGTCAAGCGAAAAAACTAAAAAAATCTGGCAAAATACTTTGTCCGAGGCTAGAGATATGGAAATAAAGATTTCGTTATCTGAACAAAGAAATACTTTAGCATAGGAGGGAGCGATTGAAATGATTATCCAAAATCAGCCAATTCAACTATATGAAGGAAAATGACAAAAATCGAAAAAAACTAAATGAACTGATTTGTCAACTGAAAAAACAATTGCTAACCAAATAGCGACAAATCAAGAATTAGATCAATTAGCACGGCAAGCACAAAGAAATGCTAAAAAAGCAGAAGTTGAGGGAGGTCTAGAGACTATCAACTGTTTATCGAGTGCTTGAGCAAGCGAAAAATGATGGACAACAAGCCATCCGTCGATCGTTGTTCCAACAGGAAGAAAAGTTAGAAGAGAACAGACAAGTGTATAGAAAGAAAATGAATACATATGAAGAAGAGTGGCAGGGGTTACGACGAAAGGAGAATCAGTAAATGTTTGATGAGGTTATGGAAGATGTAGCAGAAATACTCGCACGTTTACAGGAATAACTTTTACAAATTGAAAAAAACTATCAAAAAATCAACATTAGTAACTATGTAGCAAATAGAGGCCTGCGCCGATCAAAGAAACAGTAAGAAAAAATTAAAAAGAAAGAACAAGCAAAAGTAACAGCTTTAAAATCACAAAGTCAAAAGCTGTGCGCAAGAAGAGTTGAAAAATGCGGTGACGGAGTCGGAAAGTGTATAGCATGAAAAATCGGTATTTTATATCTTTGTTTTATTTACAAAACATTTAATAACTTTAGTCGTGATTGTGTTTTAATTCACAACTTTAAGTGTTATAATTTAAATGTTATAAAATATATTTATATGAAAGGGTTATTTTATGAGAAAGAATAAAAAAATATGGGCGTTTTTAGGGATTTTATTAGTTGTTATGAGCTTTTCTTTTAAATCAGGGGTAGTAAATGCAGAAGATAAAGTAATAGGTGATGATTATCCTGCTAAATGGAAAAATCTGCCTTTAGGTGCAACTACTGATGATTGGGGTATGGCTACAAGATACTGTACTTCCTTTGTGGCAAATCGATTGAGTGTGGAAAATAAGTTTGATATTAGACGTGATGGTTTAGACTGGAATGCTAACCAATGGGGAAATAATGCTAGAAGGCAAGGCTATAAGGTAGATATGATACCCAGAAGAGGATCAGTAGCCTATTGGAACAGTATGTATCATGTAGCTTGGGTAGCGGCAGTTGATGGGGATAGAGTTTTGATTGAAGAATATAATTATGGATATACAGGAAGATATAATTCTAGATGGATTAGTAAAAACTCTGTTGATGGGTATATACATTTTAAAGATATATCCTCTTCTCCTGAAAAACAAGCTATTAATAAATATATTACTATAACTAAAGATGGACAAGATTTTTTTGAAAATATTGAGTGTACTACCAAAAAAGCAAAAACAGTTAGAGGAAGAATTTATTATGTAAAGATAGCGTACAAATTGTCTAACGGACAATTATTGTACTCTGTATATGAAGATGAAAAAGGAACAGCCTGGATTGGATATTTAAGACAAGGATCTTCAGAATTTACACAGTTAGAAACTTTTAACAGAAAAAAAGTTTCTTTAACGAATAATGCGACAACACTTTGGAAAGATTTAAATTATCAAGGGAAATTAGGGATGTCAGTAGCTGGGAATGCATACACGGTAAATCGAGTATTCTATAACTCTACCAATAATGCATCTTATCATGAATTGTATCGAGGGAACACGTTCTGTGGGTATGTGAATAGTGGGGCAGTAAAAGATATAACAACGCAAACAGTTAATAAATATAGCACTATCACAGAGGCTAATCAGGATATTTTTGGTAATATCGAATTGACAAGTACTAAAGGGAAAACAGAGAGAGGAAGAATTTATTATACTACGATAGGCTATAATTTAGGCGACGGTAGTGTTCTGTATTCATTGTACAAAGATGAGACTGCAGCAGAATGGGTAGGTTATGTAAAAGAGAATGTGTTTGAATATACACCAATAGAAACGTTTGATAAAAAACAAGTAATTTTAACAAACAGTACGACAACACTTTGGAAAGATTTAAATTATCAAGGGAAATTAGGGATGTCAGTAGCTGGGAATGCATACACGGTAAACCGAGTATTCTATAACTCTACCAATAATGCATCTTATCATGAATTGTATCGAGGAAACACATTCTGTGGGTATGTGAATAGCGGGGCAGTAAAAGATATAGTTAGTGAATCTATTAAAAAATATGTGACGGTGACAGAAGATAACCAAGAGATTTTTGGTAATTATGAACAAACAAATATCAGAGGAAAGACAGAGCGGGGAAGAATTTATTATTCTAATGTTTCTTACGATCTAGGAAATGGAACAATCTTACATTCATTGTATAGAGACGAGACAATGTCGGAATGGGTAGGTTATGTAAAAGAGAATGTGTTTGAATATACACCAATAGAAACGTTTGATAAAAAACAAGTAATTTTAACAAACAGTACGACAACACTTTGGAAAGATTTAAATTATCAAGGGAAATTAGGGATGTCAGTGGCTGGGAATGCATACACGGTAAACCGAGTATTTTATAACTCTACCAATAATGCATCTTATTATGAATTGTATCGAGGAAACACATTCTATGGGTATGTGAATAGCGGGGCAGTAAAAGATATAGTTAGTGAATCTATTAAAAAATATGTGACGGTGACAGAAGATAACCAAGAGATTTTTGGTAATTATGAACAAACAAATATCAGAGGAAAGACAGAGCGGGGAAGAATTTATTATTCTAATGTTTCTTACGATCTAGGAAATGGAACAATCTTACATTCATTGTATAGAGACGAGACAATGTCGGAATGGGTAGGTTATGTAAAAGAGAATGTGTTTGAATATACACCAATAGAAACGTTTGATAAAAAACAAGTAATTTTAACAAACAGTACGACAACACTTTGGAAAGATTTAAATTATCAAGGGAAATTAGGGATGTCAGTAGCTGGGAATGCATACACGGTAAACCGAGTATTTTATAACTCTACCAATAATGCATCTTATCATGAATTGTATCAAGGAAACACATTCTGTGGGTATGTGAATAGTGGGGCAGTAAAAGATATAGTTAGTGAATCAAAATTTAAGGAAAATCCTGATATGAATCAAACAGACGTACTGAAAACACAAGACAGTATGGATGAATTTATAGATTTTGATAATGATGGAAAAGAAAATAAGGAAAGTTTAAAAGAAGATATTACTGAAAAAAATCTGAGTTCTAAAGAAGAGAGTAACAAGGAGCAGACTGAAATATCTTACTAAACAAAAAACTAAAAAAAGCCACTTTCCTCTGGAAAGTGGCTTTTCCCATCCCCTCTCACCGAGAAGACAAAATTTCATAAATCACATAGAGTTCCCAGTTGGAAATCTCTATTCGATAAAACTGTTCTAGGGTATAGAAAATGTTTTTAGCATTTTGGAAAAATGGTTTTTGGTTAATGGTTAGTTCCTCGAGGTTAGCAGGGATTTCATAGTCTTCAACGCCGAGCATGGTCCGCTCTACCATGAGTGCGTTGTGCATCATTAAGTTAAATTTCATTTTGCCGCTGAGTGTGAGGTCGAAGCGTTTTTCAATGTTTTTTGTAACGTTTTCGACTTGTTTAATAATGACGTCAGGATTTAGAAATTCTAGTTTTTCTGACAAGCCTTCTTTCGAGAAGAAGTGAACAAATTCGTTAATCATGCTATCGATGTTATTGGGATGCATCAAGTTTTGGAAAGGTTCCATCAACTGGGTTCCTGCATCTTCGTCTAACATGTCTAAGAGGTTCACGCTAGCAACATTCGTATGATTGTCTAAGTAGGACGTCGTCAAAATGAGCGAGGTTTCTTTTAAATAATTTTCTTCGGCGTTGGCAATGTCTAACGTGTTCACCAAATCTTTGTATTTTAGGGTAATGACTTTAATATCAGTATACAAGTATTTTTGACAGATTTGTTTGATTTGCTTGGCAATATCCAGACCTGAAATACTAGAGACAATGATATTTTTTTCCACTGAAAAGCCTTCAAAGTACTGTACATCGGTTTTAAATTTTTTTTCAGCGGTTTTAGCAATACCATAGAAAAGTTGTTCGTTCATTAATTGATGACCAATTTCCAACGCATAGGCAGTGGTCAGGTTGTTGATCACCAAAAGTTCTCCAAGAATTTGCGGTTTCAAACTTTTATAAAGTTGTGTCAGGGAACCCATATCGACGAGCATAATGACGCCTTGTGATGTGTCCCGCTGAGAAAGCCACTCTTTAACTTCGGCGACGATATCTCTGACCGAAGAGGTTAAGGGCATGTTAATCGCATCAAAAATATAGGTACCACATAATTTGTTGGCAACGGCTTGAATACTTGTGGCAGTCGATTCACCATGCGCCACGAGGAGCGCTTGGTAAGGAATCGTTTCAGAAATTTCTCCGCTAAGTAATACAGATAAGAGTACCTCTGTCAAGAAACGGTATTCTTCTGGCAGCGGACTGACTAAGTTTTTCACGAGGGAAACCGTTCGCGGATAGTGTTCTTTTAACTGTGCTTGGACTGGAAGGAGCATTGTTTCGTTAAATGTTGGCGGTAAAATTTTCAGCAATTTGGCAACATCTTTCATCGGTTTTTCAGTTTGTTCAGGTTGGTTAATAATTAGTTTGTTTTTGGTTTGGACTTCCGTGACTAGGTTTTGTAAAAAATAATCATTTTCTAAGGTTATTTCATCGTCTAAACAATATTTAATGAATTGTGTCAGTTCAGTTTTTAAGTGGGCCAGTGTTTTTTCTTTTGTAAATAAGGCTTCAAATGTTGCGAAAATATCGGAAGAAAGTGTGTCTTCTTCTAACACTTCTTTGTCTAAAGGAATCGTAATCATTGGTTGAGTCGCATCGCCAATGACGACGGGTTGATTGGGCAAAGTTTTTCGTAATTGCGACGCGCAAAGGAGCTGCACTTTGTTGGATAAACTTCCCACGTTGCCAGGTTCGTCATTTTCTAATAATGCCGTAAAGATTTCTTCGTCCACGTTGATGTCTTTGGTCATTCGTTTCGCTTCTCGGTGAAATAAGTTTTTCAAAATCGCAATCCGTTCTCGAATGGGGCGCTCTTTGAAGTTCGGAAGTGAGACGATTACGGAAATTCGGCGATAAAAGGTTGGTAATAAGACTTTTTTCGGGTTTTCGGTGGTTGCAAATAGTAGCCGGACCTTGGAATGGACCATTTTTCCTTCTTCACCAATAGGGCGGAAGGTCCCTGTATCCATAAACTGAAAGAGTTTTTCTTGGTTTTCGTTGGATAATCGATGTACTTCATCTAAAAAGAGTACGGAATTATTAGCTTGGGCCAAGAGTCCTTGCTTTTCTGATTCAGCTCCAGTAAATGCGCCTTTGGTATGGCCGAAGAGAATGGATGATAGCAATTCGGGATTGTTGGCATAATCGGCACAGTTAAAGGTGTAGAATTTTTCCAGGCCAATGATTTGTTCATTTTTCAGATACTCATAAATCAGCTTTGCCAAAAAGCTTTTGCCGACACCACTGGCTCCATGGATTAATAAAGGCATACCCAATGGGGGATACAACATAGCGGCTTTGCATTGTTCGATGGCTTTTTTGGCGCTGCCTTGGCTACCGATGTATTGTCGAAACACATCGGTCGTGGGGGTTGTTGCACGGGTTAATTGCCAATAAACGGGTTTTTTTCCCGTTTGTTGGACTTCACCTTTTTCCAATAATTTATTTAAGTATAAGCTGGTTACCGAGCGGCTTAATTGAATTTTTGTGGCAATTTCTTGTGTGCTCATCGGGGTGTTGCTGGTTTCTAAAATATCAACTAAGTGTTGGTAGGTCTCCAAGCGCATGATTCATCGTCCTTCCAAAAGAGAGGTCGGGACAGGGGTTGCTTCTGTTCCCGCCGTTTATCAGCTTTTAAGCCTGAGATAAAAATCACTTTGGATTTTTGTCTCAGGCTCTAAGTGTTTAATAATTAAATGTTTATTGTTTCAATTTTAACAGATGCCTAGTAATCCTAGCAAGATGCCTAAGAACATGATACCAAACATCACCACGTTAACATTGACTTTTTTGCGTAATAGCCAGAAAGCAAGTAATGTCACGGCTAATGGTACGATACCGACGAATAGTTGATCCAAATAGTCTTGGATTTTAACTACGTCTTTGCTTCCTTTAACGGAAACTTCAAGAATCGTTTTGAATTTTACATTTGAAGCAGTCATACTGCCCATCATCATTAAGCCTAGCATACTTGATACTTTTGTGAGTATCTTCATTCCGCCTGATTCGTACATTTTTTGGATAAAACTTTCACCGATTGAATAGCCGCTATACAACGCATAATAGTGAATTAAGAACGCAGGAACGTTGTATAAAAGTAAGAAGACAATCGCCCCTAATGGCGAACCAGTGCTGGCTAATGAAATCCCAATCCCAGCAGCAATAACACGTAAGATGCCCCAGAAGAAGGAATCACCGATGCCTGAAAGTGGCCCCATTAATGAGGCTTTAACTGCTGTAATAGAGCTAGCATCAAAATTTTCGTCTTCACTGTTTTGTTTTTCCATCGAAGCAACGAGCCCCATAATGAAGTTATTGATATGCATGGTTGCGTTGAACCAAGTGGTGTGACGCACCAATGCCTCGGCCCGTTCTTCCTTGGTTTTATAAAAACGATTGATAACTGGGAGTAAAGTGTACATGACACCCACTGCGTGGTATTGTGTAGCTCCTGTCCGGCTAGCGTTCATCGTCCAAGAACGCCAGAAAACAGAGCGCATCATTTTTTTCTCTTCTTTAGATAAATTCTCTTTTAACTTCATGCGAAAAAGTCCTCCTCTTCGATTTCTTTCGCGCTGCCTTCAACCGCAGAAGACGCCGCAGGTTTTCTTTTTAGAATGTCGCGAAATTCTACATCCCGTTGGGCACTCACGACACAAATTACTGTCCCGATGACCGCTACCGCAACGGCTGGTAATTGTAGGTACGCGGTTAAAACAAAGCCTAAAATGTAAAAGACGGCTAATTTATTATCCCATAACAGTTTCATTAACATAGCAAACCCAACGGCAGGTAAAAGTCCGCCAGCTGCGCTTAAGCCGTTCATCAAATTTTGTGGAATACTTTCAACAAACAGATTTACTGGCCCGCTTCCTGCTAAAATTCCGATAAATGAAATCGAAGCGATGATTAAATAATAAATAATCCACGTTCCGTAATGCAGTGTCACAACCATTTTTTGGTTGCCTTCACGTGCTGCTTTGTCAAGAGAAGGAGCAAAGATATTCATAAAGACATTTTTTAAAAACATCACCACGAAAGCGGCTAACATCCCAATTGGTACGGCTAACGTCATGGCGGCTTTTTGTTCGACATTTGAAATAATTGCAAACGTTGTGGCTAAAGTAGTCGCAGTTACAGGTTCCGCTGCGATAACACCACCGATATTAACATTTCCTAAGAAAATTGCTTCTAAAGAGGCCCCCATTAAGACCCCTGTTTTCATGTCGCCCATTAAAATTCCTGTGACTAATCCAACGACTAAGGGACGTTCCATCATACTTTGACCAGTTAAATAATTCCCAGCAAAACAGATAAATACAGCTAAGGCTGCCATTGTTGCATGCATAAGCATTGTTCATTTCCTCCTTTTAATTGACGGCTTGTTTTAGACTTAATTTTGAGTTGGTTGGCAGTACTTGGTTATAGCTTTCCACGTGAGTCAAACTGGCTAATTCTTTGGCAGCTTCTAACTCTTCAGGGTTTAATTGGACACTTGGGAAAACCATTGTTTTGGTGGCTGGATCTGATTTATCAAAGCGGCCAGCGTTGGCAACATTCACACTTTCAATATCTGTCACGTTTTTCGCAATTTTAGTAGCATCCGCTACACTGTTCACAATTACAAAAATTCGTTTGTCTTTGCCACGAGGATCATTGAAGACATCAATCGCATCATCAACTGAGCGAATTAATAGTTTCATGCCATTAGGGACAGCCATTTTTAACGTCATTTGCATTACTTCGTTTTTGGCTGCTTCATCATTCGCTACAACTAATAAGGGGGCATTCAATTCTTTGGTCCAAACTACGGCTACTTGGCCGTGAATTAATCTGTCGTCTACTCGTACTTGTGTAATCATTTTAATTTCCTCCTAAAAAAAGTTTTCTTCTTCATTTGATGGGTTTAATTCAACGAATTGAATTTGTGCTTCAGCAATTGCTGCTTGAATATCTTCTTTGGTTAGCTTTTCGCCTTCTTTTAAGAAAATCAGCGACAAGGCAATGGCTAAGTTGGCATTGGAAATGATAAAAACATTGTCTGGTTTTGTCGTCATGACTTCTTGAACAATTTTTTGATTGACACTACCACCATATAAATCTGTTAAAATAATAGCTTGTTCTTCTGCGCCAAGGGACTGAAGAAACGTTTGAATAATTGGCGTGTAGTCCTCAGGAGTCACATAGGCATTGATGACCGCCAGCTCTTTTCCTTTGTCTGCGAGAATATCCAAGGAACTTTGGAAGCCTTTCGCTAAGTTTCCGTGACTAGCAATTAAAAATTTTCTTTTCATTCTTTTCACCTCACTTTTATATAAAGCAAGTTCTGTGCCAAAAAAAGAGAACTCTAAATCCTTGATTTGAAAGGGTTTTAACGCTCTCGAAACTGTTTAAACAGTTTCAAGTCAAAATAAACACGTTAATCGTTGGCTAGTTTGTTGTTGAAAAATAGCTAAGCAAAACTGTGAAATTTAATCAAAATAACCCCCGTTTTTATCGAGAAGTGTTACAATAATATTCATGAATATTTATACATTAAGGAGAGTTACGAATGACTGATGCTCTTGTGATACAAGATTTACGCAAAGTGTACGCTTCAGGTGTTGAAGCGTTGCGGGGGATTGATTTAACAGTCGAAGAAGGCGATTTTTATGCTCTTTTGGGACCGAATGGCGCAGGAAAATCAACGACGATTGGGATTGTGACCTCGTTAGTTAATAAGACTTCGGGGAAAGTCAAAATTTTTGGGTATGATTTAGATACGGAAATGGTGCGGGCGAAGCAACAGATTGGGTTAGTGCCGCAGGAGTTTAACTTCAATCCGTTTGAAACGGTCCAACAGATTGTGGTCAATCAAGCGGGCTATTATGGGGTGTCTCGTAAAGAAGCCATGAAACGGAGTGAAAAGTATTTAAAACAATCCAATTTATGGGAAAAACGGAACGAACGGGCTCGGATGCTTTCTGGCGGAATGAAACGTCGCTTGATGATTGCTCGCGCGCTGATGCATGAGCCGAAGTTATTGATTTTAGATGAACCAACTGCAGGTGTCGATATTGAATTACGCCGTGAAATGTGGGCCTTTTTACAAGAGTTAAATGCGCAGGGAACCACGATTATTTTGACGACCCATTACTTAGAAGAAGCTGAGATGTTGTGTCGCAACATTGGGATTATTCAGTCTGGTGAATTGATTGAAAACACCAGCATGAAGCACTTGTTAGCCAAATTACAATTTGAAACGTTTATTTTTGATTTAGCACCTTATACGCAGGCACCAGTTATTGAAGGCTATCAAAGCGTATTTGAGGACGAGTTAACGTTAGCGGTGGAAGTAGAACGAAACCAAGGAGTCAATCACTTGTTTGAACAGCTAAGTCAACAAGGAATCAAAGTATTGTCAATGCGGAATAAGTCCAACCGTTTGGAAGAGCTCTTCTTGAAGATTACCGAGGATACGTACCAAAGGGAGGATCAACATGTTTAGTCTGTATTTTACTGCTTTAAAAAGTTTAGCTGTGAAGGAAACCAACCGTTATTTACGGATTTGGGTCCAAACACTGGTACCGCCAGTAATTACGACGTCCTTATATTTTGTGATTTTTGGGAAAATGATTGGCGGGCGAATTGGCGACATGGGCGGTTTTTCTTATATGGAATTTATCGTGCCAGGTTTAATTATGATGTCAGCCATTACAAGTTCGTACGCCAATGTTTCATCTTCCTTTTTCTCACAAAAATTCCAGAAAAATATCGAAGAAATTCTCGTGGCGCCAGTTCCAACTCATGTGATTATTTGGGGATTTGTGATTGGTGGCGTTGGTCGTAGTATTTTGGTCGGTGCGTTAGTCACCATCATTTCTCTATTTTTTGTGCCATTGCACGTTGTTTCTTGGCTGATGGTCATCATGACTTTATTGATGACAGCGATTCTCTTTTCTTTAGCTGGTTTGTTAAATGGTATTTTTGCGCAATCCTATGATGATGTATCGATTGTGCCGACCTTTGTGTTACAGCCTTTAACCTATTTGGGTGGGGTTTTCTATGCCATTTCCATGTTGCCGCCATTTTGGCAAGCTGTTTCAAAAGTTAATCCGATTGTTTACATGATTTCTGGGTTCCGCTACGGTTTCCTAGGGGTTCAAGATGTGCCAATTGGTATTTCTATGACCATTTTAATCTTATTTATTGTCGTTTTATATGGCATTTGTTGGTACCTTGTAGAAACAGGGCGTGGCTTACGTAGTTAAGCCGTAAAAAGATTAAACTGTCTGAATCACTCATTCTAGCGAGCAGATTCAGACAGTTTTCTTGTTTCTAAGTATGCTTTTTTGATTCTTCGTGCATTTCCCTGTATAATAGCAATGTTTCGCACCAGAATATGTCGACAAGTTGTCGTTGAAAATAAAGAAAAAGTCAGAAACGGAGTATATGAAGATGAGCAAGAATTTTTGGGCAACATTGCCAAAGCCCTTTTTTGTTTTAGCACCAATGGAAGATGTCACTGATGTGGTCTTTCGTCATGTCGTGAAAGAAGCTGGGGCACCAGATGTGTTTTTTACAGAGTTTACTAATTCAGATAGTTATTGTCATCCTGAAGGGAAAGACAGTGTGCGCGGGCGCCTCGTTTTTACAGAAGATGAACAGCCGATGGTGGCACATATATGGGGGGATAAACCGGAATTTTTCCGTGAAATGAGTATCGGCGTAGCGGAGATGGGCTTTCAAGGGTTAGACATAAATATGGGCTGTCCTGTGCCCAACGTGGCTGAGCGTGGAAAAGGCAGCGGGTTAATTTTGCGCCCAGAAGTCGCGGCTGAATTGATTGACGCCGCCAAAGCAGGTGGCTTACCTGTTAGTGTCAAAACACGCATTGGGTTTACTGAAATGGCGGAAATGGAGGCATGGATCACGCATTTATTAGAGCAAGACATTGCGAATCTATCCATTCATTTGCGAACACGAAAAGAGATGAGCAAAGTGGATGCTCATTGGGAGGTCATTCCGCAAATTATGGCTATTCGGGACCGTGTCGCACCGCAAACGACAATTACGATTAATGGGGATATTCCCGATCGTCAAAAGGGCCTAGAATTAGCAGAACAATATGGTGTAGATGGCATCATGATTGGCCGGGGGATTTTTAAAAATCCTTATGCCTTTGAAAAAGAACCCAAAACGCATACGCCACAAGAATTGCTGGGCTTGCTACGTTTACAATTGGATTTGCAAGACAAATATGCAGAATTGGTGCCTCGTTCCATCGTTGGGCTGCATCGCTTCTTCAAAATTTATGTCAAAGGCTTTCCAGGTGCCAGTGATTTAAGAGCACAATTAATGAATACAAAATCAACGGATGAAGTGCGCCAGTTGTTAGCGACGTTTGAAGCAGAACATGGTGTGCTTGACTAAATAAAAAAAGAGAGGAGGTAGCATTAGCTAAAATGCTACCTCCTCTCTTTTGAATGCTTAATGCGCAATCATTTCTTGGGCAATTTCTTGTTTGCTTAAGTCGTTTGGATAATACGTTGGCCAGTTGTCCATTTCATTGAACAGACTTTCTTGGCTATCGCCGCCGAAGAAGATGTGGAAATGAGCGGCTTTCGTTGGTGCGATGTTGTGGTCACTAAATTGGACGTATTTAAACCGCCCAGCATTGGCATCGTCTGTTTCAAAAAGGAAACGGACGCCACGGTTGCCTTTTGCATAGTTTAAAATTTTATAACCGGCTGCTTTATAGGTGAATTTTTGTGGTTTGCCATCGACCAGAAATTCAATGGTGGAATCAGTGATGTTGATATGGTCGACATCGGTTTGATAGCCGGCATCATAGTAGGTTTTGTATTCGGCTGGTGTTTTATCTTTTTTCAGTTTCGCTTTGTAATCGAAGACTTGGTCTAATGTGCCATCTTTTAATAAAGGATAGACGGATTGCCAATTTCCAGCGTAATCTGCCAGTGTTCTCTCAGCCACCTCACTGTCTTTGAAATAGCCGTTAGCCACGGTTTTTTCTGTTTTTTCAGAGGTTTCTGGCTGAACCTCTTTCCCAGCTGTATCTGTTGTTTTTTTCAAAGCAGTTAAGTTTTCTTTCATTACAGAAAGATAATCTTCGCCATTGTCCATTTGTTTTTGTGTCAAACTTTCTAGCGGGTTTAGGACCTCCAATTGAACATTTGCTTCGTCAGCTAACGTTTTAGCAATTTTATCGTTGGCATTTTTTTCAAAATAAATATAGCGAATTTGGTTGTCTGTGACATATTTTTTCAACTCTGCCAAGCGCCCTGCAGTTGGCTCTTGTTCAGGTGTTAAACCAGCTATTGGCACTTGTTTTAAGCCGTAATCTAAGGCAAGATAACCAAATGCAGCATGTTGGGTAACAAAACTTTTTTGCTTAGCGTCTTTCAAAGCTGTTTGGAACTCTTTGTCTAAGGCCGTTAATTTTGTTAAGTATTTTTCTGCGTTTGTTTCAAATGTTTTGGCTTTTTTAGGGTAAAGTTTGACTAATTGTTCTTTGATGTTTGTGACTTCTTGGATGGCACGATGGGGCGAAACCCAAGTATGCGGGTCTAATTCATGGTGGTGTCCTTCTTCGCCATGTTCGTGGTCATGGTCGTGTCCGTCTTCGTCACTGCCAGGAAGTAAGACCATGTTTTCGGTACCTTTAATGACGTTCGGGGCTCCTTTTTTCCAGCCTTTAGCAGCTTTTGGTACCCAAGATTCCATATTTTCATTGTGGTAAACGAAAACATCCGCATCATGGATGGTAGCCATATCTTTGGCGGATGGTTCATAATCGTGAGGTTCAGAACCAGCAGGGATTAACAATTTGACGTCTCCTTCATCGCCTACAATATTTTTAGTGAAATCGTACATAGGATAAAAAGTCGTGACAATGGATAGTTTTTCTTTACCGTCAGCGGTTTTATCAGAGGTGTTTGTTTTGCCGCAAGCGCCGAAAAGGATTAGCGATAAGGCGGCTAACAGGGGAAGAGTAAATTTTTTCATAGGTGTGCTCCTTTAGTGAATTACGCAATTTTCTTTTGTTTATTGCGCTTATGTTCTTTAATGATTTTAAGTGCGCGTTTTCGTGTTTTGATGTTGGGACTTTTCAGTCGACGATAAGCGCTAGATAAGTCAGTTTTTTCCATTATATATAGGACCTCCATTTCGTAAAAAATAATTTACGGAGTAGCTATTTTGTTGAGGGTTTGAAAGGTTTCTTGAATTTTTTTTGTCTCTAATTCTTTGCCAATCAGAACAATTGTCGTTTCTTGAGGGGGTTGATTCGTCATTTGAAAGGCCACTTGCTGGTTGACGCCTTGCATGGCAATGGCCAAGTCATGCTCCTGTAAGGCGAGAATCCCTTTGAAACGGTATAACTTTTCCTGATGTGTATACATTAACCAATCAAGCCAACGAGTGAAAAGAGGTTCGTTGAGGGCTGAGGACGCCGTTAGCGTGAGGGAGTGAAAGGTATGGTGATGATGCTCGTGGGCGTGCTCATGCGGGGAATGAGTCATTTCGTGTTCTGTAAGTGTTGCCGTAAACTTATTTAATTGAAAAAAGTCACTAGCCAAAAGAGGCTCGTTGGCTTGAAAGGATAAAATATCAGCAAAAGGATTAATGGTACGAAGGGTTTCTTGGAACGTTGGTAGCTGAGTGATGTCTGCTGGTTCCTTGACAGAAAAAAAGAGGCGATCTGCTAAGGCCAGTTGTTTGATGGCTTCGGCTTCTTGAAGCTGCTGTTGCCAATGATGCCCATCAACGACCGTTAAGAGACTGTCTATATAGAAATGATTTTTGATATGCGGGGTCGTTAAAATTGTTTGAATGATTGGTTGCGGATCAGCAATGCCCGTTGTTTCTAAAATGACTTGGGCAATGGGTTGTTGTTCTTCTTGGTACACTTCTAAGATTGCTGATAAAGAGGCAAGAAGATCTCCTCGTAAGCTGCAACACATGCAACCGTTATTTAATTGAATAATTCGTTCCGTGGTTTGTAAAAGTAATGCGTGGTCAACGCCTGTTTGACCAAATTCATTTTCAATAATAATAATTTCTTCTTTAGGAAACGGTGATTGCGCAAGCGCATGGTTAATTAAGGTTGTTTTTCCTGCGCCTAAAAAGCCAGAAACAATGGTGATTGGAATGCCCATCAAGTTTTCCTCCTGTTATTTGACTTCAGTGAAAAGTGCGCGGCGCCGTAGTTTTGGTGAATATTTTTTCAGCTGTAATTTTTCTGGTGTATTTCGTTTGTTTTTACTTGTTAAGTAAAGGCGCTCGCCAGTTTCAGCGCAAGCTAACGTAATGGTTTGGCGCATAGTGCCGTCCTCCAATTTGATTTTTTTAATTGCGTATAAAAGATAAAGGGGGCTGCGAGGTCAGCCCAAATGCGACTGTCCTCGCTAGTTGTCTTTATCGAAATAATGAGTTACCAGCTTGCTTTTTTGACGCCAGGAATCAAGCCTTGGTGAGCCAATTCACGGAAACGAATCCGAGACATGCCAAATTTACGCATGTAGCCACGTGGGCGCCCATCTGTTTGATCGCGGAGTTTTAAGCGACTTGGATGAGCATCTTTTGGCAATTTGCTAAGACCTTCATAATCGCCAGCTTCTTTTAAGGCTTGGCGAATAGGCGCATATTTTGCAATCATTGCTTGTTGTTTTTTTGCTTTAGCAATTTTTGATTTTTTAGCCATAAGGCACTTCCTTTCTTTTTGGATTTATAAAATCTAAATCGTAATGGTTACGATTTGAACGGAAGTATATTATCAGGTGTTACGTTGTTTGTCAAGTGAGAATTTTGTTTTTTTTAGGACTTGCTAAGTTGAGAAGTTAGAAATGTTTGTTTTAGCGCTGTTTTGTAGTATCTTTTAAGAAAGAGTAAAAAGGAGTGAAGATGGCAATGGTAGAACGTTTGACGATTATTCGTGGTGTGGAAAAATTTGAATTACAAACGAAAACAGCGCGCTGGGTGTTAGCAAAAGAAGAGGGATATTCGCCAGTTCAAATGCTCGTTTCGGCAATTGGCGCTTGTGGGGGGTACGTGTATCAATCCGTTTTGGAAAATTCGCACATTCCCTTTGAGTTTGAAAAAATAGAAGTCACGTATTCAAGAGAAGTAGAGAGACGCGCACAACCATTAAAACAGGTGACGATTATCTTTTATGTGTCTGTTCCAGAAGCCTTTCAAGAACGGGCGACACGGTGTTTGAAGCTTGTCTCCCCAAACTGTCCAGTGATTCAATCATTGGCTGAAAGAATTACTGTCGAAGAAACAGTTGTATTTAAAAAGTAAACTATTAGAGACATTATCGTTACGAGCGCTTTTCCCTTTTTGGATGCCTCGTTTCTGAGAATGTCTTTTTTTAGAGGAGCGTGGGGAAATAGCTGTAGAAACAGAAAATTTTTAATTCATTTGTACAAAATAATACAGACAAAAAACAGATAGTGTTTTTTTCACAAATAAAAAGGTTGCTTTTTTTTCTGTTTTAGTAGATGATGTAAGTAGTTACATCTCTGATATAACGCTGTTTTTTGAAACGTGTGTTATTTTTTAATTCGTAATAGTTTTTTTAAATCGTTTCACAGAATTACTTTAATTGTTATACAGTTTTTTTAGTTGTTATAGTTTGTTTGTCGGCCTTTAGGAGGTAATCATGATTGAGTTAGTGAATGTGTCGAAAGTCTATCAAGAGACACACGCGTTAAAAAATATTCACTTTTCTGTCCAACCAGGAGAAATCGTTGGGATTGTTGGGAAAAGTGGCTCTGGCAAGTCCACGTTGTTACGTTTGTTGAATTTAATGGAACAACCGAGTGAAGGGGAGATTCGTATTGATGGCAGAAATGTTCAAACCTTCTCTAAAAAAGAAGTTCGCCAGCAGCAACAACAAATGGGGATGGTGTTTCAGCATTACAATTTGTTAGAAAATTTGAAAATTTATGATAATGTTGCGTTGCCTTTGAAACTTTTAAAAGAGAAACAGCCTGAAAAAATTGAGCGTTTATTAACGTTTGTTGATATGGCCCATAAGGCAGAAGCGTATCCTGCTCAGCTTTCTGGTGGAGAAAAACAGCGTGTCTCTATTGCTCGAGCGTTGAGCCGTAATCCAAAATGGTTATTATGTGACGAGGCAACGAGTTCATTAGATGAAGAAAATACAGAAAGTGTCGTTCGACTATTACATAAGACGCATCAGGAATTCCGACCGACTATTTTCTTTGTTAGTCACGAATTAGAAACCGTGAAGCGCTTATGTAATCGTATCTTAGTGATGGAAAAAGGTCAGTTAATTGGCGAATTTCTGAATAATCCTCAGCAATATGAGGAAGAACCGCTTTCCTATTTAGAAAAAGTGGAAAGGAGTTTGCGTCCATGACTTTTTCAGAAACCTTTGCCGAATATTGGCCATCTATGCTGATTGGTTTAAAAGAAACAGGGATTATGATGTCGATTTCGATGGCTATCTGTTTGCTTGTTGGCTTGCCTTTAGGCTTAGGACTATTTTTGGCTAATCCGAAAGTCAAAGGGCATCAACCTTGGCTGTACTGGGTTTTAAATTTCATTGTAACTGTTATTCGCTCGTTTCCTTATTTATTATTTGTGATTGCGTTGATTCCAGTTACTCGTTCTGTTTTAGGAAAGGCGTTTGGCCCAATTCCTTCATCTGTGCCATTGAGTATTGTTGCGATCGCGATTTTTGCTCGCTTGGTTGAACAAGTGCTGTTGGATGTTCCAGAAGAAATTTATTTTTTAGCTAATTCGTTAGGTACCTCGAAAGTCCAATACATTTGGCACTTTTTATTGGTGGAAGCACGTAGCGGATTGGTCCTTGCTTACACAACCACGACAGTGAGTATGGTTTCATATTCCACGGTGATGGGTGTTGTTGGTGGCGGCGGGATTGGCGATTTTGCAGTTCGTGTCGGCTATCAACGGTATGAATACGGTATTATGTATGTTGCCATTGTGATTATGATTGCACTGGTCTTCATTTTACAAATGCTTGGGAACTTCATTGCCCAAAAACTAGACAAAAGAAAGTAGGAGGACAAAAGAATGAAGAAGTTTTATTTAGCAACATTCGCTGTTATTGCAACAGTTATTTTAGCTGCCTGTGGGGGAAATAAACAAGCAGACCAGAAAGAAGACAAGGAGATTACCGTTGCCGTGCAATTGGAATCTTCAAAAGATATCTTGGAGATTGCCAAGAAAGAAGCTGAGAAAAAAGGGTACAAAATTAACATTATGGAAGTGAGCGACAATGTTGCCTACAACGATGCCGTGCAACATGACGAAGCGGATGCTAATTTTGCGCAACATCAACCCTTCATGGAAATGTTTAACAAAGAGAAAAAAGCTGATTTAGTGGCTGTGCAACCGATTTATTATTTTGCTGGTGGTTTCTATTCAAAAGAATACCAAGATGCGAAAGATTTACCTGAAAATGCCAAAGTGGGGATTCCTAGCGATCCAACCAATGAAGGTCGTGCTTTAGCAATTTTAAATGCAAACGGCGTGATTAAATTAAAAGAAGGTGTCGGCTTTAACGGCACGGTGGCAGATGTCGTGGAAAATCCTAAAAACATCACTTTTGAAAGCATTGATTTACTGAATTTAGCTAAAGCCTATGATGAAAAAGACATCGCTATGGTGTTCTGCTACCCAGCCTACTTAGAACCTGCTGGTTTAACAACGAAAGATGCGATTTTGTTAGAAGATGAAGAAGCAAGTAAACATTACGCATTGCAAGTTGTGACACGTAAAGGCGAAAAAGATAGCGAAAAAATCAAGGTTTTAAAAGAAGCGATGACAACAAAAGAAGTTGCTGAATACATCAAGAAAAATTCTAAAGGTGCCAATATTCCTGCGTTTTAATGAATAGAAAAAATGAAGCTTCTTTTTTGAGAAGCTTCATTTTTTTCTTTTCCTTGATTTATAGTATAGTTAATAGGAAGGAGGTGCCGGTGTGGTCGAATTATTTATTTTAATGATGGAACGGGTAGGCTTAATTATTTTACTGGCCTTTCTTTTAGTGAATGTGCCTTATTTTAAGCGTGTTTTATTAAGTCGTGAAAAAATGTCTTCAAAAGTTCAATTGATTTTGATTTTTGGTTTATTTGCTATTATTTCTAATTTTACAGGTATCGAAATCGCTAAGAATCAGATTGTTCCCAATAATTTACTAACCTATTTAAGCAGCAATGCTTCCATTGCGAATACGCGTACGTTAGTAATTGGCGTTTCTGGATTAGTGGGTGGTCCGATTGTCGGCAGTGCGGTTGGTTTAATTGCTGGCTTTCATCGGGTTATTCAAGGCGGGGGGCATAGTTTCTTTTATGTGCCTGCTTCTTTAATTGTTGGCTTAATTGCCGGTTTTTTAGGGAGCCGCATGGCAAAGCAAACCGTTTTTCCGTCTGCCGGCTTTTCTGCCATTGTCGGAGCGTGCATGGAAATGATTCAGATGATTTTTATTTTCTTTTTCAGCGGTGATCTATCGGATGGGGCCACGTTGGTTCGTTTTATTGCGCTGCCGATGATTTTGTTAAATAGCGTAGGAACGTTCATTTTTATGTCGATTCTAACGACGACATTGAAACAAGAAGAGCAGGCCAAAGCGGTTCAGACGCACGATGTTTTGGAATTAGCAGCGGAAACACTGCCATATTTTCGAGAAGGCCTCAATAAAAATTCCAGCAAAAAAGTTGCGGAGATTATTAAGCATTATACAAAAGTCAGTGCGATTAGCATGACAAACAGTCATCAAATTTTAGCTCATGTTGGCGCAGGAAGCGATCATCATATTCCAGAGCTAGAAGTCATTACAGAGCTTTCTCGGGAAGTGTTACGGACGGGCCGAATGACCATCGCACATGCCAAAGAAGAAGTCGGTTGTTCGGACCCTAATTGTCCGTTGCAAGCGGCGATTGTGATTCCATTATTTTCCCATCAGCAAATTGTTGGCACCTTAAAAATGTATTTTACGGATCCAGCGCAGTTAACGCATGTCGAGGAACAGTTAGCAGAAGGTCTTGGGACAATTTTTTCTTCACAAATTGAATTAGGGGAAGCGGAAGTACAATCAAAATTACTTAAAGAAGCTGAAATTAAATCCTTGCAAGCGCAAGTGAACCCGCATTTCTTCTTTAATGCCATCAATACTATTTCCGCATTAATGCGGAAAGACAGTGAAAAAGCGCGGAAACTATTGCTCCAATTAAGCAAATACTTTCGAGGTAACTTGCAGGGAGCCGTGCAAACTACGATCCCAGTTTCACAAGAACTAGAACAAGTAAAAGCCTATTTGTCATTAGAACAAGCACGGTTTCCGAATCGTTATCAAGTAACATTTGACGTGGAAGAAGCGGTTGCTTCAGAAAAAGTACCGCCGTATGCGATTCAGGTGTTAGTGGAAAATACCATCAAGCATGCATTTGGCAGCCGGAAGGAGAACAATCAAGTTCGGGTAGTGGTCAAAGCAAAACAACATAAATTACATGTGGATGTGTATGACAATGGGCAAGGGATTCCTGAAGAACGCCGCTTGCTATTAGGAAAGACGACAGTGACTTCGGAAAAAGGCACCGGCACGGCACTGGAAAACTTGTCCCGCAGAATGGCGAACCTTTATGGATCAGAAGGTTGTTTTTTAATTGAAAATTTAGAGACAGGCGGGAGCCATGTTCATTTAGAAATCCCGATGGAACAGGAGGAATTAGATGCACGTATTAATCGTTGATGATGAGCCCTTAGCACGAGAAGAATTGAGCTATCTTGTTTCCCAACATCCGCAAGTGACGAGCGTTGCAGAAGCGGATTCTGTGGCGGAGGCAATGGAAGAGATGATGGATCAAAAGCCAGATCTGTTATTTTTAGATATTCATTTGACTGATGAAAGCGGGTTTGATTTAGCGGAAAAATTAACCCATCTTAAAAAAGCGCCCTACTTGGTCTTTGCAACCGCCTATGATCAATATGCGTTAAAGGCCTTTCAAGTGAATGCAAAAGATTATATTTTGAAACCTTTTGAAGAAGAAAAAATAACACAAGTCATTGAAAAAGCATCGAAAGAAATGGCTCAAGCTGTCCCAGAAAACACTGCCGAAAAAGGACCAAAATCTGAAGCAATACCTATTCAAGGGGAAGACCGCATTTATCTTGTGGCGCCAGAAGATATTTACCTCGTTTCTGTCGAAGAACGGCAACTGAGCATTTTTGTAGATCAACAGGTCTATAAGATGACAGGGACCCTCAACAGTATCGAACAGAAATTACCTGCCACGCTCTTTATTAAAACGCACCGAAGTTTCATCTTGAATCGAACAAAAATTCAAGAAATCCAGCCGTGGTTTAATAACACGTTGCAAGTAATTTTAACCAACGGCTCAAAAGTACCTGTTAGCCGTTCATACGTCAAAGAATTTAAAGAAAAACTTGGCTTAAGTTAAAAAATCACCACTTGAAATGTCGAATGCATTTCAAGTGGTGATTTTTGCATTTGGTGAAGAAATTCTGGCATTTCATGAAAAAAAGCCCTTAAAAAAACGTTTTCTTTATATACTTAACCCATAGAAAACAGACAAAAGGGAGCGAAGAAGAATGGAAAAGAAAGTATATTCATTTTTACAACAAGCAGCAGTTTTTGCCATTATTATGTTAATCGCCAACGGCTTGGCGTTCATTTCTCCAATACCAATGCCTGCTTCAGTAATTGGCATGGTGTTATTGTTCATTGGTTTATGTACAAAAGTTGTTAAATTGGAGCAAGTGGAAGGGCTAGGTAATAGCTTATCAACGGTTATTACATTTTTATTTGTTCCTTCAGGGATTTCCTTAGTTAATTCTTTAGGGATTATGCAACAATTTGGCGTTCAAATTGTTTTTGTTATTTTAGTAGCAACATTAGCGTTACTAGCAACGACTGGTTGGACGGGCGCCTTTTTATTGCATATGAAAGATGCTCGAAAAGAAAAAGAACCCGCAGCAACGAAGAAAGCGAAAGGAGAGGTTCGCGCATGAATCCGTATGTTGGCATTATTATTTCATTAGCTGTATTTGGCATAGGTACTTGGTTGTTTAAAAAAAGTAAAGGTTTCTTCTTATTTACGCCATTATTCGTTGCGATGATTTTAGGCGTTGTCGTTTTAAAAGTAACAGGAATTAGTTACGAGCAATACAATGAAGGTGGCAAATATATCAGCTTCTTTCTAGAACCTGCGACAGTAGCGTTTGCGATTCCTTTATATAAAAAGAGAGACGTGTTGAAAAAATATTGGTTAGAAATTTTAACGGCGTTAACAATTGGTTCTTTTGGTTCGCTAGTGGCTGTTTATTTTGCAGGAAAAGTGATTGGCATGGATAATCATTTAGTGGCCTCAATCTTACCACAAGCAGCTACAACAGCGATTGCCGTACCTATTTCTCAAACTGTTGGCGGCATTGCTTCTATTACGGCGTTTACCGTAATCTTCAATGGTGTACTAACCTATGCCTTGGGTCGAATTGCATTGAAATGGTTTAAGATTAACAATCCAATCGCCAAAGGTTTAGCTTTAGGTGCGGCCGGACATGCCCTAGGTGTGGCAGTTGGCATGGAAATGGGCGAAACAGAGGCTGCTATGGCTAGTATTTCTGTCGTAGTGGTTGGCGTAGTTACTGTTTTAGTAGTTCCTTTCTTTGCAACGGTCATTGGTCTATAAAAAAGTAGGCTTCCCCACTTTTTTATGAGTAGCTAATTTCTATCAGCTAGCAGTCTCTGCTTATTCTGTTCCCGCCGTTTATCAATTTTTAAGCCTGGGACAAAAATCCAAAGTGATTTTTGTCCCAGGCTCTTTTGTGTTGTTTACACGATTTTTTGAGTATAGATAGGGCGCGTGGAAGGATTGACCAGTCTTTTTATAGAATGGTTGCTCCTAAAGTTTGTTTAAAGTGGCGTAACGCCCATTCGTGTCCTTGTTCATCAAAACTAGCAACGGCGCGTTCAGGAATCATTAATTGATAGCCTAAATTATAGGCATCAACAGCCGTATGCAACACGCAAATATCTGTACAAACACCAGTTAAACAAAGCTCTGTAATTCCTCGTTCTCGTAACCGAATGTCCAAATCCGTGCCACTAAAAGCAGAATAGTGCCGTTTGTCCATCCAATAAACGCTTGCCTCATTTTTGTGAGCTTGATAAAAATCAGCTAGCGAGCCAAACAGATTACGCCCGTCAGTTCCTAAGACATTGTGGGGCGGGAAAAGTTTATTTTCAGGATGATAGCGATCTAGGGGGTCATGCCCATCAATGGCAAAAACCACAAAATCGCCATTGTCAAAATAGTGCTTTGTTTGTTGAACAAGGGCCGTTTCAATAGCTTGTCCAGCGGCACCAGTGGTTAGTTTTCCGTCTGTGGCGACAAAATCATTCGTATAATCAATGGAAATCAGAGCTTTCATTTGGCAACCTCCTAAAGGTTAAAGTCATTTTGTTCATTTTACAGCTTTTAAGAAAGCATTTCAAATGATAAAAGTACATCAAATTCTAAAAAAGCTGTTTCAAAATAAACGCTTTGGCTAAAAAACATGCTATAATTTTGCTACAAATTAAAGCAGGTGAATAGAGTGAAAAGAAAAATCGTACGTTTTATCCTTTGGTTGTTAGGAATCATTGTGGTTATTTGCTTAGGCGTGTTTCTCGCCTTTCAATTATCCCCTAAGCCAGGCGCTTGGGTCATCAACCAGTTATTCGCAGGCGAAGTTGAAATAAAAGATTCAGCTTCCTATGATAAAGCATTGCCCAATGTTCAATTGCAAGAAAATCAAACATACCCTTCTTCAAGAAAAAAGAATACCTTTGATTTGTATTATCCCCAAACGTCAAAACAAGCGGTACCAGTCGTTTTATGGGTCCATGGTGGTGGCTATGTGGGAGGAGATAAGTCTGGGATGAAAGAGTTTGCGACACGTTTAGTGGCTGATTCCTCAGTTGCCTTTATTTCAATGAATTATGAATTAGCACCAGACGCACCTTATCCAAGCCAGCTCCAGCAGGTCGATGAACTTGTTCAATTTTTATTAGAAAAGAAACAAGCATATCCCATGTTAGATTTATCTAAGCTTTTTATTGGCGGGGACAGTGCGGGTGCACAGATTGCTCTACAATATGCAACAGTTCAAACCAATGCCAACTATGCCAAAGAACTAGGGATGACTGCAGCATTGCCGGCTAGCCATTTAAAAGGCACGCTCTCGTATTGTGGTCCGGTGGATTTGAAACAAATGGCCAACCAACAAAGTGATAATCGTTTTATGAAATTTTTCGTTAAAACAGTGGCTTGGTCCTTGCTCGGCACTAAAGACTGGCAGACGAGTGCAGAACTGCAAGAAGTGAGTTTAGTGGATAAAGCCACCAAAGAATTTCCCCCGACGTATCTAACAGATGGCAATAGCTTTTCATTCCAAGAGCAAGGACTAGCCTTGGTTCAGCGGTTAAAAACTTTAAATGTTCCAGTTTCAGCTCTCTTTTTCAAAGATAAGAAAGCAACGATCACCCACGAATATCAATTCGACTATCAAACAAAAGAAGCTAAACAATGTTACCAAGAAACAGTCCAGTTTGTGAATACGTATAAATAAACAGAGGCCTTAGAAATATTTCTAAGGCCTCTGTTTATTTATTTTTGTCATTTTTTTAGCTGAGAAATATGTATAAATTAAACAAAAATGTTTATTTAATGATGTTTACATGAGAAAAAATCCGTGCTATACTACGAACTCGTTTGTTAATTTTAATGTTAAAAACAACGTTTTTGTTATTTTTGTGAACAAATTAACATTTTTATCTTACAAAAACAGCAAAAAATTCGTTTAGTTAACAAAAAGAAAATTAAAAAATAAATTTTTTTTTTGAAATTAAGAAAATATCTTTAAAAAAATCAGAAGAAAACTTCGTATACTTGAGCCATAGGTTGGTTGTGGAAAGTTTACTTCGAGGGAGGAGTGATGAAGTTAATGAAAAAGAAAATCGCTGTTTTATTGGCAACTTGTTTACTTGTACAACCATTTTTATCTGTTTCAGCGTGGGCGATTGAAGGGGAGCAACAAACAGAACGTACGCAGACACAGCCAAAAACAGCAGAAACCAGTACAAGTGAAGCAACAAAAGAAAGCAGCGCACATTCTATAGAACAGTCATCAATGACGGAATCTAGTGCTATCACAGAAAAAGTAACCACCTCTTCCACAGAAACAAAACCAAGCGAAGAGCAGAAGCAAATCACGTTGACCTTTGAAACAACGGATCAAGCTTTGTTTCTAAATGATGCCAAAAGTTATCAAGTGGTAAAAGAAAAAAATCAGCCACTTCGGACAGAAGAATTACCAAAATGGGCGAATAGTGAGGAAAATGCGACTTTCGTTGGCTGGTCTTATCAAGGCAAAACATATACAAATGAAGAACTTCTTCAATTAGAGTTTTCAGAAGATACACAACTTACGGCTGTCTTTAAACAGAAACTGACACGCATGGCCAGAGCTGTTTCAGTTGATCAGTCCATTGCGGACACAATTGCCCCTGCGGATAAAACAAAAGTGATTGTTGTGCCAAGTCCTGCAGGAGATGGAGCAGCGTACAAAGAATATGCATCGACAGAGGCTGGCTTGAAAGAAGCCTTGTTTGATTTGTATCAACAGGGGAACAATGGCGATTTCACTCTTTATATAGGAAACAATATTACGACGAGTGCGGCGACCACCGCTAAAGTGATTCCTGACACCGTTACGGCAAGTAATATGACCTTTTACGCCTTGCAAGGCAAGGTCAATCATTTAGTGATTACTGGAAACAGCGCGGATCCGATTAGTATGGATACAACTTTACCTACAGGTTCCAAAACATTGGCACTAGGAATTGTTCACTTCGGTACAGATATTACTTTAAGAAATATTTCTTACACAGGATCACAAATGTATTTAAACGGTCATAGTTTGTCCTTGAATGGTGGTTCTATCGGGAATGGTTTCTCTGTGTTTGGCGGAACGGATTCAGGCGATGTTACAGGAAATCCTGTGATTACAGTAAATAGCACAGGTTCAGGTACGTGGTATTTTTATGGCGGAAATAATAATGGTGGAACTTTAAAAGGAAACCCAACGTTGCTCATTAATAACACGGTCTCCGGAATCAATACGCTATCAGGCGGTGCAAATCTAGGTACAGTCGATGGGAATGTAACCGTTTCTGTTAAACGAATCAATGGTGCTCTTTCTAATTATTATGGTGCAGGAATTGGTACAGCAGCAAACCCAATTTCTGTGACCGGGAGTGTTTCCAATGAGTTAGACATTGCAGCGGAAGCAAATAGTTCTTTTAGGATGTCCACTTACTATGGTGGCGCACTTTATGGAAACATTAATGGTACCATTAAAAATTCATTATCTGGATATGGCGGTTGGAGTTCAAGAGGGCCTTATGTTGGTGGTTCAGGTCGTGGGAATATTGGAACAAATCGTGGAACAAATGCAATTTCCACAACCCTCGATGCAAGTAATTATACAACCTATGGACCAAGTATTATTGGAGCCAATCGTTATAACGGCACAATAACAGGAAATATTGAAAATACGGTTATTGGTGGAACAACAGCTGCTCAAGGCGGTATAGGTAATTTTGATGGTGGTAGTGGAACGGAAGCTGATCGATTATCAAAAGCAGCACTAGGGGCTTCCAATGAAGGTATCTATGATGCTTATACATCAGAGCAACGGGCAAAATTAGCTTTTGATAGTGCAACTTATAAAATTTTAGGAAATATTCACTCACATCTTGTTAAAGGTTCATTTGGTAATGCGGATCTGTGGCGAACAACCGCAGCTGGTGTAGGTGGTTACGTAGAAGGTAAGGCAACTATAGAAGTTGGAACACAAACAGGCGATGGCACAGCTGGCGGCGATGGCTTGGTTTATAAAGGAAGTCGTCCAACTGACACGAATTATTCTTCTAGTAGAAATAATTTAGCGAATGCGAAAGATTTTGATATTGCTGGCGGTGGTCTTGTCATTGGCCGAGATGCTTGGACTATCTACATTCGCGGTGAGTCAAATACAGTAATTAATAATGCTGTAGCTCGACGAACATACGGTGGTTTATTTTCTGGCGTTGTTGAAGGGAACACCTCTAATACATTGAATGGAGGTATTGTCGATACCTTAGAAGGAAGTGGTTATGAAGGCGGTCGAGTTTATGGAAATGCCCAAGCAACTGTCAGGAATGGTCAAGTTGACTGGTTCTTATCTGGTGGTGGCTGGAATGATAAAAAAATTGTCGGGAATGTTGGAGTAACCGTTTATGATGGTGTCATTAATGCCTCAATGGGAGCATCTTATGGTGCTTCAAGTGATCATACTGTTACTGGAAATTCTAATAATATTGTTTACGGTGGCGACTTTTCTGGTACTCCTCGTGAAGGAACGAATGGTTTTTCTGGCGGAATAACAAATGTTGGTTCTTTGTTAGGAAACGCAAATTTGACCATTGATTTAAGAAACTACAATCGCGAGTTTAAATTGCCTTCGGGAACGTCTATTTCAGGAGGTGTTCCTTATAACGGAACAACTAATTTAGGAACAGATGATTCTAATACAATTACGCTAAATATCTATACAAAACCAGGTTCAGATGTTTTGAATGGTGCAGCTATATACGGAGATGGCGCGCGGACGTCCTCATATACAAAAAGTGGCAAAATTATTATGAATATTCAAGCAACAGGTTCAAGTATTGGTAACTTATATGCAACAAATTATGGTAATGCCCCTACGACAGGGCTGTTACGTGATGTCGAGATAAATTTACAAGGTGCCAAAACAATCAATGGATTATCTGGTGGAAATGCAACAGATAGTTTCACCAATACCATTGTTTCTAAAAATGCTCAGAAAGTTGTCATTAACATTGGCGAGAACGTTGACGGCACCAATAACTATCAAACAGAACCACTGAATGCGACAGGCTTAGGCGTTGTCAACTTTACGGAATTAAATGTCACCAATGGCATTAAATTAATGGCTAATGGTGGGAACATCAAAAATGGCGTTTCTGCTACTGCCGCGAACCACAGTACGACTTACAATGAATTCGGATCAATTCATCTATCTAAAAACGCTGGAATTGGGATCACCAACACGGCCAATTTAATTTCAGCTAGCAAACTAACGGTTCAGGATCATGCAACATTAGAAACAATTCCTGGTACAGGTAAAGTAAACATTGCGGATTTTGAAGCTGTCGATCCAACAAAAGATGAACTTTTATGGATCAAACCAACGACAGATACAACTGCTTTGGTGGATAGCACAGGGACTTGGTTTGGAAATGTCAAAGCCTATCAGGTCTTGACGATTAATCCAACGGTCAATAATGCTACAAAACTTATGCCAACAACGTTTCATGGGATTGAAAAAGCGACTGGAAAAACATTTATTGGCGATAACGATGTGACCAAGGGCGCCAATGGCTATGGAATAGCAATTCCTGGCTCTATCATCGATTATGAAGTGGAAACGCCTGGAATTGTGGCAGGTGCAGGTACTATTTCTCATGATGTAAAAGAGGTCAAAGCTGGCAATGCGCCGTTAACCTTACAAGCGTGGGGCACAGAAGTAGCTGGACAAAAAGTTCAAAAAGGACGTTTGATGATTCCGACCTCAAGTGCTTTAACACCAACCCTAAGCTTCCTTCCTGACGAAGTAACAGGTTCTTGGTTGCACCAAGGAACGGTTAAGTCTAGTGAAGTTGGGAGCGCGATAGAGCAAATTCCAGAGCAAAAAGATACCACCCCGCTTTCATGGAAAGCGACGAATATGAACTACAGTTATCAGGTGAAAGTTCAATTTTCAAATAAAGTGGAACTTTCGGGGCAATCGGTGATTGTCACAGAAGATGAGGCAGCGCAACTAACGACTGTTGATAAAGTAATAGAAATGCTTGGCGCAAAAGGTCGGCCGTTTTTCAAGACCTCATTAAAAGAGACGGATTTACCACAAATTCAAGCGCCGTTAGCAGAAAAAACTGTATCGCGGACACATGATATTCAATTAGAAGCAGGGACGTCAGGAGATAATTTGCAAAACAAAACGGTTCATTTAGTTGTTGTGAAAAATGAAAGTGTCCTTGCCAAAGATCGTTCGTTTGCTTTGTATGCGACAAGTGCGCATTTGAAATTAAAAGAAGCAAATGGCTTAACGAATTCAGACGAGTTGGCACAATGGACACAAGCAACGGTGATTTTCGCAGATGGTCGGGCCAATCAAACACCAAGTCTTGATGCCGCAACCTTCCAAGCCATTCAGCAAGCGAAACCAGAAGAATTAGCCAAAACGGTGCCAGCCAATTATCAATTTACAGAAGCTGGTGAAACGTTAAATAAAAAAGTCAATGTGTCTATTTCAGGTGAATTAACGTTAGAAAAAGTACCTAAAACAATTGATTTTGGCAAACAAAAAATTTCTGCCAAGCCAGAAGTTTACTGGCCAACTCTTTCAGATGATTTAGTCGTTCAAGACACACGCGGGACAGAAAGTACGCCTTGGAAACTGAATGTTCAGGTAACGAATCCCTTAACGAACGGCACAGATCAATTGGAAGATTTGTCATTGGTTACAGACAAAGGAGAATTTTTACTCAATAAGGGAGATACGGTTGTTACAGAAAATGAAGGCTCCGGTTCAGGTAGTTATACAATTAACCAAGGTTGGGGTGCGGCAAACCAACGGGGACTTAAACTATCTGTGCCAGTCGAGAAACAAAAAGTTGGCGAATTCAAAGGGACATTGTCATGGTCATTAGTCATGGCACCATAACAAGGAGGAGAGAAGTGAGATGAAAAAATACCTTTTGCTTAGTTGTTTTTTAGGTCTTTTCAGCTTCTGTCATTCAGACACTGCGTTTGGGGAAGCAGCTTATGAAAATAGTGGTGTTGTCTCCTTTTATGGAACGTATGAATATCCCACAGAAGAGTCGACAACAGCGACTAGTAATTCTTCCACAACGACCGAACCCACCAAGCCAGCTGACGGAGGCGCTTCATCCGTCCTTTCTTCTGGCGTATATGGGTCGCGACAAGGAAGATTACCAGCGACAGGTACCACCAATCAAGCACCATTTATTTATTTGGGAATCAGCCTTATCACTATAGGTATATTATTTATTAAAAGGAGAAGAGAAGATGAAAAAAACAGTATTAGCAGTAGTAGGGATTGTAGGATTTAGCGGTGTCCTAGCGACACAACAAGCATTTGCGGAAGACATTAACGTGAACTATACAAGTAATGGCGCCATTACATTTGAACCAGATACAGATCCAACGAAGCCAGTTAACCCAACCAATCCAGATGAAAAAGTTGAACCAGAAGATCCAACTGACCCAACTGGACCAAAACCAGGGACTGCAGGCCCCTTATCAATTGACTATGCTTCAAGCTTTCAATTTGGCGCCCAAAAAATCACTTCCGATACGAAAGATTATTACGCACAAATTCAAACATTTAAAGATGGAACAACAGGTCCCAACTATGTTCAGGTAACGGATAAACGTGGGACACAAGAAGGCTGGACGTTAAGCGCTGTACAAAATGCGCAATTCAAAACAGCCCAAAATGAAGAATTAGTGGGGGCCGCTTTATCGATTGCCAATGCAGGTGTGACATCGATTGTTGATGCCGCATACGCGCCAACACCAACAGCAGCACATACCTTTGTTCCTGGAACAGAAGTAGAATTAGTCAAAGCAGAAGATGGCAAAGGAATGGGGACTTGGGTCTATCGTTTTGGGAAAGATGCGACAGAAGGTGCTACTGCCGTGAAATTAAATGTCCCAGGTAAAGCGATTAAATTAGCAAAAGAATATCGTACGACCTTAACATGGACATTGAAATCTGTACCAACGAATGTTGGAGGCTAAGTAAATGAAAAAAACAGTCGTCTACTCCTTGTTATTCGGAACAATGTTGCTTGGCGCCACTGTTCCTGCTGAAGCGGCGACGGTCGTTTTTGATAGCGAACAGTCGATTGTTTTTACCCCAAGCACAGATGGGACGGATCCAGTAAATCCAGAAAATCCCGATCCAGAAAAACCAGTTCGACCAGTCGATCCAACGAATCCTGATGGACCTAATCCAGGTACCCCTGGGCCACTTTCCATCGATTATGCCTCAAGTTTGGATTTTGGGAGTAATGAGATATCGAATAAGGATCAAACGTATTTTGCCAGAGCGCAAACCTATAAAAATCCAGATGGTTCAGCAAGTGAATTGGCAACTGCTAATTATGTACAAGTAAGTGATTTACGGGGAACCAATGCTGGCTGGGTTTTAAAAGTGAAACAAAATGGTCAATTTCGTAATGCAGAAACATTACACAAAGAATTAACAGGCGCCATCGTTGCCTTTACTGAGCCCAGTGTGCGCTCAAATGCGACGGACGTATTGCCGCCAACTGCTACCGCAAACATTCAATTAGATGCTGCGGGCGCAGAAACTGTTGTCATGCAAGCCCCAGAAAAGACCGGCGCCGGAACGTGGATCACGCTGTGGGGGCAAGCAGAAAAAGTGACCGAAAAAAATCAACAAGGACAGCAAGTAAATGCCACGATCACACGGGCAATCTCACTAACTGTTCCCGGGAAAACCCCTAAGGATGCAGTACAATATAAAACAACATTGACTTGGCTACTTTCAGATGTACCAGTAAATAATGGAGGGAAATAAATGAAAAAGACAAAAGTAATGACATTGATGGCAACCACAACTTTAGGCGCATTGGCACTTGTACCAATGAGTGCATTAGCAGTCGACGGTGGTGAATACCAAACAAACGGAGCGATTCAATTTGCACCAAATACGAACCCAACGAATCCAGTTGATCCGACGAATCCAGATCCGGATAAACCAATTACGCCAGTTGATCCAACTGATCCGACAGGGCCTAAGCCAGGGACAGCAGGTCCGTTATCCATTGACTATGCATCTAGCTTATCTTTTGGGGAACAAACGATTACCTCAAAAAATATGACCTACTATGCAGAAACACAAAAATACAAAGATAATGCTGGTGCCGACCAAGAAGGCCCGAACTTTGTTCAAGTCTCAGATAATCGTGGGACTGAAACAGGTTGGACGTTAAAAGTAAAACAAAATGGTCAATTCAAAACTGAAGCCAACCAAGAACTAACAGCGGCCAAAGTAACTTTAAGCAACGGACGCGTGGTTTCAGCTTCACAATCTGCAAAACCAACGACAGCGCCAGCTACGATTGAATTAAACCCAACTGGGGCTGAATCAGTGGTCATGGCTGCTGGCGATAAAGAAGGTGCGGGTACGTACTTAATGAGCTGGGGCGATAGTGTAGATACCGCTAAAACAAGTATTTCCTTAGAAGTACCTGGTTCAACCACAAAATATGCGAAAAAATACACGACAACTTTTACTTGGACTTTGACAGATACACCTGCTAACACAGGAAACTAAGAACGACAGCATACACGCAAGATCGGGATATAAGTCAAAAATTTTTGGCTTATCTTTCGGTCTTTTGGTGCTTATAATACAACAAAGAATGACAGACATAGGAGAATGAATATGAACAGATGGAAAGTATATGCAACGGTAATCGCTTGTATGTTATTTGGCTGGATTGGCGTGGAGGCGCACGCTTCTGAATTTAATTTTGCGGTCACACCAACAATTCCCGAAAATCAAGTGGACAAATCAAAAACCTACTTTGACTTAAAAATGGCGCCTGGTGCCAAACAAACCGTAGAAATTCAGTTACGTAATGATACAGATGAAGACATTACCATTGAAAATACAGTGAACTCAGCGACAACGAATTTAAATGGCGTAGTAGAATATGGCCAAAACGGGATCAAACCTGACAAAACTTTACGCTTTAACTTAAAAGATTATGTGGAAGCACCGAAAGAAATCATCTTGCCGAAGCATTCCCAAAAGACCTTACCTTTAACCATCACGATGCCTAAAGATTCTTTTGATGGCGTGATGGCTGGCGGTATAACACTCAAAGAGAAAAAGAAAGAAACCACGACTTCTGCGGATCAATCAAAAGGGTTAGCTATTAATAATGAATACTCCTATGTTGTGGCTATTATTCTTCAGCAAAATGAGACAAAGGTTCAACCAGATTTAAAATTACTGGGGGTTAAACCAGGCCAAGTCAACGCGCGAAACGTCATCAATGTTTCTTTACAAAACCCACAAGCGGCCTATTTAAACCAATTACATTTAATCAACACTGTTTCAAAAGGAGGCGAAACGCTTTACCAATCCGATACTGAGGATATGCAAGTGGCGCCAAACTCTAACTTTAGTTACCCAATTTCTTTAAAAGGGGAACGATTAACGCCAGGAAAATATGTCTTGAAATCAACGGCCTATGGTGTAAAAGATGAAAAGGGCACCTATCAAGTCAAAGGCGCCAATGGTGAAGAACGGTACCTGTACAAATGGGAATTTACAAAAGAATTTACTATTTCTGGGGACGTCGCTAAAGAATTAAATGAAAAAGACGTAACCATTAAAGGAACCAATTGGTGGTTGTATCTACTGATTGCATTCATCATTCTAGCGCTGCTCTTATTGATTTTCTTCTTGTATCGTAAAAAGAAAAAAGAGGAAGAACAACAATCTGAGTAATAAAAAGGGCTATCTATTGACAAAAAGGGTTTTCCTTGTAAAAGTAAAGGTACTTTTACAAGGAATTGCTTCCCATAAAGTAGAGGTAGAGAGAGTGAGAAGCCATGAGAAAAAAGTATCTTTTTTTATTTAGTTCTTTGCTAATTTTTACGGCTGTCGAAATAGAACCAATTCAAACATTGGCGACACCTATTTATAATCCCTTAGAACCAACGGAAGAAATTCAACCAAAACCAGAATCAATCACCCCTCAGGAAAAGTCAGAACCGGAACAACCTGCGCCAACCCCTCCGGAAGATCAAAAAACTACGGTTCCTTCTGAAGAAAAAAAGCCTTCACCCAAGAAAAAAGACAAACCTGTGGAGAAACCGGCAATGTCAAAAGAAAAAAAGAAACAAACAAAAGAAACAACGGCTCATCCCTTACAAGTGAATAAAGATTTTGTCTTTCCTAACGGACTTGGTGCAGGCGGCGATGAAGAATCTGAAAGCTATTTAGCAGCGGTTGGGTACTTTCTTTCAGGAAATGGATTGTATGGGAAAAAAATGGATGTGAGAGAAGTCTATGATATTGATGATGTTTTTAAATAAAGTGGATAAAAGAAAAATCGCCTTATTTCAGTTACTGGAAAATGCACCGATGTTAACAGAGTCAAAAGAAACCGTAATGCAGGAGTTAGAATTATCTGAATTTATCGTGAACAAAACGGTCGCTGAATTAAATGCCGATTTTATTGAATTTGGTTTATCAGAGGATTTTCAAATTGTGAGCGATGGTATTTTCTTAACGCTTAATGAATCAGGAACGGAAACTTCCGCTACTTTGATTGATTGCTATATTAAAGAGTCGTTACGTTTTGCTATGTTTCAAGATTTCTTTTTTCAGCGTTTTGATTCTGTAAATGAGTTTGCTTTAGAACACTTTGTTAGTCACACATTGGCTTATAAGGAGTTCAAGGAATTAAAGAAAATGCTGGAAAATTATCAAATTACAATTAATAAAGAATTTCACTTGGTGGGAAATGAAACCAATTTACGCGAAGTCACAACACTGGTTTTTTTACAATTATACCAACGTGATTTTTCATTGTACGGTAAAAAAGTTTTAGAGCAGATTCGGAACTTTGAGCTATTTTTTTCTGAGAAGGTACATCTTAATCAGCGTGCGGGCTATGCACAAGCTAAATGTTTTCATTTTTTGGCGGTTTCTTTAGTACGAACGCAGCAACAGTTTTATGTAGAGAAAAAAGTAGATTCGCAAGTGTTAAAACAATTAGCCGGTGACAATCAGCAGAATGTTTTCAATTGGTTAGAGAGTCTTCAAGACCCAGAACCACAACGAACAAACGAAGGCAATTATTTACTCTTATTTTTAATTGCTGAAGAGTGGCTTCAAGTAGCTTCAGCAGCACTTTGCCAAAGATTTGCAGAAATTCAACAATTGAATCGTGACTTGTTAAGCTATTTAAAAATACAATTTCAGCTTTCTGAGGAAGTCCTGCAAGGTTTTGAACAAAAAGTAACAATCGTACATTTTAAATTGTTCCATTTTCCAATAGAAGCAAACTATAGTTATCGCAAAATGGATATAACCTACTTTGCAGAAACGTATACAGAGTATTTTTCTGCTAGTCGACAATTTATTCAAGAACAAAAAACGAATCCCGCTGTTTGGGATGCCAGACAGTTTTTATTTTATCGGTATCTGTTGTTAATGGTGGATGCGTTACCATTGAAAAAAGTTTTGGCTCCGATTACATTGTGTGTCGACTTTTCCTTTGGTGAAGCCTATAATCGTATGATACAAAAAAATATTGAAAAAATTACGGAATGGAATATCATTTTCAAAGCACATGTAGATGAAAGTGTACAATTAATTTTATCGGATATTCATTTTGTCGATTGGCCTGAGATTACTCAAATTATTTGGCTAGCGCCACCACGTCCTGTTGATTGGTCGCATTTTATTAAAACGCTGAGTGCACTAAGACCGCACTCGGGAGAAGAAAACAAGGTCGGGACAGCACCGCTTAGCTCCGAGAAATAAGAAGAAATTTCCGGAAATTGTTCTTTAATTTTTGGATAATTTCGGCTTATTTCCGAAGGAGCTGGTTCTGTTCCCGCCGTTTATCAGATTTTGAGCGTGGAGCAAAAATCCAAAGTGATTTTTGTACCACGCTTTTTCTTTTAGAATATAAAAATTAAAAATAATAAAAAAGTTGAAACTTTTTATGCTTGTGATTCGTCTATATAAGTGTACAGGAAAGGAGGTTCCAGAAATCGATGGTTTTCGATGGTTGGAAAAGAAAAAAACAAATTCGCGCGTTAGAAACGCTTGTGGATACCAAATATGAAAAAATGTATCGCATTGCCTTTAACTATACACATTCGAAAGAAGATGCCTTGGATGTGATTCAAGAAAGCTTTGAAAAGGCACTGAAGGCCATCCAAAAAGGACCCGATATTAAGGATTTTGAAGCGTGGTTCTTTCGAATTCTGCTTTCTGTAGCGACAGATTATTGGCGTAAAAAGAAACGAGAAGCTGTTCATATTGAAAAAGATGAACATGTGTTAGCTCTTTTAAATAATCCCCAACGCAGTTTTTTAGAAATTGAAGAAATTATTAATCAATTAGATAGTCCCAATCGTGAAATTATTCTATTAAAATTTTTTGAAGGATTTACGCTAAAAGAAATCGCCTTGATCCTGGATATTAACGAAAACACGATTAAAACGAAGATGTACCGCAGTTTGAATGAACTCCGAAGTCTATTGAATTAGTAAAAGAAAGGAAGCGAAAAAATAATGGAAGATTTTGTAAAAAGCGTTGTTAAAAACTTTTCAAAAGAATACCGCCAACAACCGTTGCCAACGGATCTACAAGCGGAAGTCAAAGCGCGTTTTCATAAAGAGAAAAAGCGGTACACCTGGCTTCGTTTTAGAAACCGCTCACTGCAAAGTAGTTTAGTGGTGGCTTGTGGCTTTGTCTTATCAGTCAATTTGTTTCCAGGTTTTAGTGAAGCAGCCCGCAACATTCCTGTGTTAGATAAAATTGTTCAATTAGTCACCATCAAAACGTTGACAGCGAAAAAACAGGAAAGTGAAGTAAACATCGATGTCCCTAAAATCCAAACATCCCAAGAATCTTCAGTAGCCGACACGCTCAACAAAAAATACTTGAAAGAAGCCCAAACAGAATTTCAACAAGTCAAAGGGCAATTGTTTGATGGTTCTCGTGTTTCAGTCACTGGAGATTATGAAAAAGTCGTGGACGACCGTCGCTTCCTAGTGGTCAAACGAACCTTCACAGAAATTAAAGGCAGTTCTGCGACGACAACAAAATATGACACCATCGATAAACGAGCCAATGTTGTCGTTTCACTCCCCTTAATTTTTAAAAATGATTTTTACATTGATGTCATTAGTAGTGAAATTAAACAACAAATATCAGACCAAATGAAGAACGATAGCAATAAAATATACTGGTCCGAAAAAGAGGATGCCCCCAGTGATGTTCAACCCTTCAAAAAAATTAAAAAGGACCAACCTTTCTATATCAATGAAAAACACCAATTAGTGATTGTGTTTCCTCAAGGAGAGATTGCGCCTTACTATATGGGCACCCCTGAATTTGTGATTCCTAATCAAGTCATTGAGAATGAATTGGCAGCGCCTAATTATTTAAAATAAACTCAGCAAAAAACACGCGACAGTTTTAAGAAATGTCGCGTGTTTTTTACTGACCTAACCAAGTCAGTTGCGGTTTTACTGAGAGAAGCGTACACTAGAATTAAGCATAACAAGAAAGGGCGAATGGCAATGGAAAAATCAGAAAAAATTAGTATTTTACAAGATGTGGTTAAAATTAAATCTGTAAATGGAAACGAAGAAGAAGTGGCAATCTATTTACAAAATCTTTTGAAAAAATATGAGATCCCTTCTGAACTTGTTTCTTATGCACCAAATCGTAGTAGTTTGGTTGCTTATTTAGGTGAAAACCGAGAAAAAGTCTTAGGGTTTAGTGGCCACATGGACGTGGTTTCTGAAGGGGACGAAAGTCAATGGACTTTCCCGCCATTTGCGGCCCATATTGAAGGAAATAAATTGTATGGCCGTGGCGCAACGGACATGAAAAGCGGCTTAGTCGCAATGGTTTTAGCAATGATTGAATTAAAAGAAAAGGAAGTTCCATTAAATGGAGCGGTTAAATTTTTAGGTACAGTTGGTGAAGAAGTCGGCGAGCTAGGCGCTGGCCAATTAACTGAAAAAGGCTATGCGGATGATTTAAGTGCCTTAGTCATTGGAGAACCAACCAATTATAACTTGATGTATGCGCACATGGGTTCAATTAACTATTCTGTTGTGTCACACGGAAAAGAAGCCCACAGTTCGATGCCAGAAGAAGGCATTAACGCGATTAATAATTTGAACGAATTTATTACAGAAGCAAACCAACAAATGGCGGAAGTCACAGCAAACTATGAAAATCCTGAATTAGGTCGAACGATTCACAATGTAACCGTCATTAAAGGTGGCACACAAGTGAACAGTATTCCAGGTCAAGCAGCCTTGCAAGGGAATATCCGTTCAATTCCAGAATTCAGCAACGACCAAGTCATTGCATTATTACAAAAAATTGTCGATGAATTGAACAAAAAAGAAAAACATCAGTTAGAATTAACGATTGATTACAATAAAATTCCTGTAAAAGCTGAGAAAGATTCTGCGTTAATTCAAGCCATTCAAGCCCAATTTGATCAACCATTACCATTAGTGACAAGCGCTGGGACCACAGACTTAGCTGAATTTACTAAATCAGACAATACATTTGATTGCGTTGTCTTTGGACCAGGTGTGACCACTACTGCACACCAAGTCGACGAATATGTCGAAATTGATAATTATTTAGATATGATTGATAAGTATCAAGCGATAGCAAAAAGTTATTTAAATTAAAAAAATGTCGCGCCTGAATCATAAAAATCAGGTGCGACATTTTTTATAAGGTTTATTCCACCACAGTCCATTCATTTAAGGTTTTGCCGTTCTCATCAACTAGCTCTAACCAGCTGTTTGTTCCAGCAAAATAGAGAAACAAGCCGACTTCATTAACGCTTTTTAAGACGATATCTTCCGTTGTGACAAAGTCTTTAAATTGGCCCTTGCGTTCATCACGAAGTTTTTCACCAAATCTAGCGGAGAAACCGACAGACCCGTCTTTATTTAAAGGGGCTTCGGGCATCATTGTCGCGCCAGCTTTAATAAGCATTTCATTGCGCTTTTGCCAAAAAACAGTTGCTTTGCTTTGTCGAGTATCAATATAAAAAGGAATTTGGCTGACTTCTTTTGTCCATTTGTGGCGTGCTTTGGCTGGTCTGGCTTTCTTCGGCGCCGGTTTTTTAAACAGAGAGTAGCCAAAACGTTCCAAGATAAAGGTGACTGTTTCTTTATAGTTAGTCACTGTCGCTACCGCACTTTTCGGAATTTTGACTGTCGTTGGGGTTGCTTCCAATGTTAAACCACTTTCTTTCGCATCATCTAGGAAAGCTTGCGCTAAATAGGCAAGTTCTGTGTCCCAAGTCGGTTTCAATAAAATCGAGTGATCAAAAGAAACTTCTTTATATGTAGCTTTTTCTTCAGCAAGTCCTAAAGCAACTAGTTGGTTATCTCTTAGCAAGAAAAGAATCGCTGCCTCTTTTTTCGGTAATTTAGTTGTTTGTTCAATGATTAAGTGGGCCTGATCGGCTAAATCAATGAGTGTCTTTGTTTTTTTTAGATCAACGGTTAAATGTAAGTCCATGAAGTCTGCTCCTTTATCGTTAGTTTCTTCATTGTATCATGAAACAGCGTCTTCGTCTTTTAACGAGTCAGCGACCTTACAATATTGTTTGAAACAAAAAGAAGCTTTCGTGGTATACTTACTCACATACATAATTTTTAATGAGGAAAGTAGAGGAACAAGAATGAAAACACTTGGCAATATTTTATGGTTCATCTTTGGCGGCTTTTTTGGTGGCTTATCTTGGCTATTCGCAGGCGTGATTTGGTGTATTACAATTATCGGTATTCCGATTGGTTTACAATGTTTTAAATTAGCGGGGTTGAGCTTTTGGCCGTTTAAAAAGCGAGTCGTGTATAGTGATAGCGGCGTATCTTTGGTGGTAAATATTATTTGGCTGATTATCAGTGGACTACCATTAGCAATTGGGCATTGTATTAGTGGCTTGTTGCTTTGTCTGACAATCATCGGTATTCCGTTTGGGCAACAGTCCTTTAAATTGGCGAAATTAGCGTTAATGCCGTTTGGGGCCCGTGTTGTTTCAACAACTGATTTTTATTTTGAATAGTCAGAGGTTTCTCATTGACAAATAAAACGAAACAGCGTATTCTGTAAATGTAACAAATAACGTTACATTTAGTTTGGAGTGATTAGACATGGCCATGTCAACGAAATTAAGTGTTGCGATTCATATTTTAAGTTTGATTGAAACAGGTCCTCAAGAACAAGTGACTTCTGAATACATTGCTTCGAGCGTGAATACGAATCCAGTCGTTGTTCGACGACTAATGAGCCAGTTAAAAAAAGCCGGCTTGATTCATTCCATGCGTGGAGCCAATAAAAATACCTTATTAAAGAAACCAGAAGAGATCTCACTGTATGAAATTTATACAGCGGTTGAATTGGAACGAGAGATTTTCAATATTCATCAAAATCCTAATCCAAACTGTTCCGTTGGGGCAAATATCCAATCGGTACTAGAAACTGAATTTACTAAAGTGCAACAAAAAATGGAAGAAGAATTGAAAAGCATCACCTTAGCAGATGTGATTCATGAAATAGAAGTTAAGAGAGATAAGTAATCTCTCTACTTTTAAAGTATTAAATGTAACTATTTTAGTTCTATTTAAAAATGAAAGGATGATTTACATGAAAGTAGCAGTATTAGGAGCAACAGGAAAAGAAGGACAATTACTTTTAGCAGAAGCTAAACGTCGCGGGATGGACGTGACAGCCATCGTTCGTAATGCCTCAAAAATAACAGATGGCACACCGACCATTGAAAAAGATGTTTATCAATTAACAACAGAAGATATTCAAGCGTTTGATGTATTAATTAGTGCCTTAGGATTCCCTGATGTGCAAGATTTCCCCAAATCTACCCAGCATTTGATTGAGATTTTAACCAATCAAAAAACGCGCTTGTTTGTCGTTGGGGGCGCTGGAACCTTGTATGTGGACCCAGAACACACAACTCAATTAAAAGATACACCATCATTCCCAGCAGAAATTCAGCCATTAGCTTCGGCGATGGGCGAAGCTCTAAACTTATTGAAAGAAGCTCAAAACATCCACTGGACCTATATTAGTCCTGCAGCCATGTTTGATGCTGAAGGTCCTGCGACAGGCCATTATGAAGTCGCTGGCGAAGAATTAACAACCAATAGTCAAGGTGACAGCTACATTAGTTACGCAGACTACGCCGTTGCCATGTTAGATGAAGTGGAAAGTAATGCACACCCAAATCAACGAATTAGTGTGTATCAATAAAAGAAAAAAATCATAAATAAAGAAAGAAGTGAGAGATAAAATGTTTTATCTCTCGCTTCTTTCTTTATTTACACAAAAATTAATAACATTTAGAACAAGGTGTTAAGCCTCTTGCTTGGGCATCTGCCAACGTAGTTGCCGTATAGGTTCCATTTCCACATTTGCGTGCATGGTATTTACTGCCAGTTGGTGTCACAAGAACAGTTGCGCTTGTTTCTGGACCAGCATTTGCAGCAGCAGTCTCGACTTCCGCCGGCGCCTGTGCGGCTTGTTGCGCCTCTGCTTCAGCTTGCGCTTTTGCTGCCGCTTCGGCTTGTTCTTTTTGCGCTTTTTCAGCGGCTAGTTTCTGAGCTTCTGCTTCTTTTCGTTGTTTTTCTTTGTGGGCATCTAATTGAGTTTTAACAACGGCTACCCGTTTTGTTAAAGCTTGATTTGGGGAGTTTAAAGCGTCAATTTGTTTGATCGCTTCATTATAGTAAGCTTCATTAGTTGGTTCTTGTTCAGCTTTTTCAACAGCGGCAGTTGCACTGGCGACTAATTGTTCATTTTTTTCTTTTTCAGCGATAGCGGTTTGAACAGTCGTTAATCGTTGTTGAAATCCTTCTTTGCCAACTGGGGCAGCAGCTACTAATTTTTCAGCTGCTTGATAATCGCTTTTACTTTTAGATTTTTCAGCAGTTGTAACTGCTTCATCAACAGGTACTGCTTCTTTGATTTTTTCAAGGCGATCATTGTATTCCTCGTATTCTTGACTTAATGAAGATACTAAGGTTGCGGCTTCATCATAGTTTTTCTGAGAAGGTTGTTTTTCAGCGTGAGCTAAGGCTTTTTCTGTTTTGGCCAATTCTTGCTCGGAATCTGTGATGCTCGCAATAAATTCTTTTGACGGTGTGACTTCGACTGATTTTTCAACTTTGGTATCTTTCTTCTCAGCAACAAAAGTGATTTTTTGCGTTTTTTCATCGGACAGTTTTACTTTGTAAGCAAACGTTTTGTCTTTCGTTTTTACTTCCTTGCCATTGGCCGTTAGTTTGCTGTTGCCGTCGTATTCGCCTTTGATGGTGGCTGAGCCATTGGCATCGGTTTCAACACTCTCTGCATCAAGTGAAAGCGTTGGGGAAGAATCTGTCGTGGCAACCCCACCAATAAATAGAGCGGCACTTGCTAACGCGGCATAGCCATATTGTTTTTTCGGTTGTTTCTTAATTAATGCTTTGATAGTCAGTCCCCCGCTGACAAGTAACCCTAATAGACCCAAAAGTCCTAATACTACACTCATTCATTTCTCTCCTTTCGATATAACGTTATTATACAATGTATTGTGAGAAAATGAACATTTTTTTCGTAATAATTAATAAATTTCCTGATAAAAAAATTATTTCCTGGAGCTCAAATTCTTTTGTAAAAATTTTGTTGTGCTAAAATGGAAAGTGAGTTTAACTACGTATGTTATTAGAGAAGGGGAAATCAATGAAAGCAGAAATCATTGCAGTCGGAACAGAGTTATTACTGGGACAAGTAGTGAATACCAACGCCACCTTTTTATCAGAAGAGTTAGCTGCGCTAGGCATCGATGTTTACTATCAGACCGTTGTTGGCGATAACGGCGGCCGCTTAGAAACGCTACTAACAGAAGCAGAACAAAGAAGTGATTTAATTGTCCTTTGTGGAGGGCTAGGACCTACAGAAGACGATTTAACCAAGCAAGTTGTCGCACAACATCTCCATAAATCATTAGTAGAAGATCAAGAAGGATTGAACCGCTTACACCAGTTTTTCCAACAGTCTAAGCGGCCAATGACGGAAAATAATCTACGACAAGTGTTAGCCATTGAAGGTGGACAAGTTCTTCAAAACCCGACAGGATTAGCGGTTGGTTCTTTCGTAACAGAAGGCACAACAAGCTATTTGCTCTTACCAGGGCCGCCCAATGAATTAATTCCGATGTTTCAACAAGCGGCACGACCTTTATTGATTAATGCGTTTCCACAAGAAGAACAATTGATTTCAAGAGTCTTGCGTTTTTATGGCATTGGTGAATCACAGCTGGTGACCGAGATTCAATCGTTGATTGCGCACCAAACGAATCCAACCATTGCGCCTTATGCTAAGCCTAATGAAGTGACACTTCGTTTAACAGTTAAAACAAAAGACTTAGTAGCTGGCGAAGAATTATTAACAGCGACGGAAGAAAAGGTTTTAGCTAAAGTGGGAGACTATTTTTATGGGTATGGGGATGACAATAGTTTAGCCAAGGTAACAGTGGATTTGTTATTACAAAACGGACAAACCGTCACGGCTGCTGAGAGCCTCACCGCTGGCCTATTCCAAAGTACACTGGGGGAAATTGCGGGTGCTTCGAAGATTTTTAAGGGAGGCTTCGTGACGTATTCGCAAGAAACAAAAGAGAACTTTTTAGGAATTTCTCATGAACTTTTAGAAGAACATGGCACGGTAAGTGAAGCGTGTGCCAAAGAAATGGCAGAGAAAGCGCGTCAGTTAGCTAAATCTAACTATGGTTTATCATTTACTGGGGTCGCTGGTGACCCAATCGAAGGTCAACCGACAGGCACTGTTTGGATTGGGCTGGCGGAAGAAGGCCAACCAACCGTTGCAGAATGTTTCCATTTTAACCGTGACCGAAATTATATTAGACAGAGTGCGGTTATGCGAGGATTAGATCTTTTGCGGCGCCGAATCATTAATAAAAAATAAATATGCGAATGTTTGTTCGGTTTTTTCTTGCTTTTTTGGTACAAAAGAGATATGATAGACCTACTAACAGGAAATGAAAAATAAGTTTATATAAATTAAAGGAGGATTATCCATTGGCAGATGATCGTAAAGTGGCTTTAGATGCCGCACTGAAAAAAATTGAAAAGAACTTTGGGAAAGGCTCTATTATGAAATTAGGCGAAAAAGCTGATCAAAAAATTTCAACTATCCCTAGTGGTTCTTTAGCGTTAGATGTTGCATTGGGCGTAGGTGGGTATCCACGTGGCCGAATTATTGAAGTATATGGTCCTGAGAGTTCAGGTAAAACAACTGTTTCTTTACACGCAATTGCAGAAGTGCAACGAAATGGTGGAACAGCCGCTTTTATCGATGCTGAGCATGCATTGGATCCTCAATATGCGGAGAAACTAGGCGTTAACATTGATGAATTACTTTTATCTCAACCAGATACGGGCGAGCAAGGCTTAGAGATTGCCGATGCCTTAGTTTCAAGTGGTGCGATTGACATCGTTGTCATCGACTCGGTTGCTGCGTTAGTTCCTCGTGCAGAGATTGATGGTGAGATGGGAGCGAGCCATGTCGGCTTACAAGCTCGACTAATGTCTCAAGCACTACGTAAATTATCAGGCTCAATTAATAAGACAAAAACAATTGCTATTTTCATTAACCAAATTCGTGAAAAAGTTGGCGTGATGTTCGGAAATCCTGAAACAACTCCTGGTGGACGTGCATTGAAATTCTACGCAACGGTTCGTCTAGAAGTCCGTCGTGCAGAACAGTTAAAACAAGGAACAGACATCGTCGGTAACCGCACAAAAATTAAAGTCGTTAAAAACAAAGTGGCGCCACCATTTAAAGTGGCAGAAGTTGATATCATGTATGGCCAAGGGATTTCCCAAGAAGGCGAATTACTAGATATGGCTGTGGAAAAAGACCTTATCAGTAAAAGTGGTGCTTGGTATGGCTACAAAGAAGAACGAATTGGCCAAGGCCGTGAAAATGCTAAACAATACATGGCGGATCATCCTGAAATGATGGCAGAAGTGTCTAAATTGGTCCGTGATGCATATGGCATCGGTGACGGTTCAACCATTACAGAAGAAGCAGAAGGTCAAGAAGAATTACCCTTAGATGAATAAATAACGAGTGAATACGACTCGTTAAGAAGAAGGACAACACTTACTGAACAGGACAGGTGTTGTCTTTTTTTGTTTAGAACTAAATTGTTAAATAGACTGTTGTCCATGTCCGAACCCATCCACATCAAGCAGCTTAGTCAAACAGCAGACTATGCGGCGTTTGTTCTAAAATTTAAACAATTTGTGATGGCGGAAACCTAAAAATGTGACGTTGTCTAATATTTGCTGCCCTTTCCAAAAGAAAGGGCTTTTTTAAGTTGACACCTTTCGCGACAAACATTAGAATAAAATTGTGTGTATGCACAAATATGCAAGTAGGCATATTGATAATTGATTTTAGTTTATCAAAAAACTACAAGATATGAATTAACAAAAAGATAGTATGGAGGTGGAAATATGGTTTTAAATATTCTCCTCGCTATCGTCGGTTTGATTGTCGGTCTTGGTTTAGGATTTGTTATTGCAAAGTCACGTCATGATAAAGCAATAAATGGTGCAAAAATTTCAGCGTCGAGTATTCTCGAGAACGCTCGGAAAGAATCAGAAACACTGAAAAAAGAAGCATTGCTAGAAGCTAAGGAAGAGAACCAGAAGTATCGTTCAGAAATTGAAAGTGAGTTGAAAGAAAGCAGATTAGAACTTAAATCTCAAGAAAATCGTTTAATTCAACGGGAACAAACGTTGGATCGTAAAGATGACTCTCTTGAAAAACGTGAAGGCTCACTGGAAGAAAAAGAAGAGAAACTTGGTGCTAGACAGCAATTAATTGATGAGCGAGAAAAAGAAGTAGAAAACTTAATTAATCAGCAACATCAAGAATTAGAACGAATTGCTTCCCTTTCAAAAGAAGAAGCAAAATCGATTATTATGAAGTCAACAGAAGAAGAGTTGAATCATGAACTAACCTTGATGGTCAAGGAGTCAGAACAACGTGCCAAAGAAGAATCTGATCGCAAAGCGAAGAACTTGCTTTCCCTAGCAATTCAACGTTGCGCCGCCGATTCTGTTTCTGAAACAACTGTTTCCGTGGTCACTTTACCAAATGATGAGATGAAAGGTCGCATTATTGGTCGTGAAGGACGTAATATTCGTACATTGGAAACATTAACAGGGATTGACTTAATCATTGATGATACGCCAGAAGCGGTTGTGTTATCCGGATTTGATCCAATCAGACGAGAAATCGCTCGAATGACCTTGGAAAAATTAATCCAAGATGGTCGGATTCATCCCGCTCGTATCGAAGAAATGGTAGAAAAATCACGTAAAGAAATGGATGAACGGATTCGTGAATACGGAGAACAAGCAGCCTTTGAAGTAGGTGCTCATACGTTACATCCTGATTTAATTAAAATTTTAGGCCGTTTACGTTTCAGAACAAGTTATGGTCAAAATGTCTTGAACCACTCAATCGAAGTAGCAAAACTGGCTGGCGTTTTAGCCGCCGAATTAGGCGAAGATGTTCAATTAGCCAAACGTGCAGGTTTACTACATGATATTGGGAAAGCATTGGATCATGAAATTGAAGGTTCTCACGTTGAGATTGGCGCAGAATTAGCTGCGAAATATAAAGAAAATTCAGTAGTTATTAATGCCATTGCCTCGCATCATGGTGATGTGGAAGCAACCTCAGTTATTTCTGTTTTAGTGGCAGCCGCAGATGCGTTATCTGCAGCCCGTCCAGGTGCACGTAGTGAATCGTTAGAAAACTACATTCGCCGCTTAGAAAACTTAGAAAATATTTCTAATAGTTTTGAAGGCGTTGATTCAAGTTTTGCTGTTCAAGCAGGACGTGAAGTTCGTGTCATGGTGAAACCAGAAGAAATTTCTGATTTAGAATCTGTTCGTTTAGTTCGAGACATTCGGAAGAAAATTGAAGATGACTTGGATTATCCAGGACATATCAAAGTAACGGTTATCCGTGAAACACGTGCCGTAGACTATGCGAAATAAAATAAAAAGCGAATAAGTATCGCGTGTAGTGTCTCAACGAACAATTGCAAGGATTGTTCGTTGAGACACTTTTTTTAATCTTTTAAAACCAAAACTTTCTTTTCAAAGCGAAAACAACTATAATAAACAAGAGATGTTAAAAAGAGAAGAGGAACCTTTTTGCGTATATTATTTATAGGAGATGTTGTCGGTTCTTTAGGAAGAGAAGCCTTAGCAACGTATGTCCCTAAATTAAAGAAAAAATATCGTCCACAAGTGACCATTGCCAATGGTGAAAATGCGGCATCTGGTCGGGGAATTACTGGCAAGATTTATAAGAAATTTTTGCAAGATGGTGTCGATGTTGTTACGATGGGTAACCATACGTGGGACAACAAGGATATCTTTGAATTCATTGATGATGCGAAGAAAATGGTTCGTCCAGCGAACTTTCCAGAAGATGTGCCTGGTCAAGGAATGGTTTTTGTGAAAGTCAATCAATTGGAACTAGCGGTGATTAATTTACAGGCCCGCACATTTATGGTGCCATTGGAAGATCCTTTCAAGAAAGCCGCCGAGTTAGTAGCTATCGCTCGCAAACGGACACCGCTCATTTTTGTGGATTTTCATGGCGAAACGACGAGTGAAAAACAAGCCATGAGCTGGTTTTTAGATGGCCAAGTTTCAGCCGTTGTTGGAACACATACGCATGTTCAAACAAATGATGCTCGGATTTTACCGAAAGGGACAGCCTTCTTAAGTGATGTCGGTATGACCGGTCCTTATGATGGGATTCTAGGAATGAAGCGTGAACCGATTATTGAGAAGTTTATGACAGCATTGCCGAAGCGCTTTGAGGTAGTCGAAACAGGGCGGACAATTTTATCTGCCTGTATTTTAGAGATTGATGACCAAACGGGCCAAGCGAAGATGATTGAGCCGATTCAGATTAGTGAAGATCGCCCGTTTCAAGAATAATAGAAGAAAAGTTAATCTCGGATCATTAAGAGGTTAACTTTTTCTGCTCTTATAGAAAAAGTGCCGGTGAAAGATGAAGGTGAAAAAATGGAGCCGTTGAATTTAGATGCACAAAGTAATAAAGAATTAGAAAAATTGTTACATTTAATTGGACAAGATGAAGTCATTCAGCGCTACCAAGCGATTGAAGAAAAGGTAAAGAAAAACAAAAAGCTGACAGAATTAGTGGAAGAAATTAAAGCTGCGCAAAAAGATGCGGTTCAATTTGCTCACTATGGCAAACCAACTGCTGAAAAAGAAGCCATTCAACGAGCTGATGCGAAAACAAAAGAATTTGATGAGCACCCACTCGTTGTAGCCTACCGCGAACAACTGATCGAAGCCAATGACTTAGTCCAACATGTCACGGCGCTCATTCAATACCGCGTGAACGAAGAGCTAGAGAAGGAAGGGAATTAAATGCCACAAAAGACAAAAAATACACCCATGATGGAACAATATTTATCCATTAAGGCCCAATACAAGGATGCGTTTTTATTTTATCGCTTAGGTGATTTTTATGAATTATTTTATGAAGATGCTATCAATGCAGCGCAAATCTTAGAATTGACGTTAACCAGTCGTAACCGCAATGCGGATGATCCGATTCCTATGTGTGGCGTTCCTTATCATGCCGCGCAAGGCTACATTGATACGTTGATTGAGCAAGGCTATAAAGTAGCGATTTGTGAGCAAGTGGAAGATCCAAAGACTACCAAGGGCATGGTCAAACGAGAAGTGGTCCAGTTGGTAACGCCAGGAACGGTGATGAATAGTAAAGGCTTGGAAGCCAAAGACAATAATTACTTAACCGCTGTGCTAACAGATGGTAATCAGTTCGGTTTTGCCTATGTAGATTTGAGTACAGGCGAATTAAAAACAGCAGTCTTGGCTGATGAAGAGGGCGTTTTAAACGAAGCTTCTGCGTTGCAAACAAAAGAAATGGTCCTAGGTTCAGGGATTCCTGAATCGTTAAAAGAGAACTTAAGTTTACGTTTAAACATCATCTTTTCGACACAAGAAACGGTGGAAGAAAATGCCGAGTTTAGTTTTTTAACCAATGAACTGATTAATCCATTAGAAATTGAAATTACAGGCAAATTATTATCTTATTTATCCGTTACCCAAAAGCGGAGCTTGTCCCATATTCAGAAAGCTGTGGAATATCAGCCAGATCATTTCTTGAAAATGGATCATTATTCTAAATTCAATTTAGAATTGAGTCAGTCGATTCGAACAGGACAGAAAAAAGGGACTCTATTGTGGCTATTAGATGAAACGAAAACAGCTATGGGCGGCCGTTTGTTGAAACAATGGTTGGATCGTCCGCTAATTCAGGAACGTCAAATTAAGGCGCGTCAAGAAATGGTGCAATCCTTATTAAATGCCTATTTTGAACGCTTGGATTTGCAAGCAGCATTGACGAACGTGTATGATTTAGAGCGGTTAGCAGGACGCGTGGCATTCGGCAGTGTGAATGGGCGTGATTTAATTCAATTACGGACCTCTTTAGAACAAGTACCAACGATTCGACAGTTAATTGTCGGGATCAATCAAGGGGAATGGGATGATTTGTTAGTCGACTTAAACCCTGTTGAAGATTTAGTGGCATTGATTGCGACGGCGATTAATGAAGAAGCCCCTTTACAAATTACTGAAGGAAACGTTATTAAGGACGGCTATAACGACCAATTAGATGAATACCGTGATGCCATGCGCAATGGTAAGCAATGGTTAGCGGAGTTAGAAGCGAAAGAACGCCAAGAAACAGGGATTAAAAACTTGAAGATTGGCTACAATCGTGTCTTTGGTTATTTCATTGAAATCACTAAGTCAAATTTAGCGAATTTAGAAGAAGGAAAATACGAGCGGAAGCAAACATTAGCTAATGCGGAGCGCTTTATTACGCCAGAACTAAAAGAACTAGAACGTTTAATCTTAGAAGCCGAAGAAAAATCAGTTGAACTAGAATATCAATTGTTCTTGGCCGTGAGAGAACAAGTGAAAACGAACATTGATCGGTTGCAAACACTGGCTAAAACCATTAGTGCGGTTGATGTTTTACAATCTTTTGCAACAATTAGTGAACGGTATCAATACGTTCGACCAACGTTAAGAAGTAACACGAAAAATTTGGCGATTGTCGAAGGACGACACCCAGTCGTGGAAAAAGTTTTAGGGCATCAAGAATATATTCCAAACAGTATCCGCATGAACCCAGAAACAGATATTCTCTTGATTACTGGACCAAACATGTCAGGGAAAAGTACCTACATGCGTCAATTGGCTTTGACGGTGGTCATGGCGCAAATTGGCTGTTTTGTACCAGCGGAAAGTGCTGAAATGCCAATTTTCGATCAAATTTTTACACGGATTGGGGCCTCTGATGATCTAATTGCAGGGCAAAGTACCTTTATGGTAGAAATGATGGAAGCCAACCAAGCACTGCGGCACGCCACACCTAACAGCCTAATTTTATTTGATGAATTAGGACGCGGCACGGCAACCTATGATGGAATGGCGCTAGCGCAAGCCATCATTGAATATATCCATCGTGAAGTACAAGCTAAAACGCTATTCTCTACACATTATCATGAACTAACTGTTCTAGATGAAACCTTAAAAGGCTTGAAGAATATTCACGTGGGCGCTGTCGAAAAAGATGGCGAAGTGGTCTTTCTTCATAAAATGATGGAAGGACCTGCTGATAAGAGCTATGGGATACATGTTGCTAAAATCGCTGGTTTACCAAGCCCGCTTTTAGAACGAGCAGCCACCATTTTATCCGCTTTAGAAGCGGAAGAAACAACGATTCCAAGTTCAGTTCATCATGAAGAAGTTTCAGAAGTCCATGAAGAAACCGAGCAACTTTCATTATTTAAAGAAGTTTCAACAGAAGAATTAAGTGTCATTGACACATTGAAGAAAATGAATCTATTAGAAATGACACCACTAGATGCGTTAAACATGCTTCATCAATTGCAAAAACGTATCTAATTAGGAACCGAACCGGTTAGGAGGTCGTGAAATGGGGAAAATTCAAGAACTATCCGAACAACTAGCCAACCAGATTGCTGCTGGTGAAGTTGTTGAACGTCCCGCTTCTGTCGTCAAAGAATTGGTGGAAAATGCACTGGATGCAGGAAGCACCCAAATTGATATTTTTATTGAAGAAGCTGGCTTGAAAACCATTCAAATTATTGATAATGGTGAAGGAATTGCCAAAGAAGATGTACTGAATGCCTTCAAACGCCATGCCACAAGCAAAATTCATACAAGAGATGATTTGTTCCGAATTCGCAGCTTGGGGTTCCGAGGCGAAGCCTTACCAAGTATTGCCTCAGTTTCTGAAATGATTGTCGAAACTGCCACAGCTGAGGAAGAAGAAGGCAGCTATGTGATTCTAAAAGGGGGCAAGGTCGAAGAAAACCGACCAGCAGCCCTCCGTAAAGGCACAAAAATGACCGTTTCTAATTTATTTTATAATACGCCTGCTCGTTTGAAATACGTCAAAACGATCCAAACGGAATTGGCCAATATCGGTGACATTGTCAATCGTCTGGCGTTAAGCCACCCTAAAGTCGCTTTTCGCTTAGTTCATGACGGCCACAAAATGATGAGTACAACAGGCAATGGTGATTTAAAACAAACGATTGCCGGGATTTATGGCATTAGTACCGCAAAGAAAATGTTGAAAATTGAAGGAAAAGACCTTGATTTTACTTTGACAGGGTATGTTTCATTGCCAGAAGTCACACGGGCCAGCCGCAACTATTTATCAACGATTATCAATGGTCGTTATATTAAAAATTTCGCGTTAAATAAAGCAATTGTAGCCGGCTATGGTTCGAAACTAATGGTGGGGCGTTTTCCAATTGCTGTGTTAGAAATTGAAATGGATCCGCTGTTAGTCGATGTCAATGTCCATCCTACTAAGCAAGAAGTTCGTTTAAGTAAAGAAAAAGATTTAATGGCATTAATTGAACAGGCGATTCAAGAAGTGTTGAGCCAAGAACAGTTGATTCCCAATGCGGCAGACAATTTGCGTTTTAAAAAGAAACTACCGCCAGAACCTAAAGCCGAACAAATGGAAATTCCTCTATCGACTGAACAACCTGCGGTAAAACAACGACCGGGCAGCTTAAGCTATAATTCCGCAACAGGCCGCTTCTATGCGGAACATGCGACAGACGAAACACCAGCCTCAAGCGCCCCTGAAGCTGTCAACCAGACAGAAAGAGCAGTGGACCCAATGGACGACCCATTTGCGCCGCCAGTGCCAGAATCAACGAGTGTAGCGGAAGAAACATCAGCTTACGAAACCTCTTCGGCAGCTGTTGATTCCGAAAATCATTGGGAAACAGCTAGTAATGAGCAACAGGTAATAGCCGAAGAAACGAAAATAACTGAAGTGCCTGATTCAGAACCTTCTCTGCGTTCATCAGAGGCTGCTGACGAGGTTTTCCAAGAAGAAATGAAACTTCACCCAGAATTCGATGCCAATAGCGCTACGAGTCAAAGAGAACTGAAACAAGCCCTGAACAAGTTGGAAGAAGAACGACCGACAGAACGTTTTCCTGAGCTAGAATACTTCGGTCAAATGCACGGAACTTATTTATTCGCACAAAGCAAAGATGGCCTGTTTATTATCGACCAACACGCTGCCCAAGAACGAATTAAATACGAGTACTTCCGTGAAAAAATTGGCGAAGTCAGTGATGATTTACAAGAACTATTGGTACCAATCGTTATTGATTATCCAAATAGCGATGCCTTGAAAATTAAAGAGCAGAAAGAAACCCTTGCGGAAGTCGGCATCCATTTGGAAGACTTTGGACAAAATAGTTTCATTGTGCGGGCGCACCCAACTTGGTATCCTGCAGGCGAAGAGGAAAGCATTGTTCGCGAGATGATTGACATGTTGCTAACAACTGGCTCGGTCAGCGTGAAAAAATTCCGTGAAGCAACTGCCATTATGATGAGCTGTAAGCGATCCATCAAAGCCAATCATTACCTCAACGAGCAACAAGCACGCGTGCTATTAAAAGATTTAGCCTTGTGCGAAAATCCGTTTAATTGTCCGCATGGACGTCCGGTGCTGATTCATTTTACGAATTCAGATATGGAACGAATGTTTAAACGCATTCAAGACCCCCATTAAAAAGAAACGAGGCGTCATCATTTTATGCAAATTATTTTAGCATCCCAATCTCCTCGCCGTCAGGAGTTATTAAAGCGTGTGGTTCCAACTTTTACGATTGCACCAGCCGATATCGATGAAACTGTTGGCAAAGACGGCTTACCAGCAGAATATGTGGCGCAAATGGCTGCCCAAAAAGCAGCGGCTATAGCAGAACAATCCCCCGAAGCACTAGTCATTGGCTGCGATACAATTGTGGCATTGGCGGGAGAAATCCTCGGCAAACCCACTTCTCGGGAAGACGGTTATCGCATGTTGCGCCTCCTAAGTGGCAAAACACATGACGTGTATACAAGTGTGACGTTGAAACAAGGGGAAAAAGAGCGTTCCGCGACAGTTCATTCAACCGTGACGTTTTATCCACTGACAGACACGGAAATCCATGCTTACTTAGATACCGCAGAATATGCCGACAAAGCAGGTGCTTATGGTATCCAAGGACAAGGAGCATTACTAATTGAAGCAATCGCTGGCGATTATTACGCCATTATGGGTTTACCAATTGCCAAAGTAGCCCGACTGCTAAAAGAATTCAACTAATAAAAGACAGTCCTTTTCATTCGTCAAAAAGAGAAAGGACTGTCTTTTACTATGCAAACTATTAGGTGCCTGTTTGGCAAACGTGGTATCATTGAACCCAATAAATTGAACAGAAGAAAAGGAGTGGACAGAATGACAAAACCAACAGAAGAAGAATTAAAACAAACCTTGACGGATCTTCAATATGCCGTCACACAAGAAAACGCAACAGAACGCCCTTTTTCAGGAGAATATGATGACTTTTACCAAGACGGAATCTATGTAGACATTGTTAGTGGCGAGCCGTTGTTTAGCTCCCTGGACAAATACGATGCTGGTTGTGGCTGGCCATCCTTTACCAAACCAATTGAAAAACGTGGCGTCAAAGAAAAAGCTGATTTTAGTCACGGCATGCACCGAGTAGAAGTTCGCAGTCAAGAAGCGGATTCACATTTAGGGCATGTTTTCACTGATGGCCCACTCCAAGAAGGCGGCTTACGTTATTGCATTAATGCGGCAGCTTTGAGATTTGTGCCAGTGGCAGATTTAGAAAAAGAAGGCTATGGCGAGTACCTTTCTTTATTCAAATAATCCTCATTTTTTAGACAAATACGATAAAATAGTTAGAAGAAAGCGACTTTTGATGAATATCTTGTATGAAATACAGAAAATCTCTTGATTTATTTGGCTAGGACTACTATTATTTTAGAAGGAAAGTATTGTTCAGTTTTAACGAATTGGCTGAAATAGAAAGTGGAGGTTCTAATGTCGAAACATTATTTTGATCCAAGATTGAAAATCTTTTCTTTGAACTCTAATCGTCCCTTAGCAGAAAAAATTGCGGATGCTGTGGGTGTGGAGCTAGGAAAGTGCTCTGTAACACAATTTAGTGATGGCGAAATTCAAGTGAATATTGAAGAAAGTATTCGTGGTGCACATGTTTACGTCATTCAATCAACAAGTAGCCCTGTTAACGATAACTTAATGGAACTATTAATCATGATTGATGCGTTAAAACGTGCGAGTGCTAAAACAATTAACGTGGTTATGCCTTATTATGGGTATGCACGTCAAGACCGTAAAGCACGTGCCCGGGAACCAATCACTGCTAAACTTGTTGCAAACATGATTGAAAAAGCTGGTGCAACAAGAATGTTGACATTGGACTTACATGCGGTCCAAATTCAAGGATTCTTTGATATTCCAGTGGATCATTTGATGGGTGCACCATTAATTGCCGATTACTTCATCGAACACGGCATTCAAGGCGATGACGTCGTTGTTGTTTCCCCTGACCATGGTGGTGTAACGCGTGCGCGTAAATTGGCAGAATTCTTAAAAGCACCAATTGCGATCATTGACAAACGTCGTCCAAAAGCGAACGTAGCAGAAGTAATGAATATCATTGGTCATGTGGAAGGCAAAACATGTGTCTTAATTGATGACATGATTGACACAGCGGGGACAATTTCTCTTGCTGCAAACGCATTGAAAGAAGCCGGAGCAAAAGACGTTTACGCTTCTTGTACACATCCCGTTTTATCAGGACCAGCCTTACAACGTATTGAAGATTCAGCAATTGAACGCTTAGTTGTAACAGACTCTATTTACCTATCTGATGATCGTAAAATTGCTAAAATTGACGAAGTCAGCGTTGGTGAATTAATCGGAGATGCGATTAAACGTATCCACGAAAACAAACCAGTTAGTCCGTTATTTGAAACAAAAAATAAATAATTATAAAAACCGCCCACATCATTTTTCTGATGTGGGCGGGTTTTTTTGTGTATTATAAATTATTTAATAGCAAATGAATCGCAAGAGGATACGTGAGATTGTTATTACAGAAATAATAGGTAGAGGCTAAAACCCAGCCCATTCCACAATAAAAAAGCATGGAAATTGATGGTAATAGTCCATGGCTAAGACCAAAAAAAAGACCAGAAAAAAATATTTTACATAAGACACTTCGAGAGGTGTTTTTTTCTTTGTAGATAATTTTGTCTCGATACTATAACAACCTCCTTTTCTATTTTGTCAGAATGATATGTTTACAAATTGAACTACTAATCAAGGAATAAAAAGGAAATGAAAAAATGATGCTTCCTCTATTGTGAGTTTTATTATAATTAGATAAAATATAGATGTCAAAAAGATTAAAAAGGTTGGAGCTTTAAAAATATTGGAAAGGAGTATACAAATGAAAAAGATAACTGAACGACCAATTGTCAAAATCTTAATTAAGATTTTGATGTTTGCCCTATGTTTTTATGCGGGGATAAAATTCGTTGATTTCATTTTTCCGTTAGTAGGATTTAAACAATAAGCAAAAGAAATGAACGTGGAGACAAGCACAAAGGACCGTGAACTTCGTTGCTAATAGTAAAGTATTGGTCCTTGGAAACTAAAAAGCTGTTAAAAATGACAATAAAAAATAACCGTCTACTTTGACTGAGTACGGTTATTTTTTGTAACAAAATCGGTCACCGTCTTAAACGGCTCTGCATCAGAGAGGTATGTTGAAGCATATCTCTCTTTTCATTTTCATTATAGCACATTTCCCTAAAAAAATATATTTGAAACTAATTATTTTTTAGTTTTACATGGTATAATCTAAGTGTAGAGAAGTTATGGCGGTGGCTATCTAATCTGAAAGTGAGGTGGTGCGTATGAGCGTACTTCCAAAATTTACGGAAAGGAGAGGCCTTTTGTCAGCATATGAAACAATTCAGACGATCCTAGGTTTTGGTATGTTTACCATTGCTTTGATTGCACTGATTGTGAAATTGCTTAAAAATGACAAGAAAAAATAACCGTCAACTTTGACCGAGTACGGTTATTTTTAAATAATTCAAAAAGTCACCGTCTTAAACGGCTCTGCATCAGAGAGGTATGTTGAAGCATATCTCTCTTTTCATTTTCATTATAGCACATTTCCCCGAAAAGCACGAATAAATTTAGCGTTAATCCGTGAAATCCTAAAAGCTGTTAAAGAGGAGAAAAACCTCTGGGCTTTTTCTCTTTCCCTATAGTCTGTTTAGCCCGCTTTTTTGTTAAAATTTATCGTAAACTTCAATTACTGAGGTGCTATTCAGCTCAGACTTACTTATTTTAATTACTTCATGGGATTCAGTTAAAGATTCCGATTGGCTCTTTCGTGGCTGATTTATTAACGATAATAAAGATTGTGGGACGTACTTTTTGTTATTCTCTTTACATGTTAACGCCACAATCATTTTGCCTGAGCGAATTGCTTTTTCATACTGTAAATTATAAAATTTTCCTCCATCGCATACTCGTACACCTGGAGAAATAAGCATTTCTAATAGAGGAATTACTTGTAATTTTTGGCCTGTGGTTCCATCATCTTTAGGTTTAATCCCGCGCAGTGAAACTTTATTATTTTTTAAAGCTCTGTAAAATTGAGTAGCCTTAAAACGAAATTTACAGCTCCCTTGTTTATCTATTTGATAATAGTCAACTCCGCATAAATGCATAAAATTCCCAGCTTCAAATTGAACGTTCATTTCTAACAATTTCTTTGTTTTCCGATGTTGATATGTATAAGTGAACATATGATTATTGAAGTTGGTGTCATAAATTAAGAACGCCTTTCTAATTGTGTCAAAATCTTTTTTCTCAATCATTAGTTTCTCCTATAAATAAAGAAGCCAAGCTTAGCTTGCCTTCTTTAAACTTCAAATATAATTCAGGTTTTTCTGTTGCTCACCAACTATTGGCTCTACGTCCAATTCTATATCGAGTTTTTCTGTTGCTCGCCAACTATCGGCTATTACTTCCGATTTCAGTATTGAGTTATTATGATGCCTGATCATCAAGAAACATCTACTTGTTTCTAATAAAAGTCTACCACAGAACCACGTTCAACTCAATCCTTTTTAACCAATAATGGAGTGTAATGACAATAAAAAATAACCGTCAAATTTGATCAAGTACGGTTATTTTTAATTAATCCAAAAGGTCACCGTCTCAAACGGCTCTACACTAGAGAGGTGTGTTGACGCATCTCTCTCTTTTCATCTACATTCTAGCATAGATACAATGTAGATGAAAAGAGGTGCCTGCTGCTAAAGGTTCTTGTCATTCTTTAGCGATTGAGCAGTGTATCAACGCTTAGTTCAGTCATTTCAGAAACTTGCATGTCGGCTCCGATTAAGGGTTGGCTGGCCGACAAGCCGACGGCATAGATGCCCGCGGCTTTCAAGCCGTCAATGCCTGATTGGGCATCTTCAAAGCCAATGGCGTTTTGCGGTAGCACGCCAATACTGTCAGCGGCGGATAAAAAGATTTCAGGATCAGGTTTGCCTTTGCTTAATGAGTCGGGATCGACAATTGTGGCGAAGTACGCGCGCACGCCTAATTTTTCCAAAATCAGGGGCGCGTTTTTTGAAGCCGAAGCCACGGCACAGGGGATGTGTTGTGCTTGAGCTTGCTTTAGCAATGGCACGACACCAGGTAAAACATCTTCTGTCGTTAAATGTTCTAATAATTGAACGTAGTGGTCATTTTTTTGCTGAGCTAAGGCTTCTTTTTCTGCTGGAGTAAACGCATTTTCACGGTGGCCATGGGCTAAAATGCGGTCCAAGGAATCCATCCGACTAATGCCTTTTAATGTTTCGTTGAAGGTTTCGTCAATGGGAATACCTAGCGAATCGGCCAACGCTTTCCAAGCTTGATAATGAAATTTGGCGGTGTCAGTAATGACACCATCCAAATCAAAAATAAATCCAATCGTCATTGTGGTTCGCTCCTTTATTGATAATGTACTTCTTTTGGTCGTTCGGCGGTTAACGGAATCAACGCGCCCTGAACCAATAATTGTGTGTCTTTATCTGCTGTAATCGTGACACTGGTTTGTGTTAATGAAAATTGATACGTCACGCCTTGATGAATAAACTGGAACGCCAGCGCTTGCCAATGTTCAGGTAAATTTGGACAAATTGATAACTCGTTCTGGCGCGTGTCAACGCCTGCATACGTCGCTAAAGTAACGTGGATCGTCGCAGCCATGACCCCTGTATGAATCCCTTCAGCGGTCGTGCCACCTTGAATGTCACGATAATCGGAATACAACGCTTCTTGATAAAGTTGCCAAGATAGCTCATGGAATTGCGCCATTTCTGCCAATTGGGCATGAACAATTCGTGACAAAGTCGAACCATGAGACGTCCGTTTTAGATAATACAAAAGATTTTTTTCCAAATAATCCGCAGGCAATTGATACCCTAAATCTTCTAAAATTTGATCCACCCGAGTTTTGTCTAAGTTGTAGAACAACATTAACGTGTCGGCTTGTTTCGCCACTTTGTAATCATCGGGGGATTCTCCTTCGGCTTTTAAAATTCGATCCATGCGGTAAATATTGCCGTATTTCTCTTTCATCGCCGCCCAGTCAATCTCTTTTAAGCCGAAATACCCTTCATATTGCGCAATAATACCGTCAGAATTAACTTCAATTTCCAGTGAATTTTGAATTTGCTGCATGCGGGCTAGATCAGCCGAAGTGGTCTGCGTTTTGGCAAAAAGTTGTGCCTGTTCTTCCTCAGAGAAAAGTGCCAAAATGTTGGTTAATTCTTCGAATAGCCAAACCACCATCAAATTCGTATAGGCGTTGTTTTTCAAGCCGCTTTCCGCTTGGTCTGGATAGCCCTCGTGAAACTCATCAGGTCCCATCACTTTATCAATAAAGAACCGTCCTGTTGCGTCATCTAACGTCGCAGCGCTGTTCCAAAATTGAGCGATTTCTAACAACATTTCGCCGCCATATTGTTTCATAAATTCATGATCCTGTGTACTATGCCAATACAACCAAGCATTGTAAGCAATCGCTAAGGACACATGTCGTTGCAGAATACTATGATCCTCGCCCCAATGTCCATTCAACGGATTTAAGTGAAGTTTTTGCGTGGTTTCACGCCCATCACGACCTGATTGCCACGGATACATTGCGCCACGATACTGGCTGGCCGCCGCATTTTCCTTCGCCTTCTCTAATCGGTGGTAGCGGTACAGCAACAATTGTTTCGCTGTGTCAGGATAATGTTGAATATAAAAAGGTAAAATAAAAATTTCATCCCAGAAAATATGTCCACGATACGCTTCACCATGCAAGCCTCGGGCGGTAATCGAGACGTCCAATGCTTGGGCTTGGTTACTAAAAGGCGAAGCCGAAGCCAGCAAGTGATAACTGTGAATCCGTAAAAGTTTTTGAGACATCAAATCGCCTGTCACGGTAATGTTGGCTTGTTGCCAAAGGGTTTGCCAAGCGCGGGCGCTTTCCTGAGCGGCGGCCGCAAAAGAGTCCTTCGGCGTAAACGGTACCTGCCAACTTTGTTCGGCGTGGCTGGCTTGCACAAAGACTTGTTTTTCTAGCGTATAGCGTGTTCCTTGGTGCGCCATCACGGTCACCACTTGGGCGATTTTTTCCGCTTCTTCTTGAATCGTAATCGCTTCTTTTTCAAAAAAATCACCAGTTATCAAGGCCGTTTCTCGGACGCTCAAGTTGGATTGATTGGTACAAACCTCAATCACGGTTTTGTTTTCCTGCGCGCTTAATGCTGTCACCTGAAAATGTTTGGCTGTTAAGTTGCGATACCGCGCCACGTTATAGTTGTAGACACTGCCATCCGTGACGGTTTTCAAAGTAATCGGGGCCGAAAAGTTTAACGGCTCAAACGTATATTGCAGATGATAGTCATTCGGCTGTGCCATATTGGCGATTTTTTTCGTCGTTAATTTAATTTGCTGATTGTCCGCATCTTTCAAAATCATTTCTGCGACAAACAATCCCGTTTTCAAGTTCAATTGACGGTGTAATTGTTGTAGCGTGTCTGGGGAAATCGTTAACCAGTCAGTGGCATCGCCAATTTTTAAAGCGATGTGTTGGTTGTCAGGAGCATTGACGAAATCTTCATTTTCCACTACTTGACCCGCAACTTCCGAAGCCGCTGTATTATAAAGCCCCGCAATGTAGGTCGCTGGATAATGATCATCAGAAATCGTCATCTCAGGTGTCGTGCCGCGCAAGCCTAAAAAGCCATTGCCGACAGTTAACAGGGACTCCACCGCATATTCATTTTTCCCAGGCACGTAGCCATAATAGTCCAAATGCCAAGCCAGATATTGCCGTTTTTCTTCAAATGCTGCCAGCAGATTCGGTGCCGACGCTTGTTCGGCTGCCGTTAAAAGTGGCGTGTTCAACTGTTCCGCGAATGCTTGAATCACCGCTTGCGGAACCAGCGCCAACGTTTCCTCTGGCGAAAAGAAATCCGCTGGGAAATCAGCCACAATCCCCCCCAGAATCGGCGCAGCCTCTGCCACAATCAATTGGCACAGTTCAGGAACCGTTTCTTCGATAGTCAAGGCTTCAAAAGGGAACGTTTTTTGGTGAAGCGGTTCCAATTTATGGTTAAAAAAAGTCGTCGTTAGTTGGTTCGTTGCGAATGTTAATTCTAAAATAGTCATGTTTGGCGCCTCCTTGTGAACTTGTATAGACATGTTTCGTTTGACTACAGTATAGTATGAACGAATCAGAATTACAAGGATTTTCCCTAGATTCTTGGGAAAACTTTTCCAGAAGGGGGCAGCAACCGACTGCGCTGGGTCCGAAAAAAAGGCGGTCAAGTAGTGGTTTGGCTGGGGGAGTTTGTGGCGTAAGTAAGGCAGAAAGTGCGGTGGATTTTTCTGACCAGCTCTAGGTTTTTCGGAGGGAATATGCTATGCTTTTAGAAAAGAAATTGTTGGTAGAGGAGGATCGGCATGAACAAGTTTCATGACATATTTTTAGAATTAGAACAACAAATTGTCCAAGGCGACTATCAGCCAGGCGATTTATTACCTAGTGAAAATCAATTAGTGGAAACCTACAATGTTTCCCGTGAAACAATTCGGAAAGCCTTGAATTTACTAATTAACGCTGGCTACATTCAGAAAAAACAAGGCAAAGGCTCGATTGTGCTCAACTTTAAAAAGTTTAATTTTCCTATTTCAGGGGTGACCAGTTACAAGGAGTTACAACAAACGCAACATATTGAAAGTCATACGCATGTGGTTTCCTTAGAAGAAATTCCTGTGGAGCGCAACTTGGCTCAGTTGACTGGCTGGACGGAAGGGGCCCCTGTGTGGCGCTTAGTTCGGCAACGGGAGATTGAAGGGGAAGTCGATATTTTAGATATTGATTACTTGATTAAAGAGATTGTCCCAGAACTGCCGGAGCACCGTGCCGAAGATTCGATTTTCGATTATCTGGAAAACGACCTTGGCTTGGCGATTAGTTACGCCCAGAAAGAGATTACCGTGGAACCGCTCACAGAGATGGATAAGCAGCTGATTGGTGAAGTGGAAGGCAATCATGTTGTCGTGGTCCGTAGTATCATGAACTTGGAAGATACCCGCTGTTTTGGCTATACGGAATCTCGTCACCGCTTAAACAAATTTAAGTTTGTGGAATTCGCCCGTCGCCGTAAATTGTAAGTCTTAGTGACGAACAAATATAAAAACGGCTGTCATTAAATAAAAAATTACGGTTTTTTCGCTGTAACTACGAATAAATGTATAAGATTTTAGGAGAAAACGTCACAAAGTTAGAGTTTGACCTCTACTTTGTGACGTTTTCTCGTTGTTTATTAAAGCATTTTTTCGGAAAAACCATTAAATAACAGCCAAAAATATCAATAAGTGTTGAAAAAAAGCCTTTAAACTAAGGGGAAACGTTGCTTTTAAAGGAAATGTTGTTTTTTGATAAGAACTGTTCAATATTTAAAATCACAGACAAGGGGGAATCTTGTATAATAAAGCCATAGCTTCAGCAGCGCCAAAGAAACAACTAGGGCGCACTGGGAATTCAAGATGTTAAAGGAGATGTACATATGAAAAAGAAAATAATGGCAAGTTTATTGGTTGGTAGCGCCGTAGTTGGCGCTAGTTTGGCACCACTTTCGGCACAGGCGGTGACGACAGGGAATACGCCGGTGCAGGTGGAGTTTGGTGGGGGTGTGTTGCCAGACCACGAGGATAATACTGGTGGAACTGTAGATCCAGACCCAACTAAACCAAATACAGATTTTGACTTATTAGCCATTCCAAGAAGTTTTGACTTTCCTCTTGCAAAAATTAATGATGATTTATCTGCTATCAAAGCAAATTCAATGACATACAGAGCTCTTATGGTAGGCGATGTGCGTGGTACTAAAGAAGGGTGGCATGTAACAGGTGAACTAATGAAGATGAGTAATGGAACAGATGAACTAGCGGGTGATATTAACTTTGGATTACAAGGTTACTATGCACGATATATCACTGATCTTACTCAACAACCTTATTATGGACTAGCTGCTACTTTAAATGGTGTAAGCATTGCTAATGATCCAACAGCTCCTGATTTCAGTGGAACAAGCATGAAAATTGGTGGTGGTGCTACTACATTAATGAATGCAACTGTTGGTAAAGGGCAAGGAACTTGGGCAGGACGTTTCGAAAATATGACATTAAACGTCACAACACCAATGCAAGAACTTAAAAAAGGTGCCTACACAGGTGTCATCACCTGGAACCTCGTCGCAGGACCATCAATCTAAATACAAGAAATGAAAGAATCAAGTACAGAACAGCAATCGTTACTTTTGCTGTTCTGTACTTGATAGACGAATTGAAAGCAAAGGAGCGTACATAGATGAAAAAGAAAATAATGGCAAGTTTATTGGCTGGTAGCGCCGTAGTTGGCGCAAGTTTGGCACCACTTTCAGCACAGGCGGTGACGACAGGGAATACGCCTGTGCAGGTGGAGCTTGAGGGAGGCACGTTGCCAGATGGTAGTGGCGATCCTAATACAGTTGACCCTGATCCAGAAGGTTCGAATGGTAATTTTGATTTACTGCTTATTCCAAGAGAATTTGATTTTGGAAAATTGTCAATTTCCGATGATTTAACACAACCAATTCCTAATAAAAAAGATGATGGGTTTAATGGGCATGTAGAAGCTGTTGGTGTAGGTGATTTACGGGGAACAAAAGAAGGCTGGCATCTGACTGCTCAGTCAGATGGTATGAAGCTAGGCAATGAGAGTTTAGAAGGTAATATCACAGCTAATATTACTTTGTATCCATTGATCTATGAGGTGGAAAATAATAAATATACTATTCAAGATACTAATTTGTTAGATCCACTAACGCAACCTGAAGTTATTGCTAATGGACGAGCTTGGACCCTTCCTTTAGGGGGGGGAGCTGTTCTTATGGCTAACGCTACTACAGGAAAAGGCCAAGGGTTATGGGAATTTGTAATGTTTAGTAGTTCTTTAAACATCACGACACCAGCCTACGAAATTAAAGCAGGGAACTACACAGGCAACATCACTTGGAACCTCGTCGCAGGACCATCAATCTAAGGCCAAACAAAAAAGTCATCCCCTCAGGATGACTTTTTGCTTATTTCTCTGTGAAGGTGCTGTCTGTTTTGACAGTTTCAGCAGGCGGTGTTTGCGCCGCTAGCAAGTCGCGAATTTCTTTTAAGTAATCTTCGCTCGTTGGTACCACTTCTTCTTCTGCCGCTTCTTCTTTTTTGCCACGGTTTTTCATTTTGTTGGCCGCTTTGACAATCAAGAAGAGGACGAAGGCCGTAATTAAAAATGTAATAAGTGCACTAATCACGCTACCAATATTGAATTCAACGCCTTCGACTTTATAAACAAGGGCACCCAATGCATCGTCGGCACTCTTTTTCCCAGTCGTCAAGACAAAAATCAGACTAATCAACGGGGTAATCAAGCCTTCCACCACTTGTGTCACAATCGCTGTAAACGCACTACCAATGACAACACCGACGGCTAGGTCTAAGACACTCCCGCGCATGATAAACTCTTTAAATTCTTTAATCATTCTTTTTTCCCTCCTCACTTTAAAAACAGTATACCGAATCTTCTTGAAAATTTGAACTGAAAAACTCTTATCATTCAGAAAGCACCTGAAGCTGTGTTATAATGGAGCTATTGGAAAAAACATTAAAAAATGCTTTAGAATTTACGCGATACATATATTTCACAGCATTCTTTAGGTAAGATGAAGCAAATGAAGGAGCGATGCGGCAATGTCTGTTCAATTAGTTAAAGGCGTGAATTTACACGTCATTCCTACAGAAAAATATAAAACGGTGCGTCTTTTAGTCCGCTTTAATACACGATTAAATCATGAAACCATTACAAAAAGAACGCTGTTGTCCAGTTTAATGGAAACCAACAGCTTGAATTACCCGAATCAAGTCAAGTTAAGTGAGCGTTTGGCGGAGCTTTACGGCGCCAGCTTTGGGATTGGCGTTTCCAAAAAAGGCAATCAACATTGGTTTAATATTTCTATGAACATTGTCAATGATCATTATTTACAGGATAGTCAGGTTCTCGCCGAAGCGGTGGACTTTTTGAAGGAAATTATTTTTGCCCCCAATATTCAAGCGGGCCAATTCGAGGCGGAAACCTTTCAACGGGAGAAAGAGAACTTGAAAGCGTACTTGGAAAGTATTGTGGAGGATAAGCAAACCTATGCCTCTTTGGCGCTTCAAAGTGTCTATTTTAATCAATCGGAGGATCAAAAAATCCCTAGTTTCGGGACCGTTGCGGCGTTAGCTGAGGAAACAGCGGCGTCATTAGCAGCGTATTATCAAAAAATGCTGGCGGAAGATCAAGTGGATATTTTTGTTTTAGGTGATGTCAATGAGGCGGAGCTAGTGCCGTTATTCAAGCAATTACCGTTTACGCCTCGTGAAGAAGGCAAAGCCGCGATTTTCTACAATCAACCAATTCGCAACGTGATTGAAGAGCGGACCGAGCGTGAGGTGTTAGCCCAATCGAAATTAAACTTGGCTTACAACACGGATATTTATTATGGCGATAGCTATTATTTTGCGTTGCAAGTGTTTAATGGGATTTTTGGCGGTTTCCCGCATTCTAAATTATTTATGAATGTCCGTGAAAAAGAACATTTAGCGTATTATGCTTCTAGTAGTATCGACACTTTCCGTGGCTTCATGACGGTTCAAACAGGAATCGATGGCAAAAATCGGAATCAGGTCTTGCGTTTGATTTCGACAGAATTGGAAAATATTCGCTTAGGTAAGATTAGCGAATTAGAAATTGAACAAACGAAAGCAATGCTAAAAAATCAGTATATCTTAGCGTTAGATAATGCAGGCGCGTGGCTGGAAAAAGAATACTTGAACCAATTAATGCCGCAGACGATGCTAACGGCGGAGGAATGGATTGCGCGGATTAATGCCGTGACTATTCCAGAAATCCAAGAAGTAGCCAAACGCTTGGAACTTCAAGCGATCTTCTTTTTGGAAGGAGAAACGGAAAATGATTAAAAAAGACTATGCACAAATTAAAGAAACATTGTATACAGAAACACTGGAAAATGGTTTAAAGGTTTACCTATTACCGAAAAATGATTTCCAAAAAACGTATGGCTTGTTTACGACCGATTATGGTTCCATCGACAATACGTTCGTGCCAATTGGTCAAGAGGAAATGATTGAAGTGCCTGACGGAATCGCCCACTTTTTAGAACATAAAATGTTTGAAAAAGAAGATGGCGATGTCTTCCAAAAATTTGGGCAACAAGGGGCTTCAGCGAATGCCTTTACCAGTTTTACGAAAACGAGTTATTTGTTTTCAACGACGGATCAAGTGACACAAAATCTAGAAACGTTGCTTGATTTTGTGCAATCGCCGTATTTCACGAAGGAAACGGTCGAAAAAGAAAAAGGCATCATCGGACAAGAAATTCAAATGTATTTAGATGATCCTAACTGGCGCTTGTTCTTTGGGATTTTAGGCAACCTTTATCCGAAACATCCATTGCACATTGATATTGCCGGTACAGTGGCAAGTATTGCGGAGATTACCGCAGAAGATTTGTATACATGCTACAATACGTTTTATCATCCAAGTAATATGACCTTATTCGTGGTAGGGAAAATGGACCCTGAAGCGTTAATGGCCTTCATCCGTGAAAACCAAGCGGCGAAAGAGTTTCCTGCCGCCCAACCTATTCGTCGGCATTTTCCTGAAGAAACAGCTGCTGACATTGTCAAAGAGAGCGCCATTGAAATGGCAGTCACACGGGCAAAAGTGCTTGTTGGTTTGAAAGGCTTAGATGAAGTGCCAACAACGGGTCGTGACTTAATGAAATATCAAGTCATCGTGAACTTGTTGTTACAATTATTGTTTGGTAATACCTCTCAAAACTATTTGGCTCTTTATGATGAAGGCTTGTTAGATGATAGTTTTAGTTATGACTTTAATTTAGATCGCAGTTTCCATTTTGCGGATATTGGCGGCGATAGTGAGCAACCAGAAGTCTTAGCAGAACGAATTGAAGCTATTTTATTATCTGCCACAACAAGTCCAGAATTAACGGAAGAAAATTTGTCCTTATTGAAGAAAAAAATGATTGGTAAATATTTCCAATCATTAAACTCTTTAGAGTATATCGCTAACCAATTTTCACAATCATTGTTTGGGGAAACCACGCTGTTTGATAAGATTGAAGTCATTGAAAGCATTCAATTAGCCGACGTCCGCCAAGTAGCAGAGACCTTGATTCGTGAAGAGGGATTGAGCCGTTTCTACATGTATCCTAAAGGAGAAACCGAGCAATAAACCAACTGTTTAAGAAAAAGAAAAATCTTTGAAATCTTTCAATTTTGTTATCCTCAGTTGGCTTCTTTTGTGGTATTCTTAAAGGACGGGAATGTTTTCCTTGGCAATTGAAAAAGACTGATGAGACAATCGATAAATTAACAAAATAGACTGGAGAAGATGGACGAGTGGCCAGCGTAAATATTGGAGAAACACTAAAAGAAGCAAGATTGCAGAAGAACATCTCAATTGATGAACTGCAACAAATGACAAAAATTCAAAAAAGATATTTAGAAATTATTGAACAAAACGATTTTGAGTCCTTACCAGGCACCTTTTATGTGCGGGCGTTTATCCGCCAATATGCAAGTGCGGTCGGCTTAGATGGCAATCAATTGGTAGATATCTATGATGGCAAAGAACCAGCAATTGTCGAAGAACCCAAGCCAGTGTATGAAGAGCTTGAAGGATCACGTAAGCAATTGCATGACGAAGAAAAGCAATCCAGTTGGTTACTGCGGAACTTACCAGCCATTGCCTTTTCGTTAATTGGTTTAGCCATTGCGGTCGTAGTGCTGTACATTATGTGGCAAGATCAAAAAGCCGAACCGATTATTCAAACACCGGCAACTAGTGCCAGTGTGGAAAAACCCAAAGAATCAAGTCAAGCCCCAGAAAGTAGCACACAAAGTAGTACACCGCCGTCTTCTTCAAGCGAACCAGAGAAGAAAACAGCTGTGGCTGTGGTGAGTGATGCTAACAATCAAGTGACTGCAACGGTTAAAGATGCGAATAGTCCAATCAACATTACCTTTAAAGGGACTGAAGGCTCTTGCTGGATTGGCGTGATGGTCGATGGCAACTATACGTACCAACACACCCTGCAAGCAGGAGAGACCCAAACAACAGCTTTACCTGCGAATGCCGCCAATGCAACACTGATTCTAGGCGCCTCAAATAACGTCGCCATTCAAGTCGATGGCGCCGATTTAACACTGGAAAAAACGCCAGTTTTAATTCGTAAGGATGTTACATTAGGGATTACGTATCGTTAGAAATTGTGTAAGAAGAATCTGGATAAACTGTCAAACGGCAATTATTCCAGATTCTTTTCTTTTTTTCGTGACACTGCCAGCAAGATAACGTAAAATAGAACAGGAGAAGGAAGGGGCAATTGAAGTGAATTTACCAAATAAATTAACAGTTTTAAGAATATTTATGATTCCGATTTTTATTATTATTGTGTCAGTGCCAATGGACTGGGGAACGATTAGTTTTGGCGACACAACGTTAGCCGTTACCCAATTAGTGGGCGCGATTATTTTTGCAGTTGCTAGTTTTACAGACTGGTTGGATGGCAAAATTGCCCGTGCACAAGGCTTGGTGACGAACTTCGGAAAATTTGCGGACCCATTAGCGGACAAAATGCTAGTGATGACCGCCTTTATCGTCTTAGTTGGTCAAGGCAAAGTACCCGCTTGGATTGTAGCAATTATTGTTTGTCGTGAATTGGCAGTAACTGGTTTACGGTTGTTATTAGTCGAACATGGCGAAGTAATGGCAGCAGCTTGGCCAGGAAAAGTAAAAACAGCTACCCAAATGGTTGCAATTATTTTACTATTCATTAACAACATTCCATTTTCAGCACTTCATCTACCACTAGATCAAATCATGCTATATGCCTGCTTGATTTTCACCATTTACTCTGGTGTTGATTATTTTGCTAAGAATAAAGATGTTTTTAAAGGTTCGATGTAACCATATAAAAAATTGCTTGATAAAAGCATAAATGAAAAAAGGTTCAAAGGTAAAATTGGTGAATCTTTTTTCTGTTCAGTGTGAATAGATATCTTGTTTGAATTTAGAGAACAATTGTTTGCTTTTATTTGACAAGAGACTATGATTTAGCTATAATGTGGATGAAAGAAGTCAGAAATTCTTATGGCTCATATAGAATTTCTGGAGGTAAAACTCACCTGAAAGGGTACCAGATTATCTGGAGTGATGATAGAGCCAATCATCGAAAACTTACTTTCAGTGTCACGGTGCATGACACTCCAATGATACTTCTCAATTCATAGCTGACTGTTTCAAGTCGTTATGAACAAAGGATCTAGAGGCTGATACATTTAGTAGCCAGAGGGTTGATAAACTATCAGCATATTTATTTAAAGTACGAAGGCTTAGAAGGAGCCTAGGCGAAAGCTGAAAATAATGCACCCTCTTATGAGATATTTCAACAAACGTGCTTTTTGCACGTTTGTTTTTTTTTTATCAAAATGAAAACGTAGAGGAGGGATGGAATGGGTGAAGCTAAAGTAACTAAAACTTTCCGATTAACAGAATTAGTAGCAAGTGATTTAAGTTGTAAAGATTTATTTGATGAACTTATTGCCGTTTTAGAAATTTTAGATGTAGAAGTTGTTAATAAAAAAATAGTTTATTTCTATAAAAGAAACGTGAAAAGTAAACAAGAAAAACTAGAAGTTTGTTTTACTAGAGAGAGTATTCTGCACTTAATTGGGATAAGTTATTATGATATTAATGAAAGAGAAACCTCTAAGTCAAGAACGAAAAGTAAGTATGCTATTGAATTTTATAGAGACTTTAAAAGAAATAAATTGAACTTTTCAAAATGTTGGGTAGAAAGTACAAGAAAAGTAAAAGATAAGCTTCAGGTATTGAAATACATTAAAAGCATAAAGACAGATGTGGTCAGAATAGGCGCTGACGGACAATTAAGAACAATTCCTATGACGAACACAATCAGTACGCCTAAGATTGGTTTAGGGATTGGCTTATATCATGATCATCCAGAATTCTCAATTCCTCGTTCTTGTTTAAATCTTGCTCAGGATAAAGAAGCGAAACAACATACCTCGTTTCGTAACGCCTGTCGGTGTACAAAAATTTGGATATATGAAAGAACAGAACAGGGTACTTGGAAATTAGAAGATAGGCAAGAATTTTTTAAAAAAATACAGGCAGAAAAAAGTAAGAAAAAAAGAAGAAAAAAGTAAGATTACGTCATTAACTTAGTTTGTAATTTGCTATATATCGTCAGCTAATGATGTCGTAGAATGAAAAAAGGGGTTCTCTTATACTAATTTTTGTAAAGAATTAAATTTATTTTCTATTACAAGTCCAGTATAGAACTTATTACTTACATAACAGTACTTTTAGAAAAAATCAGAAACAAAATTAAAGAGAGTAGCCCCTTTGAATTTAAAATTTAATAACTATACGTTAAGAAGTACTATCACTTTTTAATTGGACGAACATCACAATCTGAAATGATAAGAGTTGCGAAATTTGGGGGATTTCGTTTTAATGATTTGCATAAGAAACATTAAAACATAAGCTTGGTTTCATTTCTAAAAAGCATACAAAAATTTGGAAAGTAACAATTTTTCTATAAATAAACTGCCAAGTAAATGTTTAGACAGGATATGTTGCTCAACTTTTACGTTTTAAAACACCAAACAACGTTCTGTTTCTTTGAACGATCATGTGAGAAAATGGGAAACGTGATTTACCTAAACCTTGAATAGTTAAGCAAGTTGAGTGGAGATGAAACGAAAAAAATTATGAATTATGAACATTTTTTTACTTATAAAGATATCATTATTAGTTTACTAATTTTCTTTGGATTGTTGTATGTAATAAGGCTGGAAAGCGTGACTAAATATTTTTCGTTAGTAATAGTCGCCATTGTTTGGTTTAATCCAATACTAGTTCAGCTATTTGACAAGCACACGATTACTGTATCGATAGTTGTTACTCAAATGGTTATGCACTTCCTCTTTATTCCTTTATTTTTATTAACGCTATTAATTATTTCAATAACGGAAAAAGAAGATAGGTTATTTTGCCTACCCATTATATTTTCAGTCTTTCTTGTCTGTTCGGAAGCAACTTGGCTGTATGAGTATAATCTACTTTTCAGAGTAGTCGATATCTGGATGATTCTAATGATACTGTTCGTAAGGATAAAAAATATAAATCCTGAGTAGTTGCACTGAGAAAGCCAAGGATTAAAACTTCAAAGGAAAAGCCTGGGACATCAATCATTTTGGATTTTTGTTCCAGGCTTAAAAATGATAAAGGGTGGGAGCAGAAGCAACTACTAACAAATAAGACTTTTCTTTACGACAAGTAATGCGGATCGGTCTTAGTCGTGCTAATGTTATCACGGATTTTTTTCAAGGAATCGGCATTTTGATCAAAATTGTGATACATCGTATTTGTGTATAAAATATCCATTACCGTTAAGTAACTAATCCGTGAAGCCAAGGATTCCGCACGAAACAAGCCTTCTTCGGTGACGACAATAATTGCTTCGTCGGACAAGCCTGCCAACTCTGAACCGCTGTTACCAGTTAACGTAATCATTTTTGCGTTGGTTTTTTTAACTTGTCGTGCTAGGTTGATTGATTCTTTGGTTTTGCCTGAATGGGAAAAAATAAACACGCAATCTTCACTGGTTAATTTTGTGACAAAACTTAACTGCATGTGGTAATCAAAAATGTAGTTGCACCGATAGTTGGTCCGAATGAATTTATGGAAACTATCAAAAGCCACAATCGAGGAGCCACCTTGCCCAAAAAAGTGAAGCGTTTTGGCAGAGTACATCAAAGCCAACACGTTATCTAACAGCTCTTTTGTTAAGAACTGTGTGGCGTTACTGAGGGAATAAATATTGGCTTGTAAGACTTTTTTAGCAATCGTAATACTATCATCATCTGGTGAAATATCATCGGCGCCATTCACGCTATTGACGTTTTGAAAAGTCGGCTGATAATTAGAATTCCTGGCGATATCAATTTTAAATTCTTGGAACCCAGAATAGCCAATCTTTTTTACAAATTGATACACGGAAGATTGGGAGACGCCAATTTCGTTGGCCAGACTTTCTAACGTCATTTGTGTCAATAATGATTCAGAATGAACAAAGTAATCGGAAATTTTCTTTTCTGTGAGGCTCAAATTCGGTTTTTTGATCCGAATCCGTTGATCCAAATAGTGGTTTTTCATTAACACGTTCCTCCAATCTTATTTTTTTAAAAATAAAATGAATGCCTTTTCATTGTTGGTATAGACTGATTATAGTGGAAAAAGAGGACAAATACAATTTCTCTTTTTCTCCACAAAAAAGAAATTCTTTAAAAAAAGCCCCAAAAAAATAAATAATCTTTTTTCTGAAAAATGAAGGGGTCTTGAAAAGACTTCTCTCAACTAAAGAAAGTAGCCAGTAAAAAGAACGTGATACCAAGAGATTTACTTGTGTTTTTTGTATGAAAGCTCCTTAAAAATAAAAACGTTTTACCTTTTGAGTAGGCAAGATTTTTGCTAAAAAATAAAAAATATTTTTTAATTAGTGTAATCGTTTACATTATTTTTTTTATCCTTTATGATTGAAGTATCAAAAGAGGCAGGTGAAAGAAAAATGGACATTGGCTTTATTGGACTTGGGAAAATGGGTTTGAACATGGCATTAAATGTTCACGAACAAGGCTGGCCCATTATTGGCTTTGATGTGACAAAGGAAGCAAGAGCGACTGCTAGAGAGCAGGGGCTTTCCGTTGTAGATTCGTTGTCAGAATTATTGAAAGCGCTTAAAAAAAGGAAGGTGATTTTTTTAAGTACCCCCGCTGGTCAGATTACCAATCAATTAGTGGCAGAATTGGTAGAGCAATTAGCACCAGAGGATATCATTGTGGATAGTGGCAATTCAAATTTTCATGATAGTGTTGCGAATGCTCAATTTGCTAAGGAAAAAGGAATTTATTTTATTGATTGTGGTACTTCTGGTGGCATCAAAGGAGCGCGGGAAGGAGCGTGTTTAATGGTTGGCGGTGCGCCTGAAGCTGTCAAAGTGTTAACCCCATTTTTTGAAGATTTAGCTTGTGAACAAGGGTATCTTTATGCTGGGAAATCAGGAGCTGGTCACTATTTGAAAATGGTGCATAACGGGATTGAGTACGTCATGATGCAAGCCATGGGCGAAGGATTCAATTTATTAGAAGCTGCCGAATATGATTTTGCGTTGGAGAAAGTAGCCGATGTGTGGAATCACGGCTCGATTATTGAAGCTCGCTTGATGGGCTTAGCGAAAGAGGTTTTTGCGGAAAATCCTACGTTAGCCAATCTAGAAGGGAAAGTGGCAGCAAATGGCGAAGCCAAATGGATGATTGAAGAAGCATTGCGTTTGGAGATGCCCGTCCCAACTACGGCGTTGTCCTTATTTACTCGAAATGAAAGTATGCTAGCAAATCATTTTTCAAACAAAGTGGTCGCTTCTTTGCGACAAGGATTTGGCGGGCATGAAGTCGTAAAAAGTCAGTAAAGGAGTTTAGTCATGTTAAAAAAACAAAAAATTGCCATAGTGAATTCCAGTAGTTTTGGTCAAATTTTTCCTGAACACTTGACGCGCTTAGAAAAAATAGGCACCGTGAAGCATTTTACAGTCGACAGTGAAATTGGTGGCAAAGAGTTAGCGGAACGTTTACAAGGATATACGATTATTATTGCTAGCGTGACGCCATTTTTCACGAAAGAATTTTTTGAACATAAAGATGAATTGTTGCTGATTTCTCGCCATGGCATTGGGTATAACAACATCGATTTAGACGCTGCAAAACAGCACGACACAATTGTTTCCATCATCCCAGCTTTAGTAGAACGAGATGCCGTGGCGGAAAACAATGTCACAAATTTACTAGCTGTTTTACGGCAAACCGTGGCTGCAGATGCCAGCGTTAAAGCGGATCAATGGGAAAAACGAGCGAATTTTGTCGGTCGGACGTTATTTAACAAAACTGTGGGTGTCATTGGTGTTGGGAACACAGGAAGTTGTGTCGTTGAGACGTTACGAAACGGATTTCGCTGTGACGTGTTAGCGTATGATCCCTATAAATCCGCCACTTATCTGCAAAGTTATGGAGCCAAAAAAGTAGACTTAGATACGTTGCTAGCTTCAGCTGACATCATTTGTTTATGTGCCAATTTAACTGAAGAAAGTTATCACATGATTGGCTCGGCGGAAATTGCCAAGATGAAAGACGGCGTCTATCTTTCCAATAGCGCACGAGGCGCCTTGATTGATGAAGAAGCCATGATTGTCGGCTTACAATCGGGCAAAATTGCTGGGCTTGGGACAGATGTTTTAGAAGAGGAACCAGGTCGGAAAAATCATCCTTATCTTGCGTTTGAAAATGTAGTAATGACGCCGCACACCTCCGCTTATACCATGGAATGCCTGCAAGCGATGGGAGAAAAATGCGTGCAAGATGTGGAAGACGTGGTGCAAGGTATTTTACCTCAACGGGCAGTGCAAGAAGTCAGTCGTTACGTTAGTTAAGAAGGAGGAGGAGCATGTTAACTGATTTAAAAGTGAAAGTTGGACCGCAATTTTATCGTTACCACGAAGGCGCCTTAGCTTCGGTGCCGTCACTTTTCAAGGAATATCACGCCCAACGAATTTTGGTGGTGCATGGCACCGTATCCTTTGAAAAAGCTCAGCCATTTTTGCCATTCTTGGCAGATTCAGAGTATCAATTCTTCTATCACACTTACACAGGAGAATGTAGTTATTTTGGCGCCGAACAAATTTCACAGCAAATAAAGGAACACCAGATTGACTTTCTTCTGGGAGTCGGCGGCGGTAAGTTAGCCGATTTAGTGGGCTACAGCGCCCATTTAAACAATCTGAATTTTGGCTTGGTCCCCACTTTGGCTAGTAACTGTGCGCCGTGGACACCGTTAGCTGTGATGTATCAAGAAAATGGCGCGGCCGAAGGCAAAACGGAACATTTCTTTCGCCAAGCTGCGTTTTTAATCACTGATCCTAAGTTGCTTCTTGATGCACCCCGTGATTATTTTGTCGCTGGTTTAGCTGATACGTTAGCGAAATGGTATGAATCAGAGACCATTTTACGCCAAGCCCATTTGCAAGGGGAACCCTTTTTACAATTAGCGGGAGCGACCGCCAAGCTTTCGCAAGAAGCGATTATGCGGGACTCAAAATCAGCCTTAGCAGCGATGGACGAGGGCAAACTCACGCCTGAATTTGTCCATCTTTCAGAAATTGTTTTCGCTGTTTCTGGATTAGTCGGCGGCTTCGGCGACAAATACGCCCGCAATGCAGCAGCACACGCCATGCATGATGCTATGAGTAAATTTTTACCAAAAAGTCATGACTATTTACATGGCGAAAAAGTAGCTTACGGCATCTTCTATCAATTAGCATTGGAAAAAAGGTGGGCCATCATAGACGCATTAATCCCCTTTTATCAAGAGCTAAACTTGCCCATGTCGTTACGACAAATGGGCCTTTACCCAGAAGAAGAAGCAGTACTCGATGCAATGGTTCAATTTATTGATTCAAAAGAAAAGGTTCATTTAATTCCTATTGAGATTTCGGAAGAACGTTTACGTCAAGGGATTGAAGAGCTAGAAAAGTATATCCAAAACCAAGGATAAGAAGGAGGAACTATGGAAACGTTAAGTGTTTTACAAAGTTTGATAATGGCGCTTTGGGTGGCAGCAATTATGTCCAGATGGCTTGGAGGAGGAGCAACGTTAACGTTGCGTTTCTCGCCCTTAATGACAGGGTTAGTAGCAGGTTTAGTGATGGGCGATGTCCCGAAAGCGATGATTGTCACCGCAGCATTACAAATGATTTACATGGGTGTTTTTTCACCAGGTGGCTCTATGCCAGCAGAACCATCAATTGCGGCAGCGATTGCTGTGCCAGTTGCGTTGCTAGGGAATTTGAAGCCGGAAGCGGCTATTGCCGTAGCGGTTCCTGTCGGTCTTTTAGGAAGTTATTTATATCAATTCCGTTTCTTTATTAACACGTTTTTAGGGAAGTATACCGATCGTGCGGTGGCTGAACTAAATTCTAAAAAAATTGCCCGCTCAATTATCTGGTATCCAACGATTGCCTCATTTATTTTATTCGTTCCATTAGTCTTTTTTGCTCTTTATTTAGGGGCACCAGTCATTGCCGATATTATTAAAGCATTAGAAGGAACCGTTGTGATTCACGTGTTAGAAGTAGTCGGTGGTGGTTTAGCCGCAATTGGGATTGCGACAACGGTCTATGTCATTGGTCGAAAAGATTTCTTGGTTTTCTTTTTCCTTGCATACTTCATGAGTATCGTCTTTAAGTCATTGGAAATTACCATGGTAACGTATGCCATCTTTGGCGTAATTATTGCGTTAATTTTTGTGCAAGTCCAAAAAGGCAAACCTGTAGCAGAAAGTGCTGGTTCCGCCAGTGCCACCACTGATTTTGATGATGATGACGATTACGATGACGGGTTTTAAAAGAAAAAGGAGGAACTGAAATGACGGAAACAACAGAAAAAGTCGTGCCGAAAACAACGAATTTAGCACCAGAAGAAATTACCAATAAAGATGTTACAAAAGCCTATCTCCGTTGGCATTTTGCCAATGAAATTCCCCATTCCTTTGAACGTTACTTGGCGCCTTCGTTATTGTACGCAATGATGCCACTTTTAAAGAAATTATATAAAGACGATGAACAATTAAAAGCCGCTTATATGCGTCAACTGCTGTTTTTCAATACGCAATTAAGTTGGGGCGGCGGGGTCATTACTGGGCTGATGGCTTCCATGGAACAAGAGCGGGCCAAAGAAGAACATGAAGGCCGCGAAATCATGATGCAAGATGATTTAATGTATAACACCAAAGCTGGCTTGATGGGCGCGTTAGCGGGGATTGGTGATGCGATTGACTCAGGTACGGTTCAATATATTTTTATTGCGATTGCGGTGCCGTGGGCGCAACAAGGTAGCGCATTAGGTGCGATTTTCCCCTTTGTCGCGTTTGCCCTTTATCAAGTACTGTTAGGTGTGTTCTTTGCGAGACAATCCTTTAAAATGGGGCGGAATGCCACAGGCTTAATGCAAAGTGCTGGGATTCAAAAAGCCATTGAAATGTTATCTGTTTTAGGGTTGTTCATGATGGGGATTTTAGCTGGTAATTATGTCAAAGTTTCTTCAACTCTTCAATTTAAACTTTCTGGCCGTGAGTTTGTGGTCCAAGATATCCTTGATCAGATTGTCCCAGGACTCTTGCCGCTAGCTGTCGTAATGGGCGTGTATTGGTTCTATACGAAAAAAGGCTTGAAAGTTACGCAAGCATTATTGTGGTTAACAGGTATTTTAATTGTCTTAGCAACAGTCGGTATTTTATAAAAAGAAAAGGACGTGAATCAGATGGGCGTAGTAAATTTAGCAAGAGTAGATGAACGATTAATTCATGGACAAGTGATGGTGACCTTGTCCCAAAAAAGTGGCGTTAATTCCATTTTCGTTGTCGATGAAGTGGTGGCAAAGGATAAATTTATGCGTGATTTATACAAAAGTGCAGGCAGTCGGACAGGACAAAAAACCATTGTCATTACGCCGGAAAAAGCTAAATTTTATTGGGATGAATACCAATTCAAAGAGTACAACTGTATTTTAATCGCTAAAACCGTCTCTGTAATTTATGACTTAGTAAAACACGGAGTCCCTATGAAGGAGTTAAACATCGGCGGTATTGCACAGAAGAATCCAGAAAAAGATTTATTAGTAACCAAATCAGTTTATTTAAACAAAGAAGATGCCGAAAAATTAAAAGAACTACATGAGGTGTATGGCGTAGAAGATATTTATTTCCAAGCAACGCCTTCTGCACCAAAAACTAGTTTAAAAGAGGTTTTAGGCAAATTTAATTTATAGAAAAGGACAGTCGCTTGAGTCATTGCATGACTGTTTGAAGTAATGACTCAAGCCACTGAACTGAAGGAGGAACTTTTATGTTAGGGATTGTGATTGCTACACACGGTGCACTAAGTGACGGTGCGAAAGACGCAGCTACCGTGATTATGGGCGCAACCGAAAATATCGAAACCGTTAATCTAAATAGTGGAGACGATGTCCAAGCACTAGGCGGACAAATTAAAACAGCGATTGAGAACGTCCAACAAGGGGATGGCGTGTTGGTCATGGTTGACTTATTAAGTGCGAGTCCTTACAATCAGGCAGTTTTGGTGATTAACGAACTCGAACCAGCACTACAAAAGAAAATCTTTGTGGTGAGTGGTACCAACCTACCAATGGTCTTAGAAGCGATAAACCATCAATTATTGGGCACACCGATTGCTGAAGCGGCGCAAGCGATTGTTGCGCAAGGCAAAGAAAGTGTGCAAGCATGGGATATTTCTATGACTTCCTTTGAGGATGAAGAGGATGAGGACGATGATTTTTAAGAATGTAGTAAAGGGTGAAAGCAATGAAATGGGGATTTAGATGGTACGGAGCGGCAGGCGATGCCATTCCGTTAAAACATATTCGACAGATTCCAGGAATTACTGGTGTTGTCGGTACCTTGTTAAATAAACTACCAGGTGATGTTTGGACAGTAGCCGAAATTCAGGCACTTAAACAATCGGTGGAACAAGAAGGATTAGCACTTTTAGGAATTGAAAGTGTTGCTATTCATGATGCCATTAAAGCGGGAACGGATCAACGAGACCACTATATTGATAATTATCGCCAAACGTTGCGTAACTTGGGGAAATGTGGAATTTCCTTAGTGTGCTACAGCTTCAAACCTATTTTTGGTTGGGCTAAAACGGACTTGGCGTATGAGAATGAAGATGGTAGCTTATCGTTGTTATTTGATCAAGCTGTGGTAGAGAACATGGAGGCAGAAGACATGTATCAATTAATTCACAGTCAGTCAAAAGGATTCCGGTTACCAGGTTGGGAAGAGGAGCGTTTGCAACAATTTCAAGAATTGAAAGCCATGTATGCCGGCGTAACAGAAGAAGATTTGGTCGAAAATTTGCGCTACTTTTTAGAACGTGTGATTCCTGTCTGTGAAGAAGAAAATATCAAAATGGGGATTCACCCCGATGATCCACCTTGGGAAATTTTTGGTTTGCCAAGAATCACTAAAAATTTAGCGGATTTAAAACGGATCCTTTCCTTGGTGGACTCACCAGCAAATGGGATTACATTTTGTACAGGTTCCCTCGGTGCGGACCCGACGAATGATTTGCCTACTATGATTCGTGAAATAGGTCACAGAATTAATTTTGTTCATTTCCGCAATGTGAAGTATTTAGGTGAGCATCGTTTTGAAGAAACGGCGCATCCGAGTGTCGCTGGTTCGTTAGATATGGCGGAATTAATGCAAGCACTGGTAGACGTAGGGTATGAAGGTGTTATTCGTCCTGACCATGGGCGGGCAATTTGGGATGAAAAAGCGATGCCTGGTTATGGTTTATATGATCGAGCAATGGGGTTGACCTATATTCAAGGACTGTACGAAGCAACCAAAGCCAAACAAAATAGGAAGTGACAGAATGGAAACAAAAGTTGAAAAAAATCAACTGTATCAACAATTAGCGACATGTAAACTTTTACCACTATACACTGCAACAGATTTACGCTATTTGCCACAAGTAGAATCAGTCTTAGTAGAAAACGAATTACCGTTTATTGAAGTCACTTTTCGGAGTCAGCTGGCCTTGCCTGCCATCAAACAACTTGCTGCTTCAGGGAATTTAATAGTAGGCGCAGGAACTGTTCGAACCTTGAAAGAAGCCCAAGAGGCAGTAGCGAACGGTGCACAGTTCATTGTTTCCCCAGCGATTGTTCCAGAAGTCATTGATTTTTGTCTGGCAAACGAGGTGCCTATTTTTCCAGGAACAGCTACGCCTGGGGAGATTCAGCGAGCGCTGGCGTATGGCTTACGAGTGGTTAAATTTTTCCCAGCCGATATTTACGGCGGGTTAAAAGCCATCAAAAGTTTAAGCGGTCCGTTTTATGATGTTCAATTTTTACCAACTGGTGGGATTGATGAAACAAACTTTATAGAGTATGTGGAAGCCAAAGAAGTATTAGCAGTGGGCGGCTCCTTTATTTTATCGGAAAAGATGCTTCAAGAAGATGAAGCTTCGGCACGCCAGCATGTTCAATCTTTACTTACGAAAATCAAAGAACGACAAGCAAAATAAAAAGATGAGGTCGGGACAGAAGCGTTTAACTCCGAGAAATAAGAAGGAATTTCCGAAAATTGTTCTGTAATTTTTGGAGAATTTCGGCTTATTTCCGAAGGAGTTGCTTCTGTTCCCGCCGTTTATAAGTTTTTGAGCGTGGAGCAAAAATCCAAAGTGATTTTTGTCCCACGCTCTCTTTTTTTTCTGTCCAAATGTTACTGACATTATTTTAGTTTTCATTTTGTAAAAATAGTATAGGAGAAAAGCAATCAGTTATGTATAATTAGTGAAAGAAGGTTGCGTGAAGTAAAAATAAAAAGGAGAGCAAAGGATGTTAAAAATTGTAGAAGTGTTCTGGCAAAACTTTTTAGATAAACATGAATTAGATATGTTGATGCCCGATGTGTGGATGTTTGGTGATGGCTCTTCTGAGATGGGTAATCGTTTGGGTCAATTGGTTGTTTCTGGTCGTAAGACAGCGACATGTTCTTCTTTAGATATTTATAAGATGGAAGAAGAACAACTCCCTAAAGCTGGTCAATACGACATAATTTTAGATGGTCAGTCTCAACCGCTGGCTATTATTCGAACAACCAAAGTTGAAATTATGCCCATGAACAAGGTCTCAGAATCTTTTGCGCAAGCGGAAGGTGAAGGAGATTTGACGTTGGATTATTGGTATGAAGAGCATGCGCGGTTCTTTAAAGAAGAACTGGCCCCCTATCAGTTACAATTTTATCCCGATATGCTGTTAGTTTGCCAAAGTTTTGAAGTAGTGGATCTTTATACAGAAAAAGAATAGACAGAGAAGCGGTGACTGACACGATTGAAACGAGCAGTTGTCGCTTTTTTTACTGATTTTTTGAAAAAGTTGCGTATGTTTATATAGACAGGGTGATAGAAAAGAGATGTGTATTTTAAGTGTCGAGGAAAAGATGGTACAATAACCTAAGGAATACTAACAAGGAGTGAATGTTATGAAAGAAGAATTTTCATATGAAATTTTAGAAGAAGTCGCTGTGTTATCTGAGAATGCTCGTGGCTGGCGTAAAGAATTGAATTTAATTAGTTGGAATGGTCGTCCACCAAAATTTGATTTGCGTGAGTGGGCCCCTGATCACGAAAAAATGGGTAAAGGCATCACCTTAACCAACGAAGAATTTGCTGAATTAAGCAAAACAATTAAATCCATGTAAAAGGAGCACCCTGTCAATGAAAAGTATGACTGGATTTGGAAAAAAGACCATTCAAAATGAAAATTATCAATTGGATGTTGAAGTCAAAAGTGTCAACCAACGGTTTTTAGATATTCAATTGCGTATGCCAAAGGAACTGAATGCCTATGAACTGGTGATTCGGCAAGTAATCAAACGCACGTTAAAACGTGGACGTGTGGAAGTCTATGTAAATCTCCAAAAAATCGGCAACAATCAAAAAGAAGTGCGCGTGCAGTGGGACTTAATTGATCAATTATTAACTTCGGTAGATCAACATTTAAAGGAAAACTATCCGGAAGCAACGTTTGATGCAGGGGACACGGTCAACCATTTATTAAAGCAAAATGATTTTGTCGAAATAGTGGAAGCAGAAATCGTTGATCAGACATTTGAACCATTTCTTGTTCAAGCATTTGAAGCAGCCATCGCTAGTCTTGACCAAAGCCGTGTGCAAGAAGGAACGCAAATTAAACAAGTCCTGCTTGACTACGTAGCAGTGTTGACCCAATCAATTCAAGAGCTGCAAGCGTTTGTGGGCGTTTTTGAACAAGAATACCGTCAACGTTTTGAAGCGAAATTAAACGAATGGTTAGGTAGCCAAGTGGATGAAACACGCTTATTAACAGAAATGGCCATTTTATTGGAAAAAGGCGATATTCATGAAGAATTGGATCGTTTGGATATCCATATTGATAAGTTGCATCAGTTGCTTGACGAAACAGAACCAGTGGGCCGAGAACTAGATTTCTTAATTCAAGAAATGAACCGTGAAGTCAATACGATTGGTTCGAAATCAAGTCCAATTGAAATAAAAAATAGTGTCGTTCAAATGAAAACAACCTTAGAAAAGATTCGTGAACAAATTCAAAATGTCGAATAGAGAAAATGGTTTCGTGTTTTTCCAGAAAACGCTATAATATAGAAGTAACGAATAAATGACAGAGGTGAAAGCAATGACTAAATTTTATGATGTAACCTTTCAAGAATTAAGTGGTCGTTCTGTGGTAAAAACAGAAGTCGCTTCAGACAGAGAACCATTTGACGTCTGGCAAGATGCTTGTGCAAGCTATTCTGAAACAGAATTAAATATCCAAATTAACGACGACACGTTTGTTACTTTGAATCGTCACTTTGTTGTTCGCATTGACGTGAAAGAAGTTGACGGCCCTGTCGACAAACAAGTTCGTCGTCGCGATGAATTGATGAACGTGGTCAATACGCTTTCTAATATGGGCTTATAAAAAATACCACCAAGCATTTCACGCTTGGTGGTATTTTTTTTTAATTAGAATAAAAGAAACAAGCCAACGGCGCATAGGAAAGAAAGAACTGCGGCACTTAAAAAGATTGTCCGCATGGATGCAGTTTTACTGCTTTCTTTGCCGTGTTTTTTCTGACGTTCTAAACGTTTTTGAAGCTGACGGGTAATTACTGAGAAGATTAGCCCGAAAAGGACTAAAACACTTGTGGCAATCGATTTGGGAATAAAATGATTCGGTTCTGCAACGGTGGTATCCCCAGAATGTTCGTTTGATTCTTCCGCAGCTTCAGCTGTTGTTTGTTTTGGCTTAACTTCTTGGTAAGCCACTTTAGGCGCTTGAACAGTACTATTTAACAATGTCAAAGGCGTGTCGACTTGCACCTGCCCTGCTACTAATTTAAAAGTAGGCTGACTGCCTTTGGGAACGACACCGTATAAATCGTTAGCCAAAGTGACTTTTTTGTGATCAATGGTTTGTGGTCCTTTGTCTAAAAGTTTTTTGCGTTCGTATGTCGTATAGGCATAGTCCAGCAAAGCATTCCCAGCCACATGCCGTTCGTATTCACCATCTTGGTTTTGCCAATTACCAACGCCTAAAATGACTTCAATTAAACGGAAATCTCCTTGTTTGACAGTCGCAATATAGTTAAAGCCGCCTGTTGGACTAGAGCCTGTTTTTAAACCATCCACGCCTTGATAACCATACTTAGCGCCTGGTAAAGAATAATTGTACGCTTCAAACGTTTCCTCGTAAGGCGTGCCGACCATTGTTTTCACCACTGGTTTATTGGTGATTTCTAAAATTTCTGGATAATTTTTCAGAAAATGATAGGTTAGTGAAGCTAAATCTCTAGCTGTAGAGACGTTATCGCCATTTGGGTCAATTCCTTGCATTTGATACAGGCCGTTAAAGGCACTTGCTTGCGCTCCACTGCAGTTGTAATAGGTAGTATTTGTCATCCCTAGTTCAGCCGCTTTTTGATTCATTAAATGAACAAAGTCAGTAGGCTGGTTCCCTGAAATTAAATTTGCCAACATGAGAGTCGCCACATTAGAAGAGGGGACAGCAATCATTTTTAACAGTTCACGGACTGGATAAGCCACACCTAACGTAATTTTGTTATTACTAATGGCATATATTTTAGAAATATCGACATCTTTTTGCGTAGCAGTCACAGTCGTATCCATTGTAAATTTTCCTTGCTCCATTGCTTCAAAGGCCAAGTACATGGTCATCACTTTGGCAATACTGGCAGGATTCCACGCTAAATCTGGTTGCTGCGACCAGAGAATTTCTCCAGAATCAGCATCAACAACGATGGCTGCTTTGGGAATGCCATCCGCTTTCAGAGTCGTCCCCATTTTTTTAGCAATCGCGGTAATATCTTCTTCTGCATGAGTCACAGTAGGTTGGGCAAAAAAGGCCCCACAACTGACAACTAAGCCTAGCAGAAACAATGTAAATGGTTTAATTCGTGCGATGTTTCTCAGTCCTTTCTTATTCACGTTTTTTTCATCCTAAAGGAGTCATCACTTCATTTTACTTAAAAAATGGCTGCCTGTATAGGAATTCTAGGTAATTTGTTTAAAAAAAGAACAAGTTATGAAAGCCAAATTAAAGAAGAAATGTTATTTTTTCAGTGAATCTCCAAGAAAGTCTTGAAAATTGCAGAAAAAAAGTGCAAAATAGAACTAATACTGTGAAATTATGTTTTGAAAGGAAGTCGTTATGTCAGAGCGCGGGTTATTAATCGTATTGTCAGGTCCTTCAGGAGTGGGGAAAGGGACTGTAAGAAAGGCTATTTTCGACAGTGAAGAAAATGATTTTCAATATTCAATCTCAATGACCACTCGGAAACAGCGAGAAGGCGAAGTGGATGGAGTAGATTACTATTTCCGTTCAAGAGAAGAATTTGAAGCGATGATTGAAGCTGGAGAAATGTTGGAATATGCGGAATATGTTGGTAACTATTATGGGACACCATTAACGTATGTTAACCAGACGCTAGATGAAGGCAAAGACGTCTTTTTAGAAATCGAAGTCCAAGGGGCTAAACAAGTCAAAGACAAAGTGCCTGATGGCGTATTTATCTTTTTGACACCCCCCGATTTAGCGGAATTAAAATCAAGAATTATTGGCCGCGGAACAGACGAAATGTCTGTGATTGAAGAACGAATGGCTGTGGCCAGAGAAGAAATCGAAATGATGGCGCTGTATGATTATGCGGTAGTGAATGATGAAGTTCCTTTAGCCGTGCAACGAATTAAAGACATTATCGCGAGTGAGCACTTCCGTGTTGACCGTGTAATTGGAAAATATATTAAAATGTTAGAGGAGATGTAGCCTTATGATGTTAAAACCGTCAATTGACTCATTATTAAAAGAAGTCCCTTCAAAATATTCTTTGGTTATTTTAGCAAGCAAACGTGCGCATGAATTAGATGGAGGCGTTCAACCAACCGTTGAATCCTTTGATTCTGTAAAAAGTGTGGGTCGTGCGTTAGAAGAAATCGAAGCAGGAACAGTGATCAGTGATCCAAATCCTGAAGAAAAACGCGAACGTCTACGCATTGAACGTGAAGAACGCAAACGCCAACGTGAACAAGAACAAAAAGAATTAGAAAACCGTTTACGTGACGAAAAAAATTAATTGAATGATTGTCAACGAATGGAGAAAGCCGTCTGTCTATTTCAGAGGCTTTCTCTTCGTTTATTCTGAAAGGTGCCAGCGAGACACACAAGACAAATCAGTCAATCTTTAGTACAATAGGCAAAGAGAATTTACATAAAAAGGAGGACGCACCATGCAAAAAGTAGCCAAAGTTATTGTGGATGTACCAACGATGCAAACCGATCAACCATTCACTTATTTAGTTCCTGAAAATTTAAATGAGCAATTGGCTGTCGGCATGCGTGTAGAAGTGCCTTTTGGTAACGGTAATCGGCATGTTCAAGGGTTTGTTCTAGCCATTGAACCAATGGCTGCAACGGTTCTTGACGAAACCAATGTTCAGTTGAAAGAACTAGTGGCGGTGTTGGATTTAAAACCTGTCTTAAATACAGAAATGTTGGCTTTAGCTGATTATATGAAGGAAAAAACGTTTGCTTTTAAAATCACTTGTTTGCAAACCATGTTGCCTAGCGTAATGCGTGCCGATTACCAAAAATATATTTATTTAACGGATGAGCTTTCTGAAGAATTACAAGATCAGTTATTTTATGGTTTAGAGGAAATTTCGTGGGACCAAGCGCAAGAACGTGGGATTTTGCCTCAACTAATGGCGTTGCGTAAACAGCAAAAAGTCGATATTCGCTACGAAGTTACGACGAGAAATAAAGTCAAAATGGTCCGCTTCATTCAAGCCGCTAAGGAATTTGAACAACTAGAGGAAATTCGTTTGGGGTTACGCAAGGGAGCTAAGAAGAAAGAGCAACTTCTTTACTATTTACAACGCTTGGGCACTGAAAAAGTCACCGCTGTGAAGGAAATGAAAGAATTAGGTTTCAGTACCGCGCTTTTAAATGAAGCGGCCAAAAACGGCTGGTTAACGTTCATTGAAAAAGAAGCGTATCGTGATCCGTTTGCTAATCAGACGTTTGAAAAAACGACTGCGTTATCTTTGAATGCAGAACAACAGGTGGCTGTGGAAACAATCTTACAATCGGTCCAAGAACAGCAAAGCCAAACCTACTTATTGGAAGGTATTACAGGAAGTGGGAAAACAGAAGTTTATCTACAGGTCATTGCAGAAGTTCTTAACCAAGGCAAAACAGCCATTATGCTTGTCCCTGAAATTTCTTTAACTCCGCAAATGGTGCAACGCTTTAAAAGTCGCTTTGGCGAACATGTTGCTGTAATGCACAGTGGCTTATCGCAAGGTGAAAAATACGATGAGTGGCGGAAGATTGAACGAGGAGAAGCGGAAGTGGTGGTTGGCGCGCGTTCAGCCATTTTTGCGCCAATCGAAAACATCGGCGTGATCATTGTTGATGAAGAACACGAGGCAAGTTATAAACAAGAAGAAACCCCGCGCTACCACGCGAGAGATTTAGCGATTTGGCGTTCGGAGTACCATCATTGCCCTGTTGTTTTAGGTAGTGCCACGCCGTCCTTGGAATCACGTGCTCGCGCACAAAAAAATGTTTATCAGCGGTTACGATTAACACAGCGTGCCAATCAAGCGGCAACCTTGCCCACGATTGATGTAGTGGATATGCGGAAAGAAGTAGAAAATGGCAATGTCTCTTCTTTTTCCATGTCGTTGCAAGAAAAACTCCAAGAACGCTTAGAGAAAAACGAACAAAGTGTTCTCCTACTTAATCGCCGTGGCTATTCGTCATTTGTGATGTGTCGCGATTGTGGCTATGTGTTGCCGTGTCCGAATTGTGATATTTCCTTAACTTTGCATATGGATAGTAAAACAATGAAATGTCATTATTGTGGGCATGAAGAACGGATTCCTTATCGCTGTCCTAACTGTGGCCAAGATAAAATTCGCTACTACGGAACAGGCACACAAAAAGTAGAAGAAGAATTACAAACGTTATTACCAGAAAGTCGTATTCTCCGAATGGATGTTGATACGACCCGTCGCAAAGGTGCGCATGAAAAAATTTTGCGAACATTTGGTGAAGGACAAGCGGATATCTTATTAGGCACACAAATGATTGCCAAAGGACTGGACTTTCCAAATGTGACGTTAGTCGGTGTCTTAAATGCTGATACCGCCTTGAATTTACCCGATTTTCGTTCCAGTGAACGGACCTTCCAGTTATTGACACAGGTCAGTGGCCGAGCTGGTCGTGCTGAAAAACCGGGAGAAGTCATCATTCAATCTTTTAACCCCGAGCATTATGCGATACAATTGGCAAAAGCCCAAGATTATGAAGATTTTTATACAAAAGAAATGTATATTCGTCATCGTGGGGATTATCCGCCGTACTATTTTACGGTCCAAATTACGGCTAGCCATCCTGAAGAAAATGAAGCAGCGAAACAAATGTTTCAAATCGCGACGAAATTAAAACAAGGCTTATCGCCGCAAGCTATTTTGTTGGGACCAACGCCTAACGCAATTATGCGTGTCAATAATCGATACTTTTATCAAGTGATTATCAAGTATAAACAAGAACCAATGCTTCAACCATTATTGAAAGAAATTTTAACCGATACACAACGAGCAACGGCTCGTGGTTTAAAGCTTTCCATTGATGCAGAACCCATGAATTTTATTTAAAAAATACAGCTTTGAAAGGAGCACTTATGCGCTATCCAGTTGTGATTCACCCGAACGAACACTTAAAAATGAAGGCTCAACCTGTGACGATTATTACCGATGAAATTGTGCAGTTACTAGAGGATATGTATGAAACAATGCTGGCCCATGATGGGATTGGCTTAGCAGCCCCGCAAATTGGGAAAAATTTGCAAATGGCAGTGATTGAAATCGATGAAGAATCTGGTCATTTTGAACTAATTAATCCAGTGATTATTGAAAAAAAGGGAACCAGTATTGATGTGGAAGGCTGTTTAAGTATTCCAGAAACATATGGAACCGTTGAACGAGCAGATGAAGTGACTGTCCGTTATTTTGACCGTGAAGGTGAAGAAATGGAAGTTACGGCTTACGGCTATTTAGCTCGAGCTTTTCAACACGAAATTGATCATTTGAATGGCGAGTTATTTATCGATAAAATGATTGAGAAAATTGCACCAGAAGATTTAGAAGCGTATATGGAGGAACATTTTGATGACTAAAATTGTATTTATGGGCACACCAGCCTTTTCTGTTCCGATTTTAGAAAGTTTAATCGAGGCAGGCTATGACGTTCAAGCGGTTGTCACGCAACCAGATCGACCAGTTGGCCGAAAAAAAGTGATTACCCCAACGCCTGTCAAAGAAGCAGCTTTAAAACATAACATATTAGTCTTACAGCCAGAGAAAATTTCAGGTTCTCCTGAAATGGAAAAAGTGATTGACTTAGCACCAGATTTAATTGTGACAGCAGCCTTTGGGCAATTTTTACCAGAGAAAATTTTAAAAGCGCCCAAACTAGGTGCGATTAATGTCCATGCCTCACTTTTACCAAAATATCGTGGCGGCGCACCTGTACATTACTCGATTATTGAAGGAGAAAAAGAAACAGGCGTCACGATTATGGAAATGGTGAAAAAAATGGATGCTGGCGCGATTTTAGCGCAACGTGCAATTCCGATTACGAAACAAGACGATGTAGGCACCATGTTTGAAAAATTAAGCATTCTAGGAAAAGAACTTTTATTAGAGACGTTACCTAAGCTAATTGCTGGCGAAATCACGCCTATTCCACAAGTGGAAGAAGAGGCTACTTTTTCACCAAATATTACCCGGGAACAAGAACGAATTGACTGGCAAAAAACTGCTGAGGCAATTGATAACCAAGTGCGTGGTATGCGTCCTTGGCCAACAGCGTTCACAACCTATCAAGGGACCAACTGGAAAATTTGGGCAGTGACACCACTGACTGAAACAACAACTAGCGCCCCAGGAACGATTATCCAGCGTAGTAAAAAAGCGCTATGGATTGCTTGTGGTGAAGGGACAGTCCTTCAAATTGATCGCCTGCAACCAGCAGGTAAAGGTCAATTAACGATTCAAGAATTTTTAAATGGCGTTGGTCAAAATGTCGCAGAAAAAGATAAGGTGGACTAACAAAAATGGCTGAAAAAATCCCCAAGAAATTAAAACGTTCTGTTCGATACGTTGCTTTAGAAACCATCGAACGTGTGGATAAAGGTGGGGCGTACTCCAATCTTTTACTTAATGAAATGATGACAAAATCAGAACTAAGCGAGAAAGATGGCCGCTTGTTTACAGAACTTGTCTACGGCACAATTAGTCGCAAATTATTGTTGGAATACTACTTAACACCATTTGTTAAGAAACCGCAAAAAGTCGATAATTGGGTGAAAAATTTATTGATTTTATCGTTATATCAATTACTTTATTTAGATAAAGTGCCTGATCATGCAGTCATTAATGAAGCGGTTGAAATTGGCAAACGTCGTGGCAATCCTGGGATTGGTAAATTCGTGAATGGCGTGCTGCGGGCGTTCCAACGAAATGGAGCACCTAGTTTGGCCGCAATTAGCGATCCAGTTGATCGTTTAGCAACGGAAATTAGTATGCCACGTTGGTTAACAGAAAAATTACTTGCCCAATTAGGCGAAGAAGAAACACGGCAGTTGGGTTTGTCATTATTTGAAAAAAGCCATGCGAGTGGCCGAGTAAACACACGGTTTATTTCACGAGAAGAAGCGCTGGAAGAATTACAAGAAACAGGGATTGCCGCGAAGGAAAGTCAACTTTCCCCTTATGGTGTTGTCGCTGAAAAAGGCTACTTAGCTGGCAGTGAACTGTTTATTAACGGTTGTTTAACCATTCAAGATGAAAGCTCTATGCTCGTGGCTCCAGCGATGCAAATTGAACCGCATCATCGTGTCTTGGATGCTTGTGCGGCTCCTGGTGGCAAAACGACTCATATCGCAACTTTTTTAGAGGCTGAAGCAGGTGGTCGTGTGACCTCTTTAGATATTCATGCGCACAAAATTAAGCTAATTAATGAAAATGCGCAACGCCTCCATGTGGCGGATGTCGTCCAAGCAGAAAAGCTTGATGCGCGACAAGTGGCAGAAGAATTTCCCGCAGAAACCTTTGATCGGATTTTAGTTGATGCGCCATGTTCAGGCTTAGGGCTAATGCGCCGTAAACCAGACATTAAATACCATAAAACGGCCAATGATTTTCAAAATTTACCTAAAATTCAGTTAGAAATCTTAGAAAGTGTTGCCCCAACACTAAAACAATGGGGTATAATGGTCTATAGCACTTGTACTATTACGCCAGAAGAAAATCAGGAAGTGGTGGCAGCCTTTTTAGCCAAACACCCTGAATTTGAAAAAATTGAAATTGTTGCAAATGAAAACGTCCAAGCAGTAGTAAAAGAGCAAGAACTGGTTCTGTATCCCCATCAATACATGACAGATGGCTTCTTTATTTGCTGTATGCGGAAAGTTAGTTCAAATGAGGTGAAATAATTTGGAAATCAACGTTCAATCAGATGTCGGTCGCAAAAGAAATACGAACCAAGATTATGCCAACGTTTTTGAGAACCAACAACACATAACCTTTGCTGTTTTAGCAGATGGCATGGGTGGTCACCAAGCAGGTGATGTCGCTAGCCAAATGGCAGTCAATAATTTAGGTGAGAGTTGGTCCAATGCGTCTGTCGACTCAGCTGAAAAATCTGCACAGTGGTTAATTCAAGCAATTCAAAAGGAAAATGAAAAAATTTATGAACGCGGACAATCGAAACCAGAGTATTTAGGAATGGGGACAACCGTGGTTGGTGCCATCCTTTTACCAGATTCATTTGTCTTAGCAAATGTGGGGGACAGTCGTGCTTATTTAGTTCGTGACCAACACATGTTACAATTAACAGAAGATCATTCTTTAGTGAATGAACTAGTAAAATCAGGGGAGATTACTCGTGAGATGGCTGCAAATCATCCACGAAAAAATGTCCTAACACGTTCTTTGGGAATGCCTGGCACTGTCGAAGTCGATGTAACCAATCATGAATGGCTGCCTAATGACTATTTACTGTTATGTTCGGACGGTTTAACCAATATGGTTCCTGAGACAAAAATTTTAGAAATTTTAGAGACGTCAGATCCCTTAGAATCCAAATTAAGCCAACTCGTTGCCCAAGCAAATGAAGCGGGTGGTTTAGATAACATTACCGTGTTAGTGATACACTTTGACGAACAGAAGGAGGAAAACCAATGATAGAAATCGGCAAGAAGCTGAATGGTCGATATCACATTATTGGCAGCATCGGAAGCGGCGGCATGGCCAACGTTTATTTAGCACACGATTTAATTTTAGACCGAGACGTTGCAGTAAAAGTCTTGCGCTTTGACTTCCAAAACGATCAAGCCGCCATCCGACGTTTTCAGCGTGAAGCACTAGCCGCAACTGAGCTGGTTCACCCGAATATCGTCAGTGTGTACGATGTAGGCGAAGAAGATGGACTACAATATTTAGTCATGGAATATGTGAAAGGAATGGACTTAAAACGTTACATCCAAACGCATTTCCCAATTCCTTATTCCACAGTTGTGGACATTACGCAACAAATTTTATCTGCTGTCGCAATGGCACATGAACATAGAATTATTCACCGGGATTTAAAACCGCAAAACATTCTGATTGACGAACACGGCACAGTCAAAATTACTGACTTTGGGATTGCGATTGCCTTGTCAGAAACGTCAATTACGCAAACGAACACAATGTTAGGTTCGGTGCATTACTTATCGCCAGAACAAGCGCGCGGAAGCATGGCGACCAACCAATCAGATATTTACGCTGTGGGAATTATTCTCTATGAAATGCTAACAGGGAATGTACCTTTTGATGGTGAATCAGCCGTAACGATTGCCTTAAAACATTTCCAAGAAGAAATTCCTTCTGTCAAAATGTTTGATCCAGGAATTCCTCAATCATTGGAAAATGTGGTTCGTCATGCAACCGCAAAAGACCCAAGCGATCGCTACAAAACAGCGAATGAGATGGCAGAAGACTTATACACGTCCTTGTCAGCCAGTCGTTTAAACGAACCTGCGTGGAAACCAACGGCTTTATTAGGAGAAACGAAAGTATTAACTCCGATTCCCGAAGACATCGCTGAACCGGAAGAGACAACGCCTGTCGAAGTCCCAGAAGATATCGCAGATGACATTTTAGCTGAACAACCACCGAAGAAAAACCGCAAAAAATTGTGGATTGGCTTAGCAATTGCGGCATTAATTGCTTTAGCAATAGGTGGCTTAGCCTTTGCAATGTCGGGTGGTAAAGACGTTGAAGTTCCTGATGTTACAAATGAAACGAAAGCGGACGCTTCACAAGCGCTACAAAGTGCCGGGCTGAAAGTCGATAGTGAAACCAAAAAAATTCCCGATGATAAGATTGAAGAAGGCAAGGTGGTCAAAACAGACCCCGAAGCAAAATCATCTGTGAAAAAAGGCCGATCTGTTACTTTATATATCAGCTCTGGAACAGAAAAAATTGAGATGGCCGATTATACAAACGAATCGTATGAATCTGCTGTCGAAGCCTTGAAAAAACTAGGGTTTTCAGAAGACCAAATTACAACGAAAAAAGAATACAGTGATTCTGTGTCTACAGATAACATTATTAAACAAAAACCAGCTGCAGGTAAAAAAGTTGATCCGAAAAAAGACAAAGTCACTTTAACGGTCAGTGAAGGACCAGAAGCGGTTACTTTGCCTAGTTACGCCGGTTATTCTTACACAAATGCAGTAAATGCACTGGCACAGTTAGGCATTTCTGAATCTCAAATTACGCGTGTCGACCAAGCAAGCGATACGGTAGAACCAGGTTTAGTCATTACGCAAGACCCCGCACCAGGTGGCACCGTGACACCTAAAAATGGCCAAGTGACGTTATATGTAAGTAAAGGTAGCGACAAAGTGACACTTTCTGATTATAGCGGAATTTCTTACGATAATGCGGTAAGTCGCTTAATTGCTTTAGGTATTCCAGAATCTCAAATTAAACGAGTGGACGAAGAAAGCGACAAAGTTGAAAAAGATACCGTGATTAGTCAAGAACCAGCTTCTGGTACCGCTGTTGATCCGAAAAATGACACGATTACTTTACATGTCAGCAAAGGCAGCGACTCAGTAACTGTTCCTGATATTTCAGGTTATTCGCCAAAAGCTGCAGAAGACAGCATCAATAACGCTGGCCTTAAAATCAATGAACAAGGATTATCTGGCTCTGGCGATGGCCAAGTCGTTGAACGAACTAGCCCATCCGCTGGCAGCAAAGTCAAAAAAGGCGACTCTGTTACAGTTTATTATTCAAAAGCAAATGATTCAAAAAGCACCACTAGTGAAAGTAGTACGAGTAATTAAGACAAGAGGTTGGGACAGGAGTGTTTAGCTTCAAGAACCAAGTAGGTACTGTTTAACATCTATTTGCTTTTCAAATAGTGTTTCTCAGCAATAAGAAGAAGCTGCTCCTGTCCCGCCGTTTATCTTAAGGTTTAAGTCTAGGAAGGTAAGTCATTTCGACTTATGTCCTAGGCTCTTTTTAATTAATAGAATCGAGAGGCTCCCTTGATTTCTCTGCCACTATCCTGTATATTCGAAAGTAGTTAGGAGTGGTTTATCTGAAAGGTCAAATCAGAAAAGCGTTAAGCGGTTTTTATTATGTATACGCAGATGGAGAAACATATCAAACAAGAGCGCGAGGGAATTTTCGTAATCGAAAAATTACGCCACTCGTGGGAGATGAAGTACTTTTTGAAAGCGATAATTTAACAGATGGTTATGTGTTGGAAATTTTACCAAGACGAAATGAATTAGTGCGCCCGCCTGTTGCAAATGTGGATCTAGGTGTGGTTGTCATGAGTATGGTTTCGCCAAATTTTTCGTTTAATTTGTTGGATCGTTTCTTAGTCAGCTTAGAGTATAAGGATATAGAACCAGTTATTTATTTAACGAAAGTTGATCTATTAGATGAGCCGCAACGTCAAGAAGTCACTGAAATTAAACAGATTTATGAAGCGTTAGGTTATGCGGTGATCGCTTCGGAAGACGTAGAAGCCACCAAAGAATTAGAACGCTTTTTCCCAGAACGGTTGACTGTTTTTATGGGACAATCAGGCGCTGGAAAATCAACATTGTTGAATCAAATTTCACCAGAATTACAACTAGCAACTGCGGAAATTTCCCAATCTTTAGGACGGGGCAAACATACGACCCGTCACGTGGAATTGATTCCGTTATACGACGGTTTGGTTGCTGATACACCAGGATTTAGTGCCATCGATTTCTTGGAGATGGAAGCAGTGGAATTACCAAAGCAATTTCCTGAATTTGTTGCCGCGGCCTCTCGCTGTAAGTTTCGTGAATGTATGCACCACAAAGAACCTGGTTGTGAAGTGAAACGTCAAGTGGAAGCGGGAACCATTGCGACGAGTCGTTACGAAAATTATTTACAGTTTTTAATGGAAATCGAGAATCGACGACCTGTTTATAAGAAAAAATCATAGCAAATATAAAGGGAGCGAGCCAAATGAAACTAGCACCATCCATTTTAAGTGCCGATTTTGCCAATTTAGAAAGAGATATCCGTTTAGTAGAAGAATTAGGAGCAGATTATATTCATGTTGATGTTATGGACGGTCAATTTGTGCCCAACATTACCTTAGGACCGAATATCGTTTCAGCGATTCGTCCAGTGACAAAACTACCATTGGATGTTCATTTGATGATTGTACAACCTGAAAACTATATCAATGCCTTTGCGGAAGCCGGTGCGGATATTATTACCGTCCATCAAGAAGCAACACCCCATATTCATCGTGCCTTACAAATGATTAAAAATGCGGGTGTGAAAGCTGGCGTAACCATCAATCCTGGGACACCACTTTCGATGATTGAAAATGTATTAGACTTAGCAGACCAAGTCTTGGTAATGACTGTCAATCCAGGTTTTGGCGGACAATCATTTATTGAAAACTCACTAGAAAAAATTGCTCAATTAAAAGAATGGAAAGAAACAAAAGGATACACCTATGAAATTGAAGTCGATGGCGGGATTGTTCCTGAAACTGCCGCACGTTGTAAAGAAGCCGGTGCGGAAGTGTTTGTTGCAGGCTCCTACATTTATAATGCTGAAAATCCTCAAGAACGAATCGATGCACTGAGAGCAGTGCTAGACAAATGAGTCGTGTCTTACTGGTAGCTGGCGGTAATCCAAGTGATTGGCCAACCTTTGAACCAGCTACGTATGATTATTTCGTAGGTATTGATCGCGGCTGTCTCCATTTATTAGAGGCCGATTTACCGTTACAATTAGCGGTGGGCGATTTTGATTCATTATCACGAGAAGAATACCATTTTGTCCAAGAAACTGCCGAAACACTCATTCAAGCACCTGCTGAAAAAGATGATACAGACACACAATTAGCGCTTCAAGAAGCTTTACAACGATTTCCACAAGCAGAGATGACGATTATCGGTGCGACAGGGGGCAGAATTGACCACCTGTTAGCCAATCTTTGGTTACCCTTTGAACCACGATTTCAAGGCGTACTTCGTCAAATCCGTCTATGCGATCGTCAAAATAGCATCCAGTATTACGCCCCTGGTTCGTATATCGTACCAAAAGAGCCAGATAAAGAATATCTGGCCTACTGCTGTTTGACGCCTGTAGAAAACTTGACGCTACGACGCAGTAAATATTTATTAACCAATCAAGATGTTCCTTACCCAACATCGTATGCAAGTAATGAATTTATCGAAGAAGCCGCTGCTTTTTCCTTCGATGCAGGGATGATTGCGGTTATTCAAAGTAAAGATAAGTAAAAAGAGGTTGGGCCTTCATCAAAGTGATGAAGGTCCAACTTCTTTTTTTTTTGCAATAAAAAAAGCCGAACAACGAACGTCCAGCTTTGCTTATTTAAGTTTATTAAACACGTTCGATTTTACCAGATTTCAAAGCACGAGTTGACACCCAAACTTTTTTAGGTTTACCATCGATTAATACGCGAACTTTTTGTAAGTTAGGTTTCACAGTGCGTTTTGTTGAGTTCATCGCATGTGAACGGTTATTACCACTTGAAGTCTTACGACCAGTGAAGTAACATACTTTTGCCATTTTAAGTTTCCTCCTTTGCCTTGATCTTGGAGCGATAATATTCAGCTCATACTAACTTAATTTATCATATTAGGCACTGATTTGCAAGAAGATTTTTAGTGACTAACAACAAAAGTAGCTTGTCAGGTGATAGTTTTTCATTGTCTGATTTTAAATACTTAATAAATCCATGCACAAACGTAAGACGATAAAGATGAAAATTTAAGAGTTCAAGAAAAAAATGTAGTGTTCCGTGTTTGATTAATATAATTAAAGTACTTAGATAAATGAAAAAGGAGGAAAATATGAGCTTAGAAATTAAAAAGTTGAAAAAGAAAATGAATGAGCAGGAAATTATTAAAGGAATCAATTTGACTATTCCAGAAGGCGAAATTTACGGCTTCTTAGGCGCAAACGGTGCAGGTAAAACTACTATTTTCCGCCATATTTTAGGCATCTACTCTCCTGATGAAGGGGAAATAACATGGCAGGGACGTAAAGTTGATCGCTTTGATGCTAAAGAGGTCGGTTATCTTCCAGAAGAGCGTGGACTATATCCGAAAAGAACGGTGAGACAACAATTAACTTTCTTTGGGAAGCTCCGTAAAATGAAAAAGAAAGAAATTGAAAAAAGTATCCTCTTTTGGATGGATTTTTTTAAGATACAAAAGAACGTAGATCGAAAAATTAGTGAATTGTCAAAAGGGAATCAACAAAAGATTCAATTTATTGCATCGATCATTCATGGACCCAAGCTTGTCATTTTGGATGAACCATTCTCTGGGCTAGACCCGATTAATGCGAATCAACTAAAAGAAGCAATTCTTTTTTTGAAGGAAAATAGTGCTACGATCATTTTCAGCTCTCATCAAATGGCAAACGTAGAAGAAATCTGTGAAAACATTTGTATGATGAAAAAGGGTGAGGTTCTTGTAGAAGGAAATTTAAAAGAAATCAAAGATGAAACGGATAAAAGAAAAGTGATTGTTCAGGCTGATTTTGACAGAGAAATATTAAAACAAGATTTTGAAATAGAATCGTATAAAGAAGAAAATGATGTTATTTCTTTTTATGTAAAAGATGAATGTACTGCGAAGAAAATTCAAAAATTTATTTTTCAATCAGAAAATATTCAGCAATTCAGAATTGAGCCAATTTCGTTAAATGATATTTTTCTAGAAAGAGTGGGTAAGTAAAGTGAAAAATATAGTGACGATTGCTTTAGAAACATACAAACAAAAAGTCGTGTCAAAAGTGTTTGTTATTATACTGTTGGTTTTGATGGTAGGGATATTTTTGGGAATGAATTATGAAGGGATTCTAAAAAAAGAGGAACCAAGCAAAGAAACCATCCTTGTTGTTTCAAATAATCAAGAAACTGTTACTATGCTGAAAGAAGTTGGTAAAGGTACCAATCTGAACTTTGTTGACGGCGGTCAAAAGTTATCAGATGCTGAGAAAGAGCTGAAAGATAGAGCGAGTAAAACCATTTTGAAAATTGAAAAGAGTAGCGCTGGTCTATACGAAGGAAAAATTTATTACGAAGGAGCTCTCCAATATAATGTGTCTGAACAATTACAAAGTCTTGTAACCACTGTAAATCAATCGATTAAATTAAATCAATTAAATATTGATGCGGCGCAACAACAGTTTTTGAATGAAAGCACACGTTTATCCTTAGAATCTTTAGCTGGAAATCAAGATAATTCGGTTCAAACATTAATACTAGTTTATATTGTTGGCTTTATTCTCTACATTGCAGTTATGCTCTTTTCTACAATGGTTGCTCAAGACATTGCGGTGGAAAAGAGTTCAAGAGTTATGGAAATTTTACTCACAACAATTACACCAGTTCAGCATTTAATTGGTAAAATTGTTGGCATTGGGCTAGTTGGGGTAACGCAAGCAGCAGCAATTTTTGGGGCTGCGTATGCATCTTATGGAATTTTTGGAGATAGTACAGGAGTATTTGACTTTTTGAGTGAAGGCAAAAATAGTCAAGCAATCATCTTAGCTGTCATATGTTTCGTTTTAGGTTATTTGCTATATTCTGTTACGGCTGCTATTTTAGGTTCTGTTGTTTCCTCTGTTCAGGAAGTTCAACAGTTGATGTATATTTTGATTATTCCTTTATTTATTGCGATGTTTATGGTAATGATTCTTGCAGCTGGATTAGGAAGTAACCAAGCGACTATCATTTCATCTTATATACCGTATCTATCACCGATAGTCATGTACGCACGTTATATGCTGGGGGATGCATCGTTAAATGCTTTTGCTGTAGCGATGGGAATTAATCTGGTTTTTACTGCGATTTTAGCGTTTCTAGGGAAGAGTGTTTATCAAGGGGGCGTGTTTATTTATAGTGGAGATAAACTTATAAATGTTTTCAAAAAAGCGTTTAAATCTGGGAAATATTATGTTAGATGAGTATAAAAAGTCTTGTCGCAACTCTCATGTATAAAACATTTATTTTGATAAATAAAAAAGTAATTGAAATTGTACACTCAGTATAGCGAGTGTACAATTTTTGTTTATAGCGTAATAGTCGGGCACCGAAATCTACTTTTTCTCAGTTTCACTTGTAAAGAAAGCTTGAATTGTCTTTTATTAGAGTATATACTTTTTTTATTAACTGAAATATAAGGAGGTTTTAATTTGGCGAGGTTTGTTTTTATTCTAAGTAATATCACGGCAGTGGTTCAAGTGTTCTTTAATTATCTAAAGTCAAAAGTAGTAAGGCTTAATAAAAAAATTACTTTACATAGTATTTTCGGATTGATGGTTATTGCAATTTTGAATGGCAAAATAATTTCTGCTATAGGAATGTATGGATTTGCTTGGATTTATTTGAGTATAATAATTTTAGGTTATTTTTTTATCTCTAAAAGCCTTATTAAAGTTTTAGGTATAAATTCTTATATCGTCATTATTTCAGCTATAAGTGGTCAGTTTGTATCCTTTATAAAGGAAAAAATATTTGGCGCAGAATTAATTTTTTCAAGTAATTTAACCATGTTTTTACATAGTACATTTCGGCTAGCACTATCAGTAATTCTGACGATATTAATGATAAAGGGGATAAAAAAACTAGAAAAAAAGTTTTCTATTATCAATGAGTGTCTTCTGCTTTTTAATTTGATAGGAATCGGCACAATGATTATCTACTATACCAGCCTGGTTTTAGGAAAATATTTGGGGAATAACAAGGAAATAATTGTAGTAAATTCCATCTTTCTCACGCTCTATTTAGTCGTTTCATTAATTTCTTTTATTGTGTATCTTAGTTCGCTCAAAAATAAATATGATATTCAACAGAAGGAAACAGAATATTTAGAAAATCAGAGATATATGGAGGCAATGGAGAAACAATTCAAGGAGATTCGGAAGTTTCGGCATGATTATAAAAATATCCTAAATTCATTAGAAGATTTTATTGTAAGTGGAGATTACGAGAGTCTTAATGACTATTATTTCAGTAAAATAAAGAAAGCATCAAAATGCATTGATCAAAATGGGTTCAAGTTAGAAGCGATTGGAAACATTCGAGTAAGAGAAGTTAAAAGTCTCCTTGTGTCTAAGTTGATTTCAACGCAAGAAAAAGGAATGGATGTACAGTTAGAAGTGACTGAACCAATTGAAGAATTAGCCATTGATTCAATTTCTTTGGTTAGAATACTAGGTATTTTTTTAGATAACTCTATAGAAGAAATCGAATTTTTAGGTGAGGGTAAGCTTGTAATCGCTGTATATAAAGATGCCTCTGCTGTACATATTATTATCCAAAATTCATGTAGGAAAAATTTACCAAAATTCCATCTACTTAAGCAACGCGGTTTTTCATTAAAAGGCACTGATAGAGGAATGGGATTGAGTAATGTTCAAGAATTGCTTCAATCCCTAAATAATGTTCAACTAGCTACCTCCATCAGTGATGGATGGTTTACTCAAAAATTGACGATTGAAAACAATAGGAGGTGCGAATAAGGTGATTTCTATTATTATTTGCGAAGATGATTGGCGACAACGACAAATGTTGGAAACCTATGTTAAAAATTACATAATGATGGAAAGTCTTGATATGGAACTGGTTTTTTCAACAGGAAATCCGTTAGAAGTACTTGAATTTGTCAAAAGTCAGTCTAGAATAATTGGGTTATATTTTCTAGATGTTGATTTACAACATGAAATGTCAGGATTAACCTTAGCAGCTAAAATCAGAGACTACGATAATTTAGGTAAAATCGTTTTTGTCACAACACATGGGGAACTGTCCTATCTGACGTTTACGTATAAAGTGGAAGCGCTGGACTATATCATTAAAGACAACAAAGAACATCTACAGCAGAAAATCTGTGAAAATATTCAATTGGCTCATGAACGTATAACTAGTGAACGTGGAGATACAAAAAAATTATTTAAATTTAAGGACGGCGATACCATTCGGTCTGTAGATATGGCAACAATCATTTTTTTTGAATCTTCTTCCGTATCGCATAAAATCGTTTTACATCTTGAAAACGGAGAAATTGAATTTTATGGTTCCTTAAAGGAGATTGAAGAACAGTCTAATGACTTTTATCGTTGTCACAAATCATATTTAATCAACCGCAAGCATATAAGTAAAGTTATAAAAAGCGAACGGATTGTCGAAATGAGTAATGGAGAAAGATGTTTAGTCTCAGTGAGAGCCATGAAAAACCTCTAAAATCAGCAGACAAGATTCAATGAACCAAGTCGAATCTTGTCTTTTTCTGCATTGACAATGCACGACAAACGTTGTAAATTGTACAAATGTTGGTAATTATGAGGAAGGGTCTATAATATCTGACGAACTTCCTTTTAATTAAAGGCTGGATATGATAAAATGTTATGGAAGAAAATAGGGCGAATGTGCTCTTATAAGGAGGCTTTCATCAATGGCTGTAAAAATTCAAACACCCGCAGGTACCATTGAGATTACCAATGATGTGATCGCTACAGTAGTTGGCGGAGCTGCGACAGATATTTACGGAATTGTCGGAATGGCAAGCAAAAATCAAATTAAAGATAACTTAAACGATATTTTACGTCGTGAGAATTACTCACGTGGTGTCGTTGTTCGTCAAGAAGACAACGGAATCGCAGTGGATGTCTACACGATTGTTAGTTATGGTACAAAAATTTCTGAAGTTTCTCGTAACGTCCAAGAAAAAGTAAAATATAATCTTGAAACATTATTAGGTGTCACTGCGAATTCAGTTAACGTTTTTGTTCAAGGAGTTCGTGTATTACCGGATTAGAGGTAGTGTACTGTCAACGATGCAATTGCACAAGGAAGTCGTGTGTTGCCGTTAGCGGTAAATCTGAAGGAGGATTTTTTAGGTGAATGTAACAGAAATCAGCGCAGGTCAGTTCCAGGAAATGGTCCAGGCAGGTGCGACTCGTCTGCACACAAATGCAGAATATGTCAACTCATTAAACGTTTTCCCTGTACCCGATGGTGATACAGGAACAAATATGAACTTATCAATGACCAGTGGTGCAAAGGCTGTGGCCGATTCTCGCTCTGAAAAAGTAGGAGAATTAGCAGGTGCGTTATCCAAAGGGTTATTAATGGGTGCTCGTGGAAATTCTGGGGTTATTTTATCTCAATTATTCCGCGGCTTCTCAAAACAAATTCCTGAGGTTACAACATTAAATGCCAAAGACTTGGCCGCTGCATTTACACATGGTGTAGAAACAGCGTATAAAGCAGTGATGAAACCCGTTGAAGGAACAATCTTAACTGTTTCTCGTGAAGCGGCGCGTTCTGGTGAACGTAAAGCGAAAGAAACAGATGACTGTATCGAAGTTATGACAGCTGTTGTAGCAGGTGCTAAACGTGCCTTAGCGAAAACACCTGATTTATTACCTGTCCTAAAAGAAGTCGGCGTTGTAGATAGTGGGGGTCAAGGACTACTATTTATCTATGAAGGATTTTTAGAAGCGCTTAGTGGTGAATTTTTACCAACTGAAACCTATGAACCAAGTCCTGCCGAAATGGACGAAATGGTTAATGCTGAACATCACCGTGGTGTTAGTGGTCACGTTGCGACAGAAGACATTAAATTTGGCTATTGTACAGAAATTATGGTTCGTATCGGCGAAGGCCCAACCGTGGACAGCGCTTTTGATTATGAAACATTCAGAAACTACTTAAATGAACTAGGCGATTCTCTATTAGTCGTTAACGATGACGAAATTATCAAAGTTCACGTGCACACTGAGCATCCAGGTGAAGTGATGAACTACGGCCAAAAATTTGGTTCGTTAGTAAAAATAAAAGTAGACAATATGCGTTTACAACATGAAACGTTAGTTGAACGCGATGCTCAGCAAGAAGCGTTGACTGAAAAAGTTCGCGTACCGTTTGCTGTGATTGCTATTGCAGCCGGTGAAGGCGTTCAAGAATTATTCCGAAGTTTAGGTGCAAGCTACATTATTAGTGGTGGCCAAACAATGAACCCAAGTACGGAAGATATTTTAAAAGCAGTCAAAGAAGTGAATGCAGAGCAAGTCATTATCTTACCAAATAACAAAAACATCTTTATGGCAGCTGATCAAGCAGCAGAAGTTGCCGATGTACCAGTAGCGGTTGTTCCATCTAAAACCATTTCTCAAGGAATGACAGCAATGTTAGCTTTCAATGATCAACAATCATTAGAAGAAAACAAAGCAAGTATGACGGAAATGTTAGACAGCGTTGTGAGTGGTCAAGTAACCACAGCTGTTCGTGACACAACCATTGATGACGTTGAAATTAAAAAAGATGACTTCTTAGGAATGATTGATGGTAAAATCGTCGTTTCTGAAGCAGATCGTTTTAATGCATCATTAGACACGTTGAACCGCATGATTGATGAAGACACTGAAATCGTGACAATTATTGTCGGCGAAGATGGTTCGGTTGAAGAAGCTGAAAAGCTAATCGCTATTTTAGTTTCTGAAAACGATGAACTAGAAACAGAACTTCATGAAGGTGGACAACCTGTGTATCCATACTTATTCTCAGCAGAATAGGTTTTCGTGATGAAAAAATAAAAACGAATAAAGCCTGGAACAAAAATCACTTTGGATTTTTGTTCCAGGCTTAAAAATTGATAAACGGCGGGAACAGAAGCAACTCCTTCGGAAATAAGCCGAAATTCTCCAAAAATTATAGAACAATTTTCGGAAATTCCTTCTTATTTCTCGGAGTTAAACACTTCTGTCCCGACCTCGATTTAATGAATGATCCATTTTTTTGCGTATATTAATGAGGAGGGGATTTTATGGACATCACAGATTTAGTCAGCGTATTGCCCGGTGTTGGCCCAAAACGTGCTGAAAATTTACAAGAACTGGGGATTGCTACAATTGAAGACTTATTGACGTATTATCCCTTCCGCTACGATGATATCCAAGAAAAGGATTTAAGCGAGATTCAGGATCAGGAAAAAGTTACGCTAAAAGGGCTAGTGGTTTCGGAAGCAGTCGTTAGTCGGTACGGTTATAAGAAGAGCCGGTTAACGTTTCGAATGATGCAAGAACATGCGGTCATTAATGTTTCCTTCTTCAATCAACCTTTTTTAAAAGACAAAGTAGTTCTTTCCGAAGAAATTGCTGTTTATGGCAAATGGGACGCCAAGAGAAAATCATTAAATGGCATGAAAATCTTAGCTTCTAAAGGAGACAATGAAGATTTCGCCCCCATTTATCATGTGAATAAAAAAGTCCGCCAAAGCACGTTGGTTCAGTTAATCCGCACTGCTTTTGAAGAGTATGGTTCACTGGTTGAAGAGATTTTACCGAATGATTTATTAGAAAAGTACCGCTTGATGCCTAGAAAAGAAGCAATGTGGGCGATGCATTTTCCCAGTAATCCAGAAGAAAGCCATCAAGCTAAACGACGAGTAGTCTTTGAAGAGTTTTTCCTTTTCCAACTTAAAATGCAAGGATTGAAGAAACAAGAAAAAGCGGAAAAAAATGGTTTAGCTATTCAATATGACGTGGATCGCTTAAAAACGTTCACCCAAGGACTGCCTTTTGAATTGACAGGCGCCCAAAAAAAAGTGACCAATGAAATTTGTCGAGACTTGCGAAGTCCGAAGCATATGCAACGATTGCTTCAAGGTGACGTGGGGAGTGGGAAAACGGTAGTGGCTGCGATTGCGCTATACGCCACCATGACCGCTGGCTTTCAAGGGGCGTTAATGGTTCCGACTGAAATTTTAGCGCAACAACACATGGAAAGCTTACAGCAGTTGTTTGATCCATTAGAAGTGCGAACGGCCTTATTAACAGGTTCCACCAAAACGAAAGAACGTCGTCTAATTCTCGAAGAACTGGCCAATGGCGAGATTGACATTGTGGTAGGGACCCATGCTTTGATACAACAAGATGTCAGTTTCCATCAATTAGGTTTGGTAATCACCGATGAGCAACATCGTTTTGGTGTGAATCAGAGAAAAATATTAAGAGAAAAAGGCTTAAAACCAGATGTTCTATTTATGACGGCCACTCCGATTCCTCGAACGCTGGCCATTACAGCCTATGGCGAAATGGATGTATCAATCATTGATGAAATGCCAGCTGGACGGATTCCAATCGAAACACGTTGGATTCGGCCGCCGCAGTTAGATACTGTTTTAGAATGGATGGAAAAAGAGCTAGCTCGAGGACATCAGGCCTATATTATTTGTCCCTTGATTGAAGAATCCGAAGCCTTAGATGTGAAAAACGCAACAGAAATTTTTGAACATATGCAAAGCTTTTATTCCCCAAGATATCAAGTGGGATTGCTACACGGTAAAATGAAAAATCAAGAAAAAGATGACATTATGCAGGAGTTCAAAGACAATCAGCTGCAATTATTGGTTTCTACCACCGTTATTGAAGTTGGCGTGAATGTACCAAATGCCACAGTGATGTTAATTATGGATGCGGACCGGTTTGGGTTAGCACAATTACATCAGTTACGGGGACGTGTGGGGCGTGGCTCCAGTGCTTCTTATTGTATTTTAGTGGCCAATCCGAAAAATGAAATGGGCGTTGAGCGTATGAAAATCATGACAGAAACCACCAATGGTTTTGTCTTGAGTGAGCGTGATTTGGAACTTCGCGGACCTGGGGAAGTGTTCGGTGCACGGCAATCAGGGGTGCCTCAATTTGCGGTAGGAGATATCGTGACGGACTTTAACATTTTAGAAGTTGCGCGCCAAGAAGCAAGTTCCCTATGGCAAGTGAAAGAATGGTGGCAATATCCTGCTTATCAAGGCTTAGCCAATCGAGTGAAACCCCAAGATGAGGCGGCCCAATTTTTCGATTAGAAGAGGTAATTTTTGAAGCCAGAAAGTAAAAGCCAATGCGTATTTCTTTGAAAAAAATATGTTATACTTGTTAGGAAACAAAAAAGTAGGAGGGAATCACTCATGAAAATTGCTGTAGATGCAATGGGTGGAGATAACGCCCCACAAGCAATTGTTGAAGGGGTTATGCTAGCCAAACAAGACTTCCCAGACATTGAATTTCAATTATATGGAAAAGAAGCCGAAATAAAAAAATACATCACCGATGAAAAAAACATTACGATTATTCATACCGATGAAAAAATTGCTAGTGACGATGAGCCAGTTAAAGCAATCCGTCGTAAGAAAACTGCTTCCATGGTTTTAGCAGCGCAAGCAGTTAAAAATGGGGAAGCCGATGCGATTTTTTCTGCAGGCAACACCGGAGCGCTATTAGCAGCGGGTCTGTTCATTGTCGGCCGCATCAAAAATGTGGAACGTCCCGGTTTGATGTCAACTTTACCTGTCATGGGAGAACCAGACAAAGGGTTTGACATGTTAGATTTAGGAGCCAATGCAGACAATAAACCAGAACATTTGGTTCAGTATGCCGTTTTAGGTTCATTCTATGCTGAAAAAGTTCGGAACGTTCAGAATCCTCGTGTCGGTCTATTAAATAATGGAACTGAGGAAACAAAGGGCAGTGAATTAACGAAAAAAGCCTTCGAATTGTTAGCAGCAGATGAAACGATTAATTTTGTCGGAAACGTTGAAGCACGAGAATTATTAAATGGCGTAGCTGACGTGGTGGTGACAGATGGCTTCACAGGAAATGCCGTTTTAAAATCCATCGAAGGCACAGCTATGAACATGATGAGTTTGCTGAAAACAGCGATTCTTTCTGAAGGTGTCAAAGGAAAAATGGGCGCCTTATTATTAAAGAATGCGTTGCGTGGCATGAAAGACGAAATGGACTACTCAAAACATGGGGGGGCGGTTTTATTTGGCTTAAAAGCGCCAGTCATTAAAACGCATGGGGCCACGGGTCCTGATGCCGTCCGCTACACCATTCGTCAAATTCATACAATGTTAGAAACCCAAGTTGTCCCACAATTAGTGGAATATTATGAAGGCAAAGCAGAGTAATTTGCAATTGTCTTGACATCAGTTTGTTACTCAAATGAAAAAAAGATGGACAAATACCCAAATTGTGAGTACAATGTATCTTAGCGTTTTAGTAAAAGAAAGAACCTTTTTTCAAAAGCAGTGGAGGTGAATACAGTTGACTCGTGAAGAAGTACTTCAAAAAGTAGCGAAGATTATCTCAAACCACTTTGATATTGAAGCGGATCAAGTAACAGATCAATTAAACATTAAAGATGATTTGAACGCTGACTCAATTAGCGTAATGGAGTTTGTTTTAGAACTTGAAGATGAATTTGGAACAGAGATTTCAGATGAAGATGCAGAAAAAATTGAAACAGTTGGTGCCGCTGTAGATTATATTGTGAGTAATTCATAAAAAATAATAAGACAAAGTCGATTGACATTCGTGTTGATCGACTTTTTTTGCGTACATAATGGTTATTTTATTAAGCAATAAGGCTATTTTTACACATATTTTTGTAAAAAAAATCATACATGTAAAAAAATAACTGCGAAAAAAGTTATTTTATCTTGCTTTTTATGGAATAATTCTATAAAATTATGAAAAAACAATGAGCTGTAAATTAACATTGATAAAAATTAGAAAGTGCTATCATTAAATATTAGTTAATTTATATAATGTTTTTGAAAGGACGTAAGGGGTGCGTATGGATGCAAGGAAATGAACAATTACTAGAGGTTTCAGGATTAGAAACAGCATTTAGAATCAAAGATGATTATTATAATGCCGTCGATGATGTTTCATTTGAATTGAAGAAAAATGAGATTCTGGCAATCGTCGGAGAATCTGGTTGTGGAAAAAGTACCTTAGCAACAACGATTATGGGCTTACATGATCCCAATCATACCAAAATTACTGGGGAAATTTTATACAACAATTTAAACTTAACTACGTTTAATGAAACATTGTACAACAAAGTCAGAGGAAACGATATTGGGATGATTTTCCAAGATCCGTTGTCTGCACTGAATCCGCTTATGCGAATTGAAGACCAAATTAAAGAAAGTCTCACGTATCATACCAAAATGACCGCACAACAAAAACAAGCACGGGCCATTGAACTGTTAGATCAAGTGGGGATTCCCAACCCAGAGCGTGTCGGGAAACAGTATCCTCATGAATTGTCTGGCGGCATGCGTCAACGGGTGATTATCGCCATTGCAATCGCGTGTAAACCACCGATTTTAATTGCAGATGAACCCACAACGGCCTTAGACGTTACCATTCAGGCACAAATTCTCGATTTGTTAAAAGATTTACAAGAAGAAACAGGGAGTGGCATTATTTTAATTACCCATGACTTAGGTGTAGTTGCGGAAATGGCTGATCGTGTAGCGGTTATGTATGCGGGTCAGTTTGTAGAAGTAGCCACTGCTGAAGAATTGTTTAGTCATCCAAAACATCCATATACACGTTCCTTACTTCAGTCCATTCCCCAAGAGAATTCCGATGAAGAAGAACTTCATGTGATTGAAGGGATTGTTCCTTCGTTAACCAAATTACCTAGAAAAGGTTGTCGGTTTGCCCCACGAATTCCTTGGATTGATGCATCGGAACATGAAGAAAATCCAACATTACATGAAGTTGCACCGAATCATTTTGTTCGTTGTACATGTTATAAACATTTTCATTTTAGAGACGGGGAAGGGGAAGCGTAATGACAGAAATTATTCAAATTAAAGATTTAAAAGTTCATTATCCAATTCGCAGCGGCTTCTTCAATCGAATCACTGATCATGTTTTGGCGGTTGATGGTGTGGATTTCATGATTGAACAAGGTAAAACGTATGGGTTAGTTGGTGAATCGGGTTCTGGAAAATCAACGACAGGAAAAGCAATTATTGGTTTAGAAAAAATTACAAATGGTGAAATTATTTATCAAGGACAAGATGTAACCAAGCCGCGAAGTCGAAAAGCGATCGGATACAACAAAGATGTCCAAATGATTTTCCAAGATTCGATGTCAAGTTTAAACCCTAAAAAACGAGTACTAGATATTATCGCCGAACCAATTCGAAATTTTGAACGGTTAAGTGACCAAGAAGAAAAGAAAAAAGTCAAAAGTTTGTTGGATATTGTGGGGATGCCAGAAGATGCGTTGTACAAATATCCTCATGAATTTTCTGGTGGACAACGCCAACGTTTAGGCGTCGCCCGAGCGGTGGCTACCAGCCCCAAATTAATTATTGCAGATGAACCTGTTTCAGCACTGGACTTATCTGTGCAAGCACAGGTATTGAATTTTATGAAGAACATTCAACAGGAATATGGGTTAAGTTACTTATTTATTTCCCATGATTTGGGCGTAGTTAAACATATGTGTGACAACATTGCCATTATGTACAAAGGCCGTTTTGTAGAAATCGGTACACGCCAAGATATTTACACTAATCCACAACACATTTATACCAAACGCTTACTTTCAGCAATTCCTAAAATTGACGTAGCGAACCGAGAAGCTCACAAAGAAGAACGAAGAAGAGTTGAGCAAGAGTATCGGGAAAATCATAAAGACTATTATGATGAAAATGGGCGGGTTTATAACTTACATGCGATTAGTCCAACCCACCAAGTAGCGTTAAAAAATGGAGGTGCTGAATAATGTGGAAAACAATTTTACGCCGTTTGTTATTGATGATTCCGCAAGTGATTATTTTAAGTGTCTTGATTTTCCTGTTGGCTAAAATGATGCCAGGTGATCCGTTTACAGGATTGATTAATCCGAACCAAGACCCGAAAGTGATTGAAGCCATGCGTGAAGCTGCCGGGTTAAATGATCCTTGGTACGAACAATATTTCCGTTGGATTGGCAATGCCTTACATGGAGATTTTGGGCATAGTTTTATCTTTAAATTACCTGTGTCCACGCTCATTGCTGGTCGGGTGGGGAATACGATTGCATTGGCCGCTGTATCAGTCATAATCACGTATTTAATCGCCATTCCTTTCGGTTTAATTGCTGGCCGTTACCAAAATTCATGGTTTGACAAAATGGTGGTTATCTATAACTTCTTCAGTTTTGCCGTGCCATTATTCATCTTTGCCTTGATTATGCTCTTTATTTTTGGGTATCGCTTAGACTGGTTCCCAACGAGTGGAACCGTGACTGTTGGTTTGGCTGAGGGAACATGGCCGTATTATTTAGATAAACTGAAGCATTTAATTTTACCAGGGGTCACTCAAGCGTTGCTAGGGACAGCGGTCACTATTCAATATTTGCGCAGTGAAGTGATTGATGTTAAAAACATGGACTTTGTTCGTACTGCTCGTTCAAAAGGAGTGCCAACGAATAAAATTTTTAATCGACACATTTTTAGAAATGCAGCATTACCAATTGCCTCTCAATTAGGTTATGAAATTACTGCTTTGATTGCCGGATCAGTCGTTATTGAAAAGATTTTTGCTTTCCCAGGAATTGGAAAATTATTTATTGATAGTATCATTCAACGTGACTATTCCGTTATTACCGCTCTCGTGTTGATTTTGGGATTGGCAACCCTTATCGGAACCTTAATTTCTGATATTGTAATGAGTATTGTTGATCCAAGAATTCGAATTCAGTAGAAAAAACACGAAGAAAGGGTGATAAAAATGGAATTGACAGAAGAAAAAAGAGAAGAAGTCTTACAAGAAAGTATTCCACCAATGGGCTTTCGGATGATTGCGCGAGAATTCGTCAAAGAAAAAATGGCGATGTTTTCTTTAATCCTTTTGGTCATTATCTTATTAGCCGTTTTTATCGGTTCGTTAGTGTTAGACCAAAGTGCCGTTATGCATGTAAGTATTTTAGATAAATATGCGGAACCAGGTACCGTTACAATGAATGGCACCAAGTTCATTTTAGGTGCCGATGAAGGGGGTCGTGATGTTTTAGGACAATTGATTATCGGGGCTAGGAACTCGATTTTAATCGGTTTTGCCATTACGATTATTACGTCTATTATCGGGGTCGGTTTAGGGATTATTTCCGGTTATTATGGAGGCATGATTGATAATATTTTGATGCGTATCGTGGATTTTATTATGATTTTGCCAATTATGTTAATTATTATTGTGTTCGTTTCCGTGATTCCTAAATATAGTATCTGGTCCTTTATTTGGATTATGTGTGCGTTTTATTGGGTTGGAAAAGCGCGGTTGTTCCGCAGTAAAACGTTATCTGAAGGGCGCCGAGATTACGTTAGTGCCTCTAAGACAATGGGAACAAGCGATTTTAAAATTATGTTTCGAGAAATTATGCCGAATTTAAGTTCATTAATTATTACGAACTTAACGATTAATTTCGCGGCCAATATCGGGATCGAAACAACGTTAACTTTCTTAGGCTTCGGGTTACCACAAAGTGTCCCAAGTTTAGGAACCTTAATTGGCTACGCCAGCAGTGGGGATGTATTAGTCAATAAACAATGGGTTTGGTTACCTGCATCAATTCTAATTTTAGTCTTGATGTTAAGTATAAACTATGTTGGACAAGCATTTAAGCGCTCAGCAGATGCACGACAACGATTAGGCTAATTAGCCAAAAAATGAGGGAGGAAAAGAGATGAACAAGAAACGGATTTTAGGTGCAATCACGTTAGCTTCTGTGTTAGTATTCGGGTTAGCTGCATGTGGTGGCGGCAATAAAGGCGGGGGCAATAAAGCAACGGAAACAGAAGACATTTCAAAAATGCCAATCGCTGTTAAAAATGATAAAAAAGCAATTGATGGCGGGACATTAGATGTCGCTGTAGTTATGGATACACAATTCCAAGGACTTTTCCAGCAAGAATTTTATCAAGACAACTATGATGCACAATACATGCTTCCAACAGTACAGCCATTATTTAACAATGATGCAGACTTTAAGATTGTCGATGGGGGTCCTGCGGATCTGAAATTAGATGAAGATGCCAATACAGCAACCATAAAATTACGTGACAATTTGAAATGGTCTGACGGTAAAGATGTGACGGCAGATGACGTGATTTTCTCTTATGAAGTCATTGGTCATAAAGACTATACAGGGATTCGTTATGATGATAACTTTACGAATATTGTTGGCATGGAAGACTACCATGATGGTAAATCGCCAACCATTTCTGGCATAGAAAAAGTCAATGATAAAGAAGTTAAAATCACTTATAAAGAAGTTCACCCAGGAATGCAACAATTAGGTGGCGGTGTTTGGGGTTCAGTTTTACCAAAACATGCCTTTGAAGGAATTGCTGTTAAAGACATGGAATCAAGCGATGCAGTTCGTAAAAACCCTGTGACTATTGGACCATACTACATGAGTAATATTGTGACAGGTGAATCTGTTGAATACCTACCAAATGAGCATTACTACGGTGGCAAACCTAAATTAGATAAATTAGTGTTCAAATCTGTTCCTTCTGCGAGCATTGTAGAAGCGATGAAAGCGAAACAATACGATATTGCATTATCAATGCCAACAGATACGTATCCAACATACAAAGATACTGAAGGGTATCAAATCTTAGGACGTCCCGAACAAGCCTACACGTATATTGGCTTTAAAATGGGCACGTTTGACAAAGAAACAAATACAGTGAAATACAATCCAAAAGCTAAAATGGCAGATAAAAGCTTACGTCAAGCCATGGGCTATGCAATTGACAATGATGCAGTCGGCCAAAAATTCTACAACGGCTTACGAACAGGGGCAACAACGTTAATCCCACCAGTCTTCAAGAGCTTGCATGATAGCGAAGCGAAAGGCTATACGCTTGATTTAGACAAAGCGAAAAAATTATTAGACGATGCTGGTTATAAAGACGTAGACGGCGATGGCATTCGCGAAGACAAAGAAGGCAAACCACTAGAAATCAAGTTTGCTTCAATGTCAGGCGGCGAAACTGCACAACCACTTGCTGATTACTATGTCCAACAATGGAAAGAAATTGGCTTAAACGTAACGTATACAACAGGACGCTTAATTGATTTCCAAGCCTTCTATGATAAATTGAAAAATGATGACCCAGAAGTAGATATCTATCAAGGCGCGTGGGGCACAGGTTCAGATCCTTCACCAACCGGCTTATATGGTCCAAACTCAGCCTTTAACTATACACGTTTTGAGTCAGAAGAAAATACTAAATTACTTGATGCGATTGATTCAAAAGCATCATTTGATGAAGAAAAACGTAAAAAAGCCTTCTACGATTGGCAAGAGTATGCCATTGATGAAGCGTTTGTAATCCCAACGCTTTACAGAAATGAAGTCTTGCCTGTCAACGACCGTGTAGTTGACTTTACTTGGGCAGTTGATACGAAAGATAATCCATGGGCAACAGTGGGTGTCACTGCGGAAAAACGTTAAACAACGTTCCGCTGATTTAATAGAGATAGAACGAGGTCGGGACAAAAGTGTTTAACTCCGAGAAATAAGGAGGAGTTGCTTCTGTTCCCGCCGTTTATCAGTTTTTGAGCGTGGCGCAAAAATCCAAAGTGGTTTTTGTCCCACGCTCTTTCTATCTCTTACGTAAACAAACGCTTTCATCTCAGTCATAGCTCTATTTATTTATTTTTTTCTAAAAAATAATGAGAACACAGTGAATAACAGGCTTTTTCTGAATAGAACCATTTAAAAAAAGTGAAAAAAAAAGTATAATGAAACAAGGTGTAAATAAATGTAAAGGAATGTGGAGAATGGACAATCAGTTAACAACAGAGTTAAAAGAACGTTACGGCATTGTTTTCCATGATGTCAATCTATTAGAGCAAGCTTTTACTCATTCATCCTATGTGAATGAGCATCGCTATTTAAAATTATCCGATAATGAACGTCTTGAATTTTTAGGAGATGCAGTTTTAGAATTAATTGTTTCACAATATTTGTATTTAAAATTCCCAGAACTTCCAGAAGGAAAATTAACGAAGATGCGCGCAGCCATCGTTCGGGAAGATAGTTTAGCCAAATTTGCGAAAGAATGTCACTTCGACAACTACATTTTATTAGGTAAAGGAGAAGAAGCATCGGGCGGACGAACACGTGCATCATTATTATGTGACTTATTTGAAGCCTTTTTAGGTGCCCTCTACTTAGACCAAAAAGTTGGCGCAGCCAAGAAATTTATTGAAGACGTTATTTTTCCGAAAATTGATGCCGGTGCTTTTTCACATGAGATGGATCACAAAACACAATTACAAGAAGTTTTACAACGCAAAGGCGATGTTTCAATTGAATATCGCTTAATTAAAGAAGAAGGCCCTGCTCATGACCGCACCTTTTTCACTGAAGTTTACATGAATGGTGAACTCATTGGGTTAGGCCAAGGAAAATCGAAGAAGTTAGCTGAACAGGATGCCGCTGAGCGGGCACTGAAAAGTATTCCTCAGTAAGGCTGGAAGGAGCAATATTCGTGTATTTAAAACGAATTGAAATTACAGGATTTAAATCATTTGCAGATAAAACCATTATTGAATTTGAAGATGATGTGACAGCAGTGGTTGGTCCGAATGGAAGTGGGAAAAGTAATATCACGGAAGCCGTTCGCTGGGTATTAGGTGAACAATCTGCGAAAAACCTTCGCGGTGGCAAAATGAACGACATTATCTTTGCCGGTTCGGAAGGTCGTAAGCCGCTAAATATTGCGGAAGTTACCGTGACGTTAGACAACAGCGACCATTATTTAGCATTGGATTATAGTGAGATTAGTGTCACCCGTCGTTTAAAACGAACGGGCGAAAGTGACTTTTTTATTAATAAACAAGCGTGCCGTTTAAAAGATATTCAAGATTTATTTATGGATTCAGGGTTAGGCAAAGAATCTTTTTCAATTATTTCGCAAGGGAAAGTTGAAGCGATTTTTAATAGTAAACCTGAAGACCGTCGTGGGATCTTTGAAGAAGCAGCGGGCGTTTTAAAATACAAACAACGAAAGAAAAAGGCTGAACAAAAGCTTTTCGAAACTGAGGACAACTTAAGCCGTGTCCAAGATATCATTTACGAGTTGGAAGACCAATTAGTTCCTCTAGCCGCCCAAGCAGATGCGGCTAAAAAGTATTTAGCTTTGAAAGAAGAACTTACCGAAATTGATGTCAATTTAACTGTGACCGAAATTCAAGAAGCAAAAGCTATTTGGGAAACGAAAACGCAAGAATTAACAGCCATTGAAGAAAAGTTAGCTGGCGCAAGTAAACAAGTCCATGACCTAGAAGGCAAATTGGTACGTTTACGCAGCAAGCGCAATCGTTTAGATGAACAAATTGAAACGGAACAACAACAATTATTACAAGTGACAGAAGCGTTGAAACAAGCAGAAGGACAAAAAAATGTTTTAATTGAACGTTCTAAACACACCTCCCAAACGGCAAGCGAATACGAAGAGACATTGGCAGAAACGGCCGAAAAAATTGTTCGTTATCGAGAAGAATTGCAGACGCTGGAAACAGCAATCGCAGAAAAAACGGCACAACGTCAGACGTTAAAAGAAGCATTGGTTTTGGCAACGAAAGATGTGGAAAAATATAGTAAGTCTTCTAAAGAATTGATGGAGGAATTGCGCAGTCAGTATGTGGAAGTCATGCAAGAACAAGCCAATACAGCCAATGACTTAAAATATTTAGAACGACAATATCAACAAGAAACAGCTAAAAATCAACAATCGCTAGCAAAACACGAAGCGCTAGAAGAACAGATGGTTGAAGCTCTCGCAATGAAAGAGACGCTAGAAAAAGAGCAAAAAGTTGCAAAACAAGGCTTACAAGAACAGTTGGAAGAATACACTGCGTTGAAAGCAACGCTTGAAGCTAAGCGTGAACGATTAGCACAGCGTCAAAACGATATGTACCAAGCGATGAATCAAGTGCAACAAGCGAAGGCACGCCAAAAAAGTTTGCAAGAAATTCAAGAAAATTACGCTGGCTTCTATCAAGGCGTGAAAGCTGTATTGCGTCACAAAAACCAATTGACTGGGATTGTTGGCGCAGTGGCTGAGTTAATTGAAGTGCCTAAAGAATATACGTTGGCGATTGAAACGGCCCTAGGTGGTGCGGCGCAACATATTGTTGTGGAAAATGAGAAAGATGGTCGAGCAGGCATCACCTTCTTAAAACAACAACACAGTGGCCGAGCAACCTTTTTACCATTGACCACCATTAAGCCACGCTCTGTATCGGCGATGGTTCAGAATCGTTTGGCTGGTGCACCGGGCTTCGTGGGGATTGCCAGTGAATTAGTTCGTTATCCAGAACAAGTACAAACCGTTATTCAAAATCTCTTAGGCGTCACGATTTTAGCGGCAGATTTAACGAGTGCCAACCAGTTAGCAAAATTAGTCAATTACCAATATCGCGTTGTCTCATTGGAAGGCGATGTGATGAATCCTGGCGGTTCGATGACTGGGGGAGCCAATAAACGTGGCAACCAAGGAAGCCTATTTTCACAAGCGCAAGAACTTCAAACAATTACTGAACAAATGACTCAATTAGAAACACAACTAAGAAGTGTAGAACAAGAAGTCCAAGCGCTCTCGCAAGAAGTGAAAACAGCCACGGAACGTGCAGAAATGTTGCGCTCTGCTGGTGAACAAAATCGCTTAAAACAACAAGAAATTGACAATAAATTAGCCAATCAAACAGAAACGATTACTCGTTTAACAAAAGAAAAACGCTTGTTTGAATATGAATCACGGGAATTGCATCAATTCTTAACTGAATATCAAACGAAAAAAGCTACATTGACAGAGCAACAAGCAAGCTTAACGGCAACGAAAGAACGTTTAGATGCTGAAATGAAACAAGTGGAACAAGAAGCTAGCCAAATGGAAACCTTTAAAGCCCAAGCGCAAGAACGCTTGACGACAGTTCAAGCAGAACAAGCAGTAGCGGCGGAACAATGTGCCCATTTTGCTCGTCAAAAGCAAGACAAACAAGAACAATTGGACGAATTGTTGATTCGAGAAACGGCCATCCGTCAACAGCTACAACAATTAAGTAGCCATTCTAGCGATCACCAGTTAACCGAAGAAGGCTTAGCGGCACAAGTCGCGCAATTAGCGGAGAAACAAACAGCGTTGCAAACGTCTTTACAAACGGCACGCAGTCAACGACAAGCGTTGCAAGAAGAAGTAGACGAGTTAGATACAAAATTAGCGGAAGAAAACAAACGCCAACAACAGTATTTAGCAGATAAAACACAAATCGAAGTCCTAAAAAATCGTGCAGAAATGCAATTAGATAGCTCGTTAAGTTACTTACAGGAAGAATACAGCTTAACCTTTGAAGCTGCCTATGAAGCGTATTTCCCAATCGATGATTTAGCGCAAGCGCAGCAAACAGTGAAACGCCTAAAACAAGAAATTGAGCGGTTAGGACCTGTTAACTTAAGTGCCATCGAGCAATTTGAACAAGTCGATGAACGCCATCAATTTTTAGTCAGTCAACGTGATGATTTATTAAATGCGAAAGAACAATTATTTGAAACCATGGATGAAATGGACCAAGAAGTGAAAGAACGGTTTAAAGAAGTCTTTGAAGCAATTCGTGGCCAGTTCAAAGTGGTATTTCCTAATATGTTTGGTGGCGGACGGGCAGAGCTGGTGCTAACCAACCCAGAGGATCTCTTGAATACAGGGATTGAGATTGAGGCGCAACCACCAGGGAAAAAATTACAACATTTAAGTTTGTTGTCTGGAGGCGAACGGGCATTAACGGCGATTGCGTTACTCTTTTCAATTATTCGTGTTCGACCCGTTCCGTTCTGTATTTTAGATGAAGTAGAAGCAGCTTTAGATGAAGCCAACGTTGCTCGTTTTGGCCATTATTTAAGCGAATTTGAAGATGGCACACAGTTTATTGTGGTGACGCATCGTAAAGGGACAATGGAAGCCGCAGATGTTTTATATGGCGTGACTATGCAAGAATCTGGGGTTTCAAAAATCGTTTCAGTTCGCTTGGAAGAGGTCAAAGAAGGTGGCGCAATTGAAAAAAGCAATTAGCCGGAAGCAAGGAGGAGCGAACGTTTGATAAAATTAGTTGCTATTGATTTAGATGGAACATTATTAAATAGCCAAAAAGAGATTTCTTTACGGAATAAACAAGCACTGATGGCTGCGAAACAAGCAGGCGTGAAAGTTGTTATCTGCACAGGTCGACCTTTGGCAGCTATTGGTCCTTACTTAGAAGAATTAGGTTTACAAGAGGAAGGCGATTATAGCATTACTTTTAACGGCGGGTTGGTTCAAAAAAATGATACAGGGGCCATTATTGAGAAAACATTGATGCCCTTGGAAGCGATTCATGAGCTGTACCAATTAGCAACCACACTCAACATGCCGTTTGATGTCTTATCCGATGAGGTCGTGATGCAATTGCCTTCTGCACCTAATTATCCTTCAATTTATAGTTCTCTAAACAAATTATTAACCTTTGAGTCCTACAAATTAGAAGAGTTAACCCCGAATCGAATTTATAATAAAGTTGTTGTTGCGATTGATGAAGCGTATTTAAATGAACGCATCAAGGAAATTCCAGCCTCTTTTTATGAGCGTTTTGAAATTATTAAAACGCGAAATAACTTATTAGAATTTATGCCAAAAGGGATTACGAAAGCCTATGGTATTTCCTTGTTAGCCAAAGATTTAGGAATCCGTGCAGAAGAAATCATGACCTTAGGGGACGAAGAAAATGATTTACCGATGATTGAATACGCTGGCTTAGGTGTCGCCATGACAAATGCGATTCCATTAGTTAAAGAAGCCGCAGATGTCGTTACAGACACGAATGACCAAGATGGCGTTGCCAAAGCGGTCGAAAAATATATTTTAACGCCGTTGGAAGGAGGCCAATAAGAATGGGATTTTTTGATAAAATTAAAAAAGCTTTTTCCGCTGAAAAAAAGGAAGAAGAAAAACAAGAGATTGTTGAAGAAACAGTAGACGAAACACCTAGTGATGAATCAGCGCCTGCTGAATCAAAAGAAACCGCAGCAGAAGAGGCGCAAACAACGCCAGAAACGGCAGCGGAAGAAGTCGCAGAAACAGCCGATTTAACAGATAACGCTGAAATGGAAAAATTAGCTGGCGTAGAAGAAGCATTAGAAGAAGAGCCAGAAGAAATCCTGACAGAGGAAACACAAGAAGTTGTTGTGGAAGCGCCTGAGGAAGAAAGTAGTGTCGTAACTCCGTTGGCAGAACCAACAGACACGCAGGTTTCAGAAGAAATTGAAGAGTCGAAAGAAGAACAAGTCCAAGAAAAATATGAAAAAGGTTTGGAAAAAACACGTAAGACATTTGGTCAACGGTTGAACGAATTGTTTGCTAATTTCCGGAGCGTTGATGAAGATTTCTTTGAAGAATTAGAAGAAACGTTAATTGGTGCAGACGTAGGCTTTGATACATCCTTAAAAATTACAGAAGCCTTGCGACAAGAAGTGAAACTGCGAAATGTGAAAAAACCAGCTCAAGTTCAAAATACCATCATTGAAAAAATGGTTGATTTGTATGAAGAAGCAGGAATTAATGAAAATAATGCGATTAACTTACAGCCAAATGGCTTAACCGTGATTTTATTTGTTGGTGTTAATGGAGTTGGTAAAACAACCAGCATTGGTAAATTAGCCCATCAATACAAGTTGGAAGGAAAGAAAGTTTTAATGGCCGCTGCCGATACGTTCCGAGCGGGCGCCATCGATCAATTAGTTGTTTGGGGTGAACGGGCTAGCGTTGAAGTTGTGCGTGGGAATGCTGGCGGCGATCCAGCAGCGGTCGTTTTCGATGCAGTGGAACGTGCCAAAGCAGAACAGGCCGATGTTTTGCTAGTGGATACAGCAGGTCGTTTACAAAATAAAGTCAACTTAATGAAAGAATTAGAAAAAATCAAACGAGTCATCCAACGAGAAATTCCAGATGCGCCTCACGAAGTTCTCTTAGTCGTGGACGCAACTACTGGGCAAAATGCGATGACACAAGCCAAACAGTTCAAAGAAACAACCGATGTCACTGGCTTAGTTTTAACCAAACTAGACGGAACAGCCAAAGGTGGTATTGTCATTGCTATTCGGAATGAATTACACTTGCCAGTGAAATTAGTTGGTCTAGGTGAAGGCATTAACGATTTAGAACCATTTAATGCCAACGATTTCGCAATGGGCTTATTTAAAGGCTTATTAAAAGATGTTTAGTTGTAGAAAATAACAGGTTTGGGAAGAACGTGGGACAGGAGTATTTAGCTTCAAGAATGAAGAAGCTACTCCTGTCCCGCCGTTTATTTTAGGATTGGGACGGATGTTCTAAGTTCTTCCTAAATCGTTTCTGAAAAAATGAAGGAGTGAGGGAGAAGATGACAGAACAAATGTGGATTGAGAAGTTAGGATTAGAAGCGCATCCTGAGGGCGGTTATTTTAAACAAACCAATAAAAGTGAACAATTGATTCCAACCAAACGAGGCGAACGGGCGTTGCATACAGCGATTTTGTTTCTATTAAATACAGAAAGTCCGTCACATTTTCATCGTTTAAAAGCGGATGAATTATGGTTTTTTCACGATGGTCAGCCATTAACCGTTCACTGTATTTTTCCTGATGGAACGTATCAAGCTGTTCAGTTAGGGAAAGACTTAGTTCAAGGACAACAGCTTTCGTTCTCAGTTCCTGCCGGCACAATCTTTGGCTCTACAGTAGCGACAGGATTTGCGTTAGTCAGTTGTGTGGTTACACCAGGCTTTGAGTTTGAAGACTTCGAGTTATTTACTCAAGCGGAATTGTTAAACGATTATCCACAACATAGTGAAATCATTCAGCACTTGGCTTATCGAGAATTACCTTAAGAAAACGTTTTAGTAACATTTCTTTTATGAATATGCTAGTATAAATCAAACAAGATTGTTGATTTTGTCGCAACGCACACTTAGCTGTCGTAGATGATTAAAAGAAAGGGATGAATCACATGGGCACAATGGTTTTTGTTAACTTCCCAGTAGCGGATGTCCAACGTTCTACAGCCTTTTATGAAAAACTTGGATTCAAAAAGAACGAGGAATTTTCAACAGAGGAAGCTAGTTCGATGATGTGGGATGATCAATTTTGGATTATGTTGTTGAACCATGACTTTTATGGAAAATTTATCCAAGAAAAGCAAATTATTGATGCGCAAACAACCAGTGGGGCATTAATTTCCTTTAGTTTAGAGAGTGCCGAAGCCGTAAAACAGTTTGGCGAAACCGCCAAAGCTAACGGAGGCAACTGCTACCGAGTTGATATGGGAATACCAGAAGAGCAAATGTATGGCTTAGAAGTGCAAGATTTGGATGGCAATAGCTTAGAACCTGTCTGGATGAAGATGTAAAAAGAGCCGCAAAATCTCTACAGATTTTGCGGCTCTTTTCCTACAAAAAACTATTGTAAATTATTGGCATTAGTAGCTTCAACACCATAAGAATCAGCTACTTTTTTCAAGCTAAATCCTTTCCCGTAGACTTCACTTGCACTCATTGAAATCAAAAAGGCTTCTTCATCAATCTCAAGAATGGCTTCTTTTAAGCGGGGAAAATCTTTTTCACGAATGACAGTCATTAAGAGCATGCCTTTCGCGTTTCGATAACCGCCTTCGATTGGCACCAAGGTCACACCTTTATCTAGTTCACGTAATAAGCGTTCTTGAATAGCGACATATTTTGGTGAAATAATCATCACATTCTTCGAGCGAACCAGACCAACTTGAATCATGTCAACGACACGACCAATTGTAAATAAACAAATTAAAGAGAATAACACAATATCTGCATTAAAAGCATACATTGCTGATAAAATGACTAAACCATCGACGAATAAAATAGCAATACCTAAGGAAACTTTGAAGTATTTATTGACAATTTGTGAAATGATTGCTGTCCCACCAGTTGAAGCATTGCCACGGAAAACCAAGCCTAGGCCAGCACCTGTAATAATACCGCCAAATAATGCTGCTAGAAAAATATTATGTGTTAAAACAGGCATCCCTGAAGTAATTCCTACAAAAAATGGATAAATAAGACTGCCATAAATGGTTTTGACACCGACCTCTTTCCCAAGAAGTAGGAAACAAAGCACTAAAAGAGGAATATTGATGGCGTAAAGAACAATGGCGGGACTAATCCCGAAAACATAATTAATAACAATACTAATGCCATTGGCTCCGCCTGCGACAAGTTTATTTGGCAATAATACCGCATTGATTGAAATGGCCAAAATGAATGCACCGACTGTTACATAGGCGGTGTCTTTTAAACGTTGGGCTGTAAAAAATTTGTTCATAAAATACCTCCAATTATTTATTAGTTTAGTGAATGATGACATAAAAAAAGACAGAACATGAGAGACAAGCCTAATCGACTTATGTCCCACACTCTAAATCTTCAACTAATCAACTGAACACTTTTTCCTTATACTAACATGAAATACGACAAGAAAACATAGTGAACAAACAATTTTTTGGAAAAGAGGTCGGGACAGAACCGTTTAGCTCCGAGAACCAAGTAGGTACTGATTAACATCTATTTGCTTTGCAAATAGTGTTTCTCAGCAATAAGAAGGAATTTCCGAAAATTGTCATAAAACACAACGAGGTACGAGTTGATGTTGCATGATACCTACCCGGTGCTCTTTAATTTTTGGAGACCAAGTAGGTATTGTTCATCATCGAATCACTACGTTCTTCGTGATTCTCAACACTTGGAAGGATTAAGATACGCCGAACACTTGTGTGAGAAAGTCAATTTCGGCTTATTTCCGAAGGAGTTGGTTCTGTTCCCGCCGTTTATCAGATTTTGAGCCCGGAACAAAAATCCAAAGTGATTTTTGTCACAGGCTCAAAAAAGTCAAAAAGCGGCCAGCCCAAATAGCTTCATGATGTTGGATAATTTGTGCCGCGGTTAAATGTCCATTATCCAAGGTGGAAGTGGTTTTCGGTGTCATCAAACACGTATAGCCTAAACCATGAGCCATCCGAATTGTAGTGTCCACACAAAACTCGGTTTGGACACCAGCGATTTCTAACGTTTGAATGTCGTGTTCCGTCAATAAATCATTTAAATTTGTTTGGTAAAAGGCATTCGCATGCGTTTTGCGGATGAAAAAATCTGTGGGCTGTGCATCCAGCTTTTCAAAAAGTTGCCAAGAGTCTGAGCCAAAAGGTAATTCGATTTCTTCATGTTGAACAAAAATAATGGGCGCATGGTGTTGGCGGTAGACAGCAATACGCTGATTGACTTTATCCAACACTGCTGGTAGACGGTACAATTGCTGCGTCGGACTTTCGATGCCTTTTTGAAAGTCAATTAAAAGTAATGCACGATTTTTCATGAGCAATCCCCATTTTCTATAAACTAGTTGTTTTCAGTCTAACGGAAAAAGGCGCTCTCTAAAAGTGTCTCGAAAATTCCCAAGTGAACGTTCAAAAAAACAGCATATTTACTCATTTTCCTATATAATAGTAAGAGAAACAGATAGTTTGTAGAAAGAAAGGCGACAAGATGAATTATAGAGAATTAATGCAAAAGAAAAATGTTCGTCCTTACGTATTGATGGCTCGTTTTGGTTTAGAAAAAGAAAACCAACGTAGTACACGAGAAGGGCTTTTAGCGACAACTGATCATCCCACGGTTTTTGGTAACCGTTCTTATCATCCATATATTCAAACAGATTTTAGTGAAACACAATTAGAACTAATCACGCCTGTAGCAAATAGCGGCACAGAAATGCTTCGTTTTTTAGATGCCATTCACGATGTGGCTCGTCGTTCGATTCCAGAAGATGAAATGCTGTGGCCATTAAGTATGCCGCCACAATTACCAACAAAAGATGAAGAGATTAAAATCGCTAAATTAGATCAATATGATGCGGTGTTATATCGTCGTTATTTGGCAAAAGAGTATGGCAAACGAAAACAAATGGTCAGCGGAATTCATTTTAATTTTGAATATGACCAAGCCCTGATTCAGCAATTATATGATGAACAATCCGAAGTGACAGATTGCAAACAATTTAAAACGAAAGTATACATGAAAGTTGCCCGTAACTTTTTACGTTATCGTTGGTTAATTACGTATCTTTTTGGGGCTTCGCCAGTTAGTGAAGACGGCTACTTTAGGGTCTATGACGACCAACCGCAAGAACCTATTCGCAGTATTCGGAATAGTACGTATGGCTACAGAAATCATGACAATGTGAAAGTATCGTATGCCTCATTGGAACGCTATTTAGAAGATATTCATCGCATGGTGGAAAATGGTTTACTTTCTGAAGAAAAAGAATTTTATGCGCCTGTGCGCTTACGTGGCGGGAAACAAATGTCTGATCTGCCTAAAACAGGTATTCGCTATATCGAGTTGCGTAATTTAGACTTAAATCCTTTTTCACGTTTAGGCATTGTGGAAGATACCGTGGATTTCTTACATTATTTCATGTTGTATTTATTGTGGACAGATGAAAAAGAAGAAGCGGATGAATGGGTAAAAACTGGCGATATTTTTAATGAACAAGTGGCTCTTGGTCATCCTCATGAAACGATTAAGTTAATTGCAGAAGGCGATCGGATTTTTTCAGAAATGATTGATATGTTAGATGCTCTAGGCATTCGTAAAGGCAAAGAAGTTGTCGGTAAGTATTATCAACAACTGCGGAATCCACAAGACACCGTTTCTGGCAAAATGTGGACGATTATTCAAGAAAACTCCAACAGTGAACTGGGAAATATTTTTGGAAACCAATATCAAAGTATGGCCTTTGAACGCCCTTATCAATTAGCTGGTTTCCGTGAGATGGAATTATCCACACAAATTTTCTTATTTGATGCGATTCAAAAAGGTTTGGAAATCGAAATTTTAGATGAACAAGAGCAATTTTTGAAACTGCAACATGGCGAGCACATTGAATACGTCAAAAATGCCAACATGACTAGCAAAGATAACTACGTGGTACCATTGATTATGGAAAACAAAACCGTGACAAAGAAAATTTTGTCTGCAGCAGGGTTCCATGTGCCTGGCGGTGAAGAATTTTCATCTTTTATTGAGGCACAAGAAGCACATTTACGCTATGCCAATAAAGCGTTTGTCGTGAAACCAAAATCAACGAATTACGGTTTAGGAATTACGATTTTTAAAGAAGGAGCTTCGTTGGAAGACTTTACGGAAGCGTTACGGATTGCTTTTAAAGAGGACACAGCGGTTTTAATTGAAGAGTTTTTACCTGGAACAGAATATCGGTTCTTTGTGTTAGATAATGATGTAAAAGCCATCATGTTGCGCGTGCCAGCCAATGTTACCGGAGATGGCAAACACACTGTAGAAGAATTGGTGGCCGCTAAAAATAGTGATCCATTGCGGGGGACCAATCACCGTGCACCACTAGAATTAATCCAGTTAAATGATTTAGAAAAACTAATGTTGAAAGAACAAGGTTTAACTATCTATTCTGTGCCAGAAAAAGAGCAAATCGTGTACTTGCGAGAAAATTCTAATGTTAGCACGGGCGGGGATTCGATTGATATGACTGATGTCATTGATGATAGTTATAAACAAATCGCCATTGAGGCCGTAGCTGCTTTAGGAGCCAAAATTTGCGGTATTGATTTAATCATTCCTGACAAAGACGTAAAAGGCACACGTGATAGCTTAACGTACGGGATTATCGAAGCGAACTTTAATCCAGCCATGCACATGCATGTGTATCCATACGCTGGACAGGGTAGACGCTTGACAATGGACGTTTTAAAACTTTTATACCCAGAAGTGGTTCAATAAAAAAAGAATACCGCCAAAAAATTCATGATAGATTTTTTGGCGGTATTCTTTATAAAAACGTTTTCTTGGTGAACCCAATAGGTTATACTAAAACTATTACCAATGAAAGTTGTATGACGGTGGCTCTGAGTTAGAGAGGCAGGTGATGCCTATGTGTATCCGATGCACTTTAACGAAAGGAGCATTTTTTTGTCAATCGAAGCGGCATTGGAATTGATGATTAGTTTTGCAGCGTTTGTTGCACTACTGATTTTCGGTATCCTTGAAGCAACGAAAAACGATAAAAAATAACCGTTCATAAGCTTAGACGGCTGAACGGTTAAAGAACAACAAAAACTTAACTCAGTAAGCCACCAGTTCTTATAACTGGTGTTGGTATAAAGGAGAGGTATGTAGTAGCATATCTCTCTTTTCATTTTCATAATAGCATAATTCTATTTAAAATGGAAGCGCTCATAACTTATATCATTTTATAGAAAATTCCTATAAAAACGTTTTCTTGGTGAACCCAATAGGTTATACTAAAACTATTACCAATGAAAGTTGTATGACGGTGGCTCTGAGTTAGAGAGGCAGGTGATGCCTATGTGTATCCGATGCACTTTAACGAAAGGAGCGTTTTTTGTCAATCGAAGCGGCATTGGAATTGATGATTAGTTTTGCAGCGTTTGTTGCACTACTGATTTTCGGTATCCTTGAAGCAACGAAAAACGATAAAAAATAACCGTTCATAAGCTTGACAGGCCGAACGGTTAAACAGTAATAAAAACTTAACTCAGTAAGCCACCAGTTCTTATAACTGGCGCTGGTATAAAAGAGAGGTATGTACCCGCATACCTCTCTTTTTCATTTTCATAATAGCATAATTCTATTATAAATGGAAGCGCTCATAACTTTCCTTGAGCTTTTTATGAGTGAAATAGTTTTTGCCAAAAGCCTTTTTTAGCTGTTGGCTCTTCTTTTGGCGTTTCTGTTGCTTGAGGATATTTTTCTGTAACGTCAATCACAGGTTCATCGACTGCATGTTTTTCAGCTAACAGTAAGCCGAGAGAGTCAGGGTTGTTCTCCACAAAATTGTTAACAATCTTAAAGTTTGCGCCATGCTGATTTAATAATTTAATATAGGTACTTTGCAGGTCAGAAGAGATTTCGCCATTTAAAAGTACTGTAACTTCAGGATGCTTCGCTAATTCTTCTAATAAATGTTTTTGGTTCTGTGCATCTTTCATTTCAGCGACGGTCATGGAGAGACGGCAGCGTTCACGAAATGTGCCCATGTATTTGTGTTGTTCTTCAGGATTAACGAGGGGCGTACCGTACATTCCTTTATCCAGACGTTGTTGTAAGTCATCATTCGCCATTCAGTAACACTCCTTTCCTAACGTTTCCCTCCATTATAGCATATCTTAGATAAGTCGTTGGTCAGTCGGCTTGAGAAGAAGTTTTTAATAAAGGAAAAAAAGTGGTTGCATTTGTGATGGTTTTCTCATACACTGTAATTAAGAATGAGAATCATTCTCAATTAAATAAAAATGGAGTTTTCTCATGAAAAAGATTGGTTTGTTTGTTCTACTATTACTTTTCAGTTTATTGTCATTAGTGATAGGGGTGAAGGACATTGCACTTTCTCAGTTGTTTCAATTAGATGCGCAGCAACAATTTGTTTTATTTATCACCCGTGTTCCCCGCACGTTGAGTTTAATCATTGCTGGTAGTACGATGAGTATTTCTGGATTGATTATGCAGCAACTCACACAAAATAAATTTGTCGCTCCTAGTGTCGCTGGAACAACCGATAGTGCAAGGTTGGGTATTTTAGTCGCAATGTTATTTTTCCCAACAGCTCCGTTTCTCTATCGAACGGCAATTGCTTTTATTTTTGCGCTAAGCGGGACCTTATTATTCTTAGCGCTCATTCGATTATTACCAAGTAAGAATCAAGTGATGGTCCCTTTGGTGGGCGTGATGTTTGGTAACATTCTAGGCTCAATTGCCACATTTTTTGCCTATCAATACCAATTGGTTCAAAATATGTCTGCTTGGTTACAAGGAAATTTTTCCACAGTTATGAAAGGGAATTATGAATGGTTATTCTTAATGATTCCTTTGTGGTTTGTTATTTATTTATTTGCTTATCATTTCACTGTCGTTGGTATGGGTGAAGCATTTGCAAATAGTCTTGGCGTCCATTACCAGCGAATTCAGTTTTTAGGTTTGACGCTGGTTGCTTTAGCAAGTGCCATCGTTTTATTGATGGTGGGGAATATTCCGTTTTTAGGGGTTGTGATTCCTAATCTCGTGTCTTTACGTTATGGCGATCATATGAAAAATACCTTGTGGTTAACTGGGATTTGCGGGAGTTTGTTCTTGTTAATCTGTGATATTTTAGCACGAGTATTGATTGCCCCCTATGAAATTCCTGTCAGCGTGGTTGTCGGAACATTAGGGAGCATTTTGTTCATTTTATTATTACTAAGGGGGCGCAAACAATGAAACGGCCTTTAAAAAAATGGCTTTCATTACTTTTGCTTTTAGCTGCCGTAGTAATTGTGAGTCTTTGTTATTTAACTTATAACACGTATGGCAATTGGTCCTTTGCTTTGGCGTTACGAGGCAAAAAGTTATTGGCTTTTATTTTTGTTGGAATCGCTGCGGCTTTTTCAACTATTAGTTTTCAAACGGTCACGCAAAATCATTTCCTAACGCCAAACATTTTAGGGATGGATTCCTTGTATGTCTTTGTGCAGACGGTGTTATTTTTTCTTTTAGGAGGCGCACAAGCGTTAGGTCAAGTAAGTCTTGGCTCGTTTTTGATGAACGTCTTTTTAATGGTGTTTTTAAGTACTAGTTTATCGTATTTTCTATTACGCAAAAATCAATCCGATTTATTTTTATTATTGATGATTGGCATGATTTTAGGTACTTTTTTCAGTAGTATTAGTACGTTTTTACAAGTGATTATGGATCCTAACGAATACGACTTACTCCAAGGAAAGTTGTTTGCCAGTTTTGGTAACGTCAATAGTCAGTATCTCATTTTCGTTGGTGTGGCGGTACTCATAATTTGTGGGATACTTTGGCGGGAAAGTTACCGTTTAGACGTTTTACATTTAGGGAACCATCAAGCCCAGAATTTGGGGATTGCTGTGAATCAGTTTCAATTAGTGTTGTTGTGTTTGATCAGTAGTCTGGTCGGCTTATCAACAGCATTAGTGGGACCGATTACATTTTTAGGTTTTATCGTGGCCAATATGAGTTATCAATTCATGAAAACCTATCGCCACCGAGAACTGTTTGTGGCAGGGAGTTTAATAGCAGTCTTTTTATTGGTGTTCGGTCAATTGATGGTTGAACAGGTCTTTCATTTGAATACCCCGCTCAGTGTCGTGATTCAATTTGTTGGGGGCGTTTATTTTATATGGAAAATTATTGCAGAAAGGAAGCAACGCACATGATCCAGATGAGTGATGTATCAAAAAAATATGGCGATAAATTTGTCGTTTCAGACATTGATCTACCTATTTCTGAAGGCAAATTAACGGCCTTTATTGGACCAAATGGCGCTGGGAAAAGCACGCTGCTAGCCATGATGAGTCGCTTAATTCCCAAAGATACCGGGGAAATTTATCTGGACAAGCAAGAAGTAAAAACCTGGAAGCAATCAGCTTTTTCACAAAAAATTGCCCTTTTAAAACAAGCCAACGGTGTACAACTTAAATTAACTGTGCGAGAACTGGTCAATTTTGGTCGTTTTCCTTATTCCAAAGGTCGCTTAAAAAGCGCTGACCACGAAAAAGTAACAGAAGCACTGGAACAATTGGGCTTAACTGAAATGGCAGAAGAATACATTGATACCCTTTCTGGGGGCCAATTACAAAGGGCGTATATTGCCATGATTTTAGCCCAAGATACCGATTATATTTTATTGGATGAGCCCTTAAATAACCTCGACATGAATTATGCGGTTCAAATGATGCAGATTCTTAAACGCTTAGTGGATGAACTAGGAAAAACGATTCTGATTGTTCTACATGATATTAATTTTGCCGCAAGCTATGCAGATGAAATTGTCGCCATGAAAGGCGGAAAGCTCTATGCGCATGGCGCAACAGAAGAAGTTATTCAAACAAGTATTTTAAATGATCTTTATGAAATGAATATCCGGATTTGTGAAATTGAAGGAAAACGCTTTTGTCTTTATCACTAAATCGGGCAATTTAAAAATAACGTTTTTGGAGGAAAAGAATGAAAAAGAAATTTTTAGCAATGATGGCAGTTTCAATGATGGGACTGTTAATGTTAAGTGCTTGTCAAACAAATAAAAAAACAGCAGATTCTGCAACAAAAGAAACAACAGCTAAAACGGAAGTCACAGTCAAAGACACCAATGGTCAATTAACCGTTCCCAAAAATCCTCAGAAAGTCGTTGTTTTTGATAATGGTTCCTTGGATACAATGGACGCACTAGGTGTCGGTGACCGCGTGGTAGGTGCGCCAACCAAAAATATCCCTGCGTATTTGAAAAAATACCAAAAAGTTGAATCAGCAGGCGGCATTAAAGAACCAGATTTAGAAAAAATCAATCAACTAAAACCAGACTTAATTATTATTTCTGGTCGTCAACAAGATTATCAAGAACAATTAAAAGCCATTGCGCCAACCATTTACTTAGCTGTAGATGCCAAAAATCCTTGGGCATCAACGAAACAAAATATCGAAACGTTAGGCACTATTTTTGATAAAGAAGAGGTAGCCAAAGAAAAAATAACTGGCTTAGAAAAAGAAATTGCTGACGTGAAAAAACAAGCAGAAGCTAGCGCGAATGATGCGCTTGTTGTGTTAGTTAACGAAGGACAACTTTCCGCTTATGGAAAAGGCTCTCGTTTCGGTTTAATTCATGATACATTTGGCTTCAAAGCAGCAGACGATAAGATTGAAGCTTCCACTCATGGGCAAAGTGTTTCTTACGAATATGTTTTAGAAAAAAATCCTGGGATTCTCTTTGTGGTAGATCGCACCAAAGCAATTGGTGGCGACGATTCAAAAGATAACGTCGCTGCAAACGAATTGATTCAAAAAACCGATGCTGGTAAAAATGATAAAGTCATTATGCTTCAACCAGATGTTTGGTATCTAAGCGGTGGTGGATTAGAATCAATGCATTTGATGATAGAAGATGTTAAAAAAGGATTAGAGTAAAATTGTTTTAGAAAAGAGGAATTGAAACCTCTTTTCTTTTTTTTAATGAAAAACAAAAAAGTTTTAAATTAAAAATGTGGTTGACGGCCTCGAAAATGTTTGCTAAACTATCCGTAAATCAGTATGATTGATGAAACAAATAAAAGAACAAAATGTGATGAGAAGGAAAGTACTTTTTAAAATAGCTTGCAGAGAGCCTCGTTTGGTGAGAAGAGGTAGTGACGTTAAAGGGGAAAATGGCCTTTGAACAGGTTGGTTGAAGCCGTTTGCTTAAACCAATTCAGGTGCGCCTGTTATAGCGCTACAGTATGATTGTACTGGAAACGAGCGGATCTTTTTTAGCGAAGAGATCAACAAAGGTGGTACCGCGATTGCATAAGCATTCGTCCTTTTTAGGACGAATGCTTTTTTTATTTGTTTAAAAAATATGAGGGGGCAACAACATGAAATTGGGGAAAAAAGTAGTAGGTTTGATTGCAACAGGGTTTCTTTTAGCCGCATGTGGCGGAACCAAAGAAGCGGCAGAGAAAGTAGATTCGGGAAATTTAGCAGCTGAACAAAAAATCAGTATTAGTTCACCTGCACCAATCTCAACATTGGATACAACACAAACAACAGATAAAAATACCTTTACAATGGCACAACATTTATTTGAAGGCCTTTATCGGTTTGATGATGATAGTGCCACGGTGCCAGCTCTAGCTAAAGATGTCAAGATTAGTGACGATGGGCGCAAGTACCACTTTACCTTGCGGGAGGGGATTAAGTGGAGCAACGGTGAGCCAATTACGGCCCAAGATTTTGTTTATTCTTGGAAAAAACTGGTGACACCAGCGACGATTGGACCGAATGCCTATTTACTAGACAGTGTTAAAAATAGTTTTGAAATACGCAACGGTGAAAAGTCAGTCGATGAATTAGGGATTTCAGCCCCTAATGACAAAGAATTCATTGTTGAATTAAAACAGGCCCAACCTTCCTTCTTAGCAGTCGTTTCGATTGCTTGGTTAGCGCCACAAAATCAAAAATTTGTCGAAGCGCAAGGCAAAGATTACGCCTTGGATAGTGAACATTTAATTTATAGCGGGCCATTTACGCTAGCCAATTGGGATGCGACTTCAGATACTTGGACATTGAAAAAAAATCCAGAATACTATGATGCGGATCAAGTGAAACTGGAAGAAGTTGCGGTTAGTACAATCAAAGAAGATAATACTGGGATTAACTTATATCAAGCGAATGAACTAGACTTAGTTCGCATTAACGGACAATATGTTCAACAATATCAAGATGATCCAGGCTATGTCAGTCATCCAGATGTGGCCAACTACTTCTTAGATTTCAACAAAAAAGAAGGAACGCCATTAGCGAATGTTCATTTACGAAAAGCGATTGGCCAAGCAATTGATAAAGAAGCCTTAACACAAAGTGTCTTAAACGATGGGTCAAAACCCCTCAACGGATTGATTCCAAGTAAACTTTATGCGAATCCAGAAACAGATGAAGATTTCCGAGCATACAGTGGCGAATATTTGAAAAATGACGTCAAAAAAGCCCAAGCTGAATGGACGAAAGCCCAAGCGGATGTCGGTAAAAAAGTGAAACTTTCATTGCTGGCGGCAGATACAGATCAAGGAAAACGAATTGCTGAATATGTTCAAAGTCAGTTGCAAGAAAATCTGCCAGGTTTAGAAATTACCATTTCATCGCAACCAAGTAATAATGTGAACCAATCGCGACGTGAAAAAAATTATGAGTTGTCTCTTTCAGGATGGATTGCCGGCAGTAGTGAATTAGACTCTTACTTTAACTTATATGCAGGAGAATCAAGTTACAATTATGGCAATTATCATAATGCCAAATACGACCAACTGGTAGAAGATGCACGAACGATTAATGCCAATAATCCAGAGAAACAGTTTGCAGAATACAAAGAAGCGGAAGACATCTTGTTGAACCAAGATGCTGCCCAAGTACCGCTGTATCAAAGTGCCTCAAATTATCTAATCAATCCTAAATTGAAAGGCATTAGTTATCACTTGTATGGGGATTATTTCCACTTGCGCAATGCCTATTTAACAGAATGATTCAGGAAGAAGGAGTAAAAAATGGAAAAATTAGTCGAACGATTTTTAACTTACGTGAAAGTTAACACCCGTTCAGATGCCAACAGTCAAACCACACCGACGACGGTCGGTCAAGTGGTTTTAGCCAAAATGATTGAAACAGAACTTCATGAATTAGGCTTGGCCGATGTGCATTATAACGAACAAAACGGCTTTTTAACGGCACGGTTGCCTGGTAACCAACCTGCAGCGAAGAGTATTGGGTTGATTGCACATCTGGATACGGCGGATTTTTCAGCAGAAAATATTCGTCCCCAAGTCATCACTAATTATGATGGCCAAGATGTCCTCTTGAATCAAGAACAAGGCATCGTTTTATCGGTTGCTGAATTTCCCAATTTAAAAGAGTATCAAGGGGAAACGTTGATTACTACAGACGGAACCACACTTTTAGGAGCAGATGACAAAGCGGGAATTGTCGAGATATTAGCTGCTGTTGAGTATTTTTTGGCACATCCAGAAGTAGCGCGGGGGGATGTTTGGCTCGCCTTCGGTCCAGATGAAGAGATTGGACGCGGGGCCGATCAATTTGATGCGCCGAACTTCCCAGTCGCTTTTGCGTATACGATTGACAGTGGCCGCGTGGGGCATTTCGAGTATGAAACGTTTAACGCTGCTCAAGCTGTGATAACAATTGAGGGAACCAGTGTCCATCCGGGAACGGCCTATGGTTCGTTAGTAAATGCCATTAAATTAGGCGAACAACTTGATCAATCACTACCGCAAAAGGAAGTGCCAGAACAAACACGTGGAAATGAAGGATTTTATTTACTCAATAAATTTACAGGAAGTATTGAAAAAGCAGAACTTGTCTATATCATTCGGGATCATGATCAAGAAAACTTTCAAGCGAGAAAGCAATTTTTGGAAAAACAAGTCCAACGTTTAAATGCGCTGGCGGATAAACCCAGACTAACAATTACTTTCCAAGACCAATACTATAATATGAAGGAAATCATCGAAAAAGATTGGACTCCTGTAGAATTGGCCGTCCAAGCAATGGAAAGTTGTGACATTGAACCAATCATCACACCATTTCGTGGCGGGACAGATGGTTCTAAGATTTCTTTCATGGGCATTCCCACGCCTAATCTATTTACAGGTGGCGAGAATTTTCATGGGCAATATGAATTCATTACCGTTGAATCAATGGCCAAAGCTGTTCAGACGATCATTGCCATCATTCGCTTAAACGCTAATTAAAGAAACACGCAAGGGAAATGCCGATTTTCCTTGCGTGTTTCGCTGTTTTTCGGTAAAGTATGTAGAAAAGTAGGGAGTTTTGCTCATGAATTATCCATTGATTTTTGCAGAAAACCAACGAATCGAAACCGAACGCTTGATTTTAAGGCCCGTCACATTAGCCGATGCAGAGGATATGTACGAATATGCTTCAGATGAGGAAACGGTCCGCTATGTGTTTTTGAAAAATCAAACAATCGCTGAAACAAGACAAAACATTGCTAAATTTTTTATGGGGGAACCTTTAGGAAAATATGGGATTGAAGTGAAAGAAACGGGCAAAATGATTGGCACGATTGATTTGCGGGTCAATGAAACCAATAATATTGGAGAATTAGGCTATGTCTTGAACCGTGCCTTTTGGGGCAATGGCTACATGCCTGAAGCCGCGACGGCGTTAGTTGAACTGGGTTTTGCAAAAATGAAACTCATGAGAATCTTTGCTTTACATGATCAAGACAATCCAGCTTCTGGTCGTGTCATGGAGAAAATTGGTTTTACCTACGAAGGAACACTACCCAATGCTCGAATTAGTAAAGGGAAAATTGTCACAGATGTTTATCGTGGGATGACACTGGAAACATGGCAAAATCGACAAAAATAGAAGCGGAAGACAAGTTAAGAGAGGAATTAGAGAAATGTTGATGTTTACAGAAAAAGAATTCGCAGCCTTTGAAGTTGCTGGATTAGATGAACGAATGGCGGTTATCCGTGCGCAAATTCAACCTATTTTTCAAGAATTAGACACGTATTTTGCCGAACAACTAGCGCCTGAACTAGGAACGGAGTTGTTTGTCCATATTGCGCAACATCGCCGTCGCACCGTGTATCCACCAGAAAATACTTGGTCAGCACTTAGTCCGAATAAGCGCGGGTATAAAATGCAGCCGCATTTTCAATTAGGCATTTGGGGCGACTATGTGTTTATGTGGTTGTCATTCATTGATAATCCTAAAAATGAAAAGCAGATTGCGCAAGCCTTTTTAGAGAATCAGCAATTATTCCAAGCATTACCAGAAGATACGTATGTTTCCTTGGATCATACGGTTCCTCAAATTACTCCGCTGATGGAAACGGATTTAGAAAAAGCCTTAACTCGTTTTAGAGATGTAAAAAAAGGTGAGTTTGAAATTGGGCGCATCATTCCCAAAGATAGTGACTTGTGGCAAAACCCTGAAAAAGCACGCGCTTATATGTTGGCAACCTATCAACAACTCCTGCCATTGTATCAATTAGCTGTTGCCCAATAAGAGAAACAGACAGTTATTTTTTGTTTTAGTGTTATTTTATCGAATTATCCAATCGTCAAAAATGAGAAAAGCTCACAATGTTAGTTTTAATTACTAACATTGTGAGCTTTTCTTTAGTTTTTTTGAAAAAAATTAAGGGATGACTGGCTGATTTCTATGGAAAAGTACGTTTTGATAGCCTTTTTTGCTTAAATAACAAGAGTAGCAACCCTTGCTTAATAAGGGATTTTCGCGAATAGATGTTGTCAAATGAAAAAAAATGATGTTTTGAACAAAGAGTTCTTTGCTATTATAAAGGTATGATAAAGGTTGTTTACGCATTCTTTGTATAGAAGAATGTGAATGAGTTAAAAGGAGGTTTTTAAATGAAAAAAAAGCGTTATTTAATAATTGCGTGTTTACTATTTTCCCCTAGTTTTTTTATAAATGTTGAAGCATCTGAGGGTGGTTCTAGTTCGGTGGGGATTGAATTTTACCAAAATCCGAGAACACCCGCTCCTAAAGATGCCCCACCGAAAACAGATGCGCCAGCTGCTGATCCCAAGGAACCAGATGGTCCTCCGCAAGGAGATCAACGAAGTGGTGGTTCGACACAGACCACCACAACTGGCTCGCAGCTCCCTCGTACAGGGAGCAAGAGTCAGGCAAATCTTAGCATTCTTGGTCTTGTCTTGATTGGTCTTGTCGGAATGGTCCAGAGAAAGAAGGGACGACATGAAGCAAACTAAGTGGCAACGATTAGCAACCATTGGCTTGTGTAGTTCTTTAGTGATTAACGCTTTTTCTGGCGTGACCGCAGTTGCGGAAACCATCACGATTGAAAGTAGTCCGACAGTAGCAAGTAGCGCTAAGGAAGCAACATCAGCAAGTAGCGCAACGCCAGAAAGTACGGAAAGCAGTCAAGAAACGACTGAAACGAGTCGGGAAGAAGTGACACAGGAAACAGTGGAACAAGAAGATACAACGGAAATAGCTCAAGAAGAAAATCTGCTGGAACCATCTGGTATTCAAGCGAAAATTATGCCTAGAGCATTTGTCTGGGCAGCTACAGGAACCACGAATAGAACCACGGTTCGTCTTAACGATGTAGTTGATTATCGAATGAAACTGGAAAATATTACAACAGATGATACAAATTCAGATATTGTTGGTCCGATTCGAATTGAATCAAAATTGGCAGCTGGAATGACTAGACCAACGTCAGTTATTATCAAAGTTGGCCCCGAGGAACAAAATGTAGTTATAGGAGAAGGCTCTCATAATGCCAATAGTGGTGGCGAATATTTTGTTTGGACAGAGTCGACTAGGACGGTCACTGCATTTATCAATCGTCTACACGGGCGAACTTCTGGAAATACTGGGTATATCAAAACATTGTATTTTCAGACAAGAATTACTTCGGGTACACACAACGAAAAAAAATATATCGATTCCACGATTCGATTTAATGGATTTGGCGCAGTGAATAGACGAAATGAAATGACGTATGTGGATAGATTTTCTGGTAACTTAGGTTTGAAAGGGAATTTAAAATTTTACGATGAGGATGGAGTGGCTAGTAAGGAACAAATGAGTCTTTCCATAAACCCAGTATTATTTAAATCAACCAATTCGAGAGTAGAAGGGACGCTGTTAAGATATCCTTTAACTATGACAAATGCTGGTAGTGGGCTTTATAGGTTTGATACAGGACTAAAAAATATAGGTACTAGTAACGGGGGTTCGTGGTTTTTCTTTAGTAACGATATTGTGATTAATTTTGCTACAGCTACCACCAATAGAATTGATAAAATTGTGTTAGCACCACCTAAAGCAACACTTCCAGACAGCCGAACAGGTGTGATGACTTCCAGAGCGTACACATCAACAACTTATACGAGAAGTAACTATGATATTTCAACATATAACTTTACTAAAGCGACTGGTAAGACATGGCGTATAACGAATCGTAGTTCTAATAGCGGAGTAAGCACCAATATTATGTTTAGTGACAATCTTGTAGGAACAACAGGACAGTTCAATAAAGGGAATTCTGGTGCTACTATTAATTATTATATTTATTACAAAAAGCTTTATGAGAATTTTGTTAATAGTAACGGACAAAAAATTACACCACCATCAGGATTCACACAAGGAAAGCGAACGGTTATTAATAGTGAAGCGTACACTTTTAAACAAAGTGGCACCTTGCCAGATACCTATCAAGCAGACGGCAAAACCTATAAGTTCAAAGGCTGGTACAAAGGCAAAACCAAGCCAAACACCTTGACCGCGACTAAAGCACCAAGCTATGCGGTGACTTATGATGATAATGATGATTTGAATGTGGTGTATGAGGAAGTCGTTCCACGAGATACATGGGTTTATCCAGGTTTCTATGCTGAATTTGTCGATGAACAAGGGAAAGCTTTTACTAATCCTTTGACATTTTCAGGAAATTATACACAGTTTTTAAGAAAAAAAACTGTCAATATATTTGAAACAACAGGAAATCTGTATCCGATGATTGGTTCAAAAGATCCTAGTCAATCCAATAAATATAAGATTGAAACACAGTCACGTATTCCAATTTCGGCTACTTATGACGGAAATGTAACAGGGGATGTCTACGATAAGCGTGAATACGGGTTACATGATTTAACAATCACCAATGAGTTGAAATATGTAGATAAGATTGAAGTGATGAATACGTCATTGCAAGCTGCTGATTATCTAGTCGGATATGTTGGTATAGACCCAATCTTGATTGATTTCCCTAATATTTTACATCCTTTAGAAAGAGCTTTTATCAAAAATACTAATCAGAGATTTTCTATTAATGCTATTTTTGGAGCTAATGGATCTGCTTCCACAATACCGCGTTTGTTAAGAATAGGTGGGAAAGATCAGCCTAATCAAAGAAATGTAACTTTGATGGGCTTTGATGGGACTACTAATTACAAACATACGATGAACTACAAAGTCACCCGTAAACAAGTCACCGAAAACTTCGTGGACACCAACGGCACTAAAATCACGCCGCCAACAGGTTTCACGCAAAACAAAAAAACACCAATGACTAGCAATAACTATACGTTCAAACAAGCTGGTACCTTACCTGACACCTACACAACAGGTGGCAAAACCTACAAATTCAAAGGTTGGTACAAAGGCAAAACCAAGCCAAACACCTTGACCACGACTAAAGCACCAAGCTATGCGGTGACGTATGATGATAATGACGATTTGAACGTTGTGTACGAAGAAGAGACAGTCACAACGTTGTATCCATCAATTAATATGAACTTTGTGAATGAAAAAGGCGGTACTTTCACACCAGCGTTAACCTTTAGTGGTAAGTACTATGCGCAAAGTACGAGTGCATCCTTAAGAACCGATTTATATGACGTGACCTCAAAAAATAATGGTAGTGGACAATATACGGTAAGTATTAACAATGGTAGTATGCCATTGTCCCAAGATTTATTGAAAAAATATAATAATGGACAACCAATCAGTGCTACCAACAGATTACGATTTAATGTTGATAAATTGACCATCAACCAACAACTAAAATATGTTGATACCATTCAAGTAGATACAGCTCAAAGTAGCTCGTTGAACTATTATGGTCATAAGTACACTAGCGGTAGTTCCACGATTTTTGATCCAAATATCGCACCAACAGAGTATAATATGACTACAGAACAGATTAACTCGCTCAATTTTAGCTCAGACGGAACCTATTTTTCTAATGCAAATAATCGATTTTTCAACATGCACTTAGGCTATAGTTCTTCAGGAGGTAGCTCACTTTTAATGATGGCACTGTTTAATGAAAATCCTGTGAATCAGACGAAACTTGTCTACAAAGTCACTCGTAAACAAGTCACCGAAACCTTCGTGAACACCAACGGCACTAAAATCACGCCACCAACAGGCTTCACGCAGGGCAACAAAATACCGATGACTAGCAACACCTTCAAGTACACAGCCGCAAAAGCCTTGCCAGCAACTTATACCGCAGGTGGCAAGACCTATACTTTCCAAGGCTGGTACAAAGGTAAAACGAAGCCTAATGCTTTAACAACAAGCACTACGCCAACATACAATACAACCTTTGATGGCAATGACGACATGACGGCGATGTATAAGGAAGTAACAGCTGTTTATCCAGGATTCTATGCGCAATTTGTTGATGAACAAGGCAAAGCTTTTACTAATCCGCTAACTCTTTCTGGAAATTATACTGAGTTTCTCAGAAAGACAGGCACTACTGTTTTTGAAACGAAGGGCGCCTTTTACCCAATGGTAGGTAAGCGCGATACAACAGTGACAAATAAGTATAAGATTGAAACAACGAGTAGTGTTGCAGTACCAAATAATTATTGGACAGCCATGCCTGCTGACATTGCTAATAGAGGGTACGCATTAAATAACTTGGATATTACCAATCAAATGAAATATGTTGACAAGATAGAAACTACTGACACGCACACTACAATGTACGATTATACTGGAGTTTCGGACATTGAGGGCAAACCAAACAATACTTCTCAGACAGAATTAAATCCTATTGATAAAACATTTGTTAAGCAAACAGATAACACTTTTGCGATAAAATCAATTTGGGGAAATGGAACGTTTTCGCATATAGTTCCCAAAATGTTATTGTTAGCAGAAAGTGGCAGTTTTTCAAGATTATTCGGGTTTGATGGTACTCCAGACTACAAGCAAACCGTAAACTACAAAGTCACTCGTAAACAAGTCACCGAAACCTTCGTGAACACCAACGGCACTAAAATCACGCCGCCAACAGGCTTCACGCAGGGCAACAAAATACCGATGACTAGCAACACCTTCAAGTACACAGCCGCAAAAGCCTTGCCAGCAACTTATACCGCAGGTGGCAAGACCTATACTTTCCAAGGCTGGTACAAAGGTAAAACGAAGCCTAATACTTTAACAACAAGCACTACGCCAACATACAATACAACTTTTGATGGCAATGACGACATGACGGCGATGTATAAGGAAGAAGTGCCGAAAGCAAGTGTCGCTTTAACTCGCACTACCGCTGAAACCGTGACTAGCGGCGGTAATGTCACCTGGCGTGCCACAATTACCAATACAAGCCAAGCACCACTAACCACGGCGACCATCAAGAAATCAACCGCTTGGACAACCGGCTTAGCAGCACCAACCGCCATGATTGTCACGCCAGCTGGCGGAACCGCGAAAACAGTTCCCGTCACAGCGACTACGTGGACCAATGGTGTTAGCTTAGGCACTGACATTCCCGTAGGAAAATCTGCCACGGTTCAGTTCACTACGAAAGCGACGGGGACAGCGGGGCAAGTCTTGCGCGCTGGGATTACCACCAGTGGGAATTACAGTGGTGTCTCTGCTTCGGCCACCGTGCGTGTGAAAGACAATGATCAAGCAATTGTGACACCAACGGCTGAAGGCTTCATCAGTGTTCCAACCTTCAATTTTGGTCAAGTTGGGGTAGCGGGAAGCACGCAACAGCATGGCCTGAAAAAAGCCGCTGATTACTATGGCAACGGCACACGCAATCCCTATCTGCGGATCAAGAAAACCCAACCGAATTGGAGCTTAACGGCGCAACTGTCGCAACCAAAATCAGCGACAGACAGCTTGCCGACAGCGACCCGCTTATTGTTAGGGGCGGCTCCTGTTTCGAGTTTCTCAAATTACAACCAACCTACCGAGTTGAAAAATGCGGTCGGTACTACGAGTACCATTAGTTTGAATGCCAACAACACGGCCACTAGGATTATTGCCAACCAGCAATTCACTGGGAGTAATATTTATCAGTTGGACTTCACCTTCAACAATGTCAAACTTGAAGTGCCAGCCAACCAAGGGGTCAAGGGGCAACAATACCAAGCCGCAATTACGTGGAACCTAGTTACAGGTCCTTAAAATAGTTAAGTTATCATGAGGAAAGCTCAAAATGTTAGTATCAAACACTAACATTTTGAGCTTTTGTTTATGGAAATTAAGGAATTTGGCTGAAAATCAGAAGCAAAATGGCAGATTCTCTTAATTTTCGAGTGTTTTTCTAGTGAAAAAGGACTCTTCTACCTTGGTATAATAGGAATCGTCGGAAAAGTAGCTTAGCTGTAGCAAAATTTAAAATTTCAGGGCTACCTTTTTTTTGATAGAATAATGGAGAAAATTAAAAGCTGTACATATACCAATGAACAATAAATCAATACATAAAAAGGAGAATAGCATGAATCAAAAATGGCAAAAGTTACTTCCAACAAGGAACTCACCTAAGAGGTGGTTCAGCACAAGCTATCACGACTGACCCTTGCGCCCTGTACGAAGGGACAAGGGGCAAGCAAATTTTAGCATTCCCAGCTTAGCCTTCATCGGCTTGGCGGGAATGGTACATAGAAAGAAGGGACGACATGAAGAGAATTAACTGGCAACGCTTAGCAACCATTGGCTTGTGTAGTTCTTTAGTGATTAACGCCTTTTCTGGCGTAACAGCCATTGCGGAAACAGTTATGAGTGAAAGTAGCCCGACAGTGGCAAATAGTATTAAGGAAGCAACACCAGCAAGTAGCGCAAGGCAAGAAAGTACGGAAAGCAGTCAAAAAACGACTGAAACGAGTCAGGAAGAAGTAACACAGGAAACAGCGAAACAAGCAGAGACAAAAGCGCCACTGGAAACACCAGAGATAAAAACAAACACAACAGCACAACCTGCAGAAAATAGTAGTGAAAATGACCGACAAACGAGTATTTCGCCACGTTGGGTGCCGAATAATCAAGTGATTTATCCGAGAATAACCTTGGCTTTCACTAATGAATCAGGGCAAGTTTTTACTGATGAAAACTTAACGTTATCAGGGACGTATACTAAATTTGGATATGAAAACGCAACTAGTTTATGGCGATCGTATGCGGTTAATTATCCAATTACTTCTTCTAATGCAGAAGGCGGTCAATATCGAGTAGCTGTCAATGCAACGGTTCCTTTACCATACGATTTTTTTACAGATTTACCAGCAAATTATAGGATGAATATATACGCGGTTGAACAATTAAAGATTGATAACACGCTAAAGTATGTCGACAGTATTGTTGCTGTGCCCAATTCTACACTGAGGATGACCAGATATAGTGCACAACAAACAACTGAGTTACCGCAGTTTGGAAATCATATGACTCCTTTTGTATTACGCACAAGAGATAGCGTGTTTTCTAAAAGCAGTGAAAATGTTTTCTCTCTAAACACGGATGGTAATGAATTTTTAAGAATCCTGAGTGTCGCCCCCATTGGCACTCCAGTAGAACCAGTATTATACGGATTTGATGGCACTGCAACGTACCGAGAAACACTTAATTACGTAGTCACTCGGAAACAAGTCACCGAGAAGTTCGTAGATGCTAACGGCGTAGCTATCACGCCGCCAACAGGTTTTACCCAAAACAAGAAAACACCAATGACCAGCAATGACTTCACCTTCAAACAAGCTAGTACTTTGCCGGACACCTATCAAGCAGACGGCAAAACCTACAAATTCAAAGGCTGGTACAAAGGCAAAACCAAGCCAAATACCTTGACCACGACCAAAGCGCCAAGCTATGCGGTGACCTATGATGGGAATGACGATTTGACGGTGGTGTATGAGGCGATTCAAAATCCTGTGACTTTTCAAGAAGGAAAAGGAATGTCATCTGTTCAGGTGATGAATAAGGCGATTCAGAATCCAGTGACTTTGCCTGATCGCATGTATCGTGTCCTATTTATCAATGAAACAGGGGGGCTGACATTTGCTGATCGTTATGGCTTTACTGGAGAATTAGTTGAAGTTGCGGATGGCAAAGTGACGCCAATTGGCCCAGTCCCGACTAACAATAATAGCGCAGTAAAAGAAATCACTATACCAGGTCGAGTTTTCGATACAGAAAGACCTACGCCGTTGCAATATGGAGTTCGCAATGCAACCTTTACGTTGCCCAAAATGTATAAAACCGTAACGTATCAACCTGGCCCAAATTATACAGGTACAGCCTACTCTATTCCAGAAACGTATCGTCTTAGTTTAAGAAGTGGTGTCAAAAGTGACATCGATACAACTGGATGGCGAATTGGTCTTGACCCGACAACAGATCCACAAAAGTTTACGATGAGCGGTATATACTGGTCATCAATGCCTACAAATGTTAGACTTGCAACACTATTAAGTGCGACTATTACTGGTAAAGGAGTAGAACCGAGTGTCTATACACTAGATGAAAATGCACGTATGTATCTTTACCTAGAAAATCGTCGTGTTACGGAAAACTTCGTAGATACCAATGGTACTAAAATCACCGCACCGTCAGGTTTCGCCCAAGGGAAAAAAACAGTAATTACTAGTGATTCGTACACCTTTAAGCAAAGCGGAGATTTGCCAGATACCTATAAAGTCGGCACGAAAACCTATCAGTTCAAAGGCTGGTACAAAGGTAAAAACAAACCAGACACCTTGACGACGACCAAAGCTCCCAGTTATCCAGTCACTTATAATGATGATGATGATTTGACGGTAGTCTATGAAGAAGTCGTGATGAAAACGTATAATTTACCAGCCAAAGATGTTTACTTTGGTTATGTTGATGAGGCAGGTAACCTATTGAATACAGCAGGCTTTTCTGTAGAAGCCGAATTAGGTGAAAGTGACGAAACTGAATCAACAGTATTAGGGAAAATTCAAGGAACTGATGAAGTGATGAGTAAATTAAAAAAATTATCGATTCCTGGCAAGTCATATGATTTCCCGATAGATAAGCTTAAGACATACGGTGCAAGGTCTGTTAATCATACAATTCCTAAACAATATAAGACAATGTCGATTACACCGCTAGCTACTTATACGGGAGATAAAACAAAGTATCCTATGACCAAAGAGATCCGGAAAAATATAGAAGCGCCATATACGGTTGTTTCTCAAGCTGACGGAGTAGAAGCCTTCAAATTAACTAACGCTGGAACTTTTTTTAGAACCAGACGAGCTTTTTGGACATGGGACCCGAATAACACGTTGTATGCTATGGGAATTTATTCAGGGACAGTCGGAAAAAACTATAACTTAGCTTCTCCAGAGGGAACAATCTACTATTATTTAGAAAACCGTCGTGTCACTGAAAACTTTGTGGATCCAAGCGGCGCTAAAATTACACCGCCAACAGGCTTCACGCAAGGAAAACAAACGGTGATTGACAGTGATAATTTCACTTATGCTAGTACGAAAGCCTTACCAGACACTTATACAACAGGAGATAAATCCTATAAGTTCAAAGGCTGGTACAAAGGTAAAACCAAACCAGGCACCTTGACAACGACTAAAACACCAAGTTACGCCGTTACTTACGACGATAAAGATGACATGACAGCGGTCTATGAGGAAGTCCAACCAACAGCAGAAATGACGGTTAGTCGGTTACTAGAAGTGATCCCAAATGAAGCTTCTATGATGTGGATAGTTAAACTAAAAAATACCAGTGAAGTTCCATTGACCAACGTTAAACTAGCTCCAACGGCCAAATGGGCGGCAGGTATTTCACCACCAACACAATTAGCTGTTCGCATTGGTAATACACCAAATAAAATTATTCCAGTGACGGCAGAACAATGGCAAGCAGGAGTTAACTTAGATATAGAGATTCCTGTGAACGGCGAAGCCTTAGTGACAGTGAACACAGCGAAAATTACGGGAGAACCAAGACAACTTTTAACCGCAGAAATGACAGCTAGTGGAAACTTTTCTGCAGTGACAGCTAGTAACTTTGTACGTATTCAAGGAGAAGATCAAACGATTACGCCAACACCAGTAGAAGAAGGTTTCATTAGTACACCAACGTTTGATTTTGGGAAAATTACGATTAACAGTAGCACTAAGCAGTACGGACTGAAAAAAGCAGCTGATTACTATGGCAACGGCACACGTAATCCATATCTACGAATAAAGACAAGCCAACCTAATTGGCAGTTAACAGCACAATTGTCACAGTTAACAGCATCAGCTGATAGTTTGCCAACTAGTACGCGTTTATTATTAGGAAGTGCGGATGTTATAGCAATCGAAAACTATAATCAAGTCACAGAGTTAACAAATAAAGTTGGGGTTACGAAAGCCTTAACTTTGACGAGTGACGGCACATCTACACCAGTAATTCTTAATAACCAATTTACAGGTAATGATGTCTATCAATTAGATTTTGATTTTGCCAATGTGAAATTAGAAGTCCCTGCCAATCAAGGGAAAATAAATGAGAAATATCAAGGAACGGTGACGTGGAACTTAGTCACTGGACCTTAAAAAAATAGTAAACCGCCCCCAAAAAGTTAGACTTTTTGAGGGCGGTTTACTATTTTATGGAAAGCCAATTTTATCTAATGGATAATAACGAAAAGTCAAAACACCTTCCACACTCGCTTGTTTAACAAAGCCAAAGTAACGACTGTCATCTGAGCGCGGGCGATTATCCCCCAAGACAAAATACATGCCTTCTGGAACGGTCAGGGATTGGGTGGCTTCTAAGGTCTCTAGCGTAAAATCTTGGGTATAATTTTCATTTTTAGAGACATTTCGTTTAGCACTTGCTAAGTAATCTTCACTGAGTGATACACCATTAATATAAAGGGTATCATCGCGATACTCGACTGTTTCGCCAGGTAAACCAATTAAACGTTTGGCTACTCGTTGGCCGTTGCGAGGACTAGGGAAAGCGATAATATCAAAGCGCTGAGGCTTTTTAATCGAGGTCACCCATAAACGGTCGTTGTTATGAAGTGTTGGTTCCATTGAAGAGCCGTTCACCGCAGCAGGGGAGAAAACATAGTGTCGAATCAGCAAGACAGCGACGACTAACAAAACCAACTGAACCAATCGTTTTAATAATGAGGACATGGACTTCACTCCTTTGTCCTTTTAGTGTACTACAGACAAGGAAAAGAAAAAAGTTTTCCCCTTAAGAAAGGTGTGCTAAAAAACGTTTCATAAAGCGTTGGCGAATTAAAATACCAACATAAGCAGCTGCGACAGCCTTGATGATACCAGGAATAATAAACGGAGCAAACCCGCCAGCGAAAGCGTTTGGCCACGGCAGATTTGCGGAATATTTCAACCAAATCATACCGAAAACTAAGGTAACTAAGGCGCCAGCAATATTTGCGATAATGGCCCAAGTATAGTTAAAGGTTGTTTTTTCTAAAATATAACCAGTTAATAAGCCGTTAAAGATAAAGCCGATTAAATAGCCGCCAGTTGGTCCAAAGAGTACACCGAACCCACTAGACATCCCAGCGTAAACGGGTAAACCAATTAATCCTAATAAGAAGTAAATTAAAATAGCGTAGGTCCCCGTTCGCTTGCCCAAAACGGTAGCGGTTAAGCCGATGGCAAATGTTTGTCCAGTTAAGGGGACAATCCCCAATGGAATTGTAAATTGTGAAAGTACAGCAATAATCACAGCGAATTCTGCTGCTAAAATTAAAGAGCGTAACGATGCTTTATTCATAAGAAGCCTCACTTTCTATTGTTAACCAATTATTTTTATTTGGTTAACAATAGTTTAGCGGAAGTAAACAATTTTGTAAAGAGGGCAAAGAAAAAAACCTTGCCAAGAAAGGCAAGGTTTTGAAAGAAGGTAAGAACCGTAGTTCGACCTTTTGAAATCTTAAAGTTTTTGGTTGTAGTATTCAACGACAAGTGCTTCGTCGATTTCTGGGTAAAGTTCATCACGTTCTGGTAAACGAGTGAAGCTACCTTCTAATTTTTCAGTGTCAAAGCTTACGAATGCTGGACGTCCAACAGTTGCTTCAACCGCTTCTTTAATTGTTGAGATGTTTTGAGATTTTTCACGAACACCGATCACTTGACCAACTTCAACGTGGTATGATGGAATATCAACACGTTTGCCGTCTACAGTGATGTGGCCATGGTTAACTAATTGACGTGCTTGACGACGAGTAGTTGCAAGACCTAAACGGTAAACAACGTTATCTAAGCGTTGTTCTAGTAAAACCATGAAGTTAACACCGTGTTTACCTTCTTTGATTTTGCTTGCTTTAATGAACAACGTACGGAATTGACGTTCGTTCATGCCATACATATGACGTAATTTTTGTTTTTCAGTTAATTGCATTCCGTATTCAGAAACTTTACCACGGCTGTTAGGTCCGTGTTGTCCTGGTTTGTAAGGGCGACGAGCTAGTTCTTTACCAGTACCTGATAAAGAGATACCTAGACGACGAGATACTTTCCATGATGGTCCAGTATAACGAGACATTAAAAATTCCTCCAATAAATAAATGTTTTTTTGGAGTAAAATAATTAGATGAAAAATTCATATTCGTTCAGTTCATTCTTCAACCTTCGCCTTTGCAGCCGCGGTTACGCAGTTGAACCAAGTTTGGCAATGAACTGTTGACGAGTTATTATTCTTCTGCTGCAATTATTTTACACAAAGTCTAGTATACTTAATAGGATAGGAAACGTCAAGGTTTTAAAGTGAAATCTGAAAAAAAGGTAGACAAAAACACTTTTCCTCATTAGAATAAGGGGAGATGTTTTGAAAATATAAGTTGAAAACGGAATGAAAGGGAGTTTACAATGAAGTCTGGTTCACCATTGTTTGAACAAATTGATAAATCCATCGACAAGAAAGTGAATTTATTCTCAAACAGCTTTTCCCGCTACGCTGTTCGTGCAATGCTTGCTTGTCTATTTTTAACGTTGGGAACAGCCGTTGCTTTTGCAATCGCAATTAAAGGAGAAGGAATTTCTCATGGTTTAGGGAAAATGCTTTACGCCTTCATGTTCAGTTGGTCACTTGTAATGATTTTATATATGAATGCCGAACTTGGTACCTCGAATATGTTGTACATGACTGTTGGGGTCTATCGTAAAAAAGTCAACTTTTCCTTAGCTGCAAAAATTTTATTTACCTGTATCTTATTCAATTTAATTGGTGGCGTCTTGTTTGGTTTCTTGGTATCACTTACGGTGCCGTTCCAAGATTTGCCAAAAGATAGTTTCTTCTTTACATCGATTGCTGGAAAATTAGAAAAAACCACCCTACAGATTTTAGTTGAAGCTATGTTCGCCAATATTGTAGTTAATACAGCCGTATTAGTGAGTATGCGAATGAAAGATGACGCCGGCAAAGTCGCGGCCATTATTTTCATTATCTTTATCTTTGCGTTCCTTGGTTTTGAACACGTGATTGCCAACTTCCCAGCCTTCAGTTTAGCTTACTTTGCTTCGAACGGCGCAATTGAAGCTTTCACAGCTGGTAATGTTGTTCATAATCTGTTCTGGGCCTTTATCGGTAACTTTATCGGTGGTGGCTTAATTATGGGTCTCGGCTATGCCTGGTTAGATAAAGACAACAAAAACTTAACGTATTTTGATTAATTGACCAACCAACTATACTAAAACATGGTACACTGTTTTAGTATAGTTTTTTTATTATAAGGAGCGAAGGAATGGACACACTTCAATTTCAGAAGAACCCAGAAACAGCAGCAAAAATGTCTGCTTATATGAAACATCAATTTGTTTTTGCAGGCATCCCCGCCCCAGAACGTCAAGCGTTAAGTAAACAACTTTTAAAAGAAAGTCATACGTGGCCAAAGGAAAAATTATGCCAAGAGATTGAGGCTTATTATCAAAAAACAGAACGAGAATATCAGTATGTCGCTATTGATTTAGCCCTTCAAAATGTTCGGAGATTTTCATTAGAAGAGGTCGTAGCGTTTAAAGCCTATGTTCCACAAAAAGCGTGGTGGGACAGTGTGGATGCTTGGCGAAAATTTTTTGGGTCGTGGGTGGCGTTGCATCTGACTGAATTGCCAACGATTTTTGCCCTTTTTTATGGCGCTGAAAATTTCTGGAATCGGCGTGTTGCGCTGAATTTACAGTTGATGTTGAAAGAAAAGACCAATCAGGACCTGTTGAAAAAGGCGATTATTTATGATAGAACTACAGAGGAGTTCTTCATTCAAAAAGCGATTGGGTGGTCATTACGCCAATATAGTAAAACGAATCCGCAATGGGTCGAGGAATTGATGAAAGAATTAGTGTTGAGTCCTTTAGCACAACGAGAAGGCAGTAAATATTTAGCGAAAGCGAGCGAATAAGGAGAAATGATGGAAAGAAAACTTTTTGCATTTGATATTGATGGGACGTTGTTAAATTCGGAGAAGAAAGCATTGGATAGCACGAGAGAAGCGCTAGCAAAATTGCGGGAGCAAGGACACTTAGTTACGCTGGCAACTGGCAGAAGTCGTTATATGGCGCAAGAGGTGATTTGGGATTTAGATTTTACCAATTACGTATTATGTAATGGCGCCGCGGCTTTTGTGGATCATGAGCAATATTATCAAAATTTGTTGCACGCTGAAGCGTTGGAACGTTTGGCACAAGACAGTGATCAACGCGGCTTAGGATTTGCTTGTGTGGGCTTAGATGATATTAAGAAGAGCAACCAGCACCGTGCTGAAAAAATGGAAATTGCGATGAACTCTTTTCATTTTCATTCACCTGCTTATGATGAACACTTTTATCGTCAAAATGATATTTACCAAGCGCTGGCTTTTTATGACGCAGAAGATCAGTGTACGTTTGAAGAAGAATACCCAGAATTTCGCTTTATTCGCTGGCATCAACATAGCGTAGATGTTGTGCCTAAAGATGGCTCAAAATCAGCTACGTTAACGTATTTAGCTAAACGTGTGGGTATTGATGCAAAAAATATCATTGCCTTTGGGGATGGCGAAAATGACCGAGAAATGTTAAGTCATGCAGGAATTGGCGTTGCAATGGGCAATGCGAGTCCTTCCATTCAAAAAGCGGCTACGATGGTCACAGATACAAATGATAATGATGGGATTTGGAAAGCCTTAAAAGAAATGAAGGCCATTTAAAAAAACTGGGCCGTTTGTCTGAAAACAAACGGCCCAGTTTTTTTCTTTATTCGATGACTAAAACGCCCTCTTTTAAAGCAAATGGATTTTCTTTGTTAATATGATCGTAGAACATGATGCCATTAATATGATCAATTTCATGTTGAACCACAATCGCTTCGTAGTTTTTTAAACGAACTTTGTGTTTTTCGCCAGCCATGTCAAAATAACTGACGGTAATTTTGTTATGGCGAACGACATACCCAGGCACATCCCGATCGACAGATAAACAGCCTTCCCCTTCACCTAAACATACATCTTGCACAGAATGGCTCAAAATTTTAGGGTTGTACATCACCGTACTTAATGAAGGCGTTTCGTTTTCTGGGTCGTTACTAGGAACATGGACAGCAATAATTCGTTTAGAAATATCTAATTGTGGTGCAGCTAAACCAACGCCACCACGTAATTGTAATTCTTCGGCTTTGACTGGATCTTGACTATTTTTTAAGAAAGTCAACATGTCTTCGCCTAATTGTCGGTCTTCCTCAGTGATAGGGACAGGCACTTCTTCTGCCACAGCACGAAGTGTGGGATTCCCTTCACGAATAATATCTTTCATTGTAATCATTCAATGGTTCCTCCTTTGAAACATAAAAAAATTCTTCTTTTATTTATTCATGCGCTGAAATAATCAGTTGTTTACCACCATTTAGTGTATCACAAAATCACCAAAAAAGGGGCTAGATTGTTTAAAAAAACTATCGAATAATAGAGATTAAGCTTGCATTTTAGCGGTGTTTCCTGTAAAGTAAGCTTGTGTGGAAACACACCATCTATCACTTGGTTTAGCGAGTCACCAACGCTTCACTCAGTGATCAGACGAATAATAGAGAAAGAGGTGGAACAAATGGCAATTTCACAAGAAAGAAAAAACGAAATCATTAAAGAATACGCACGTCATGAAGGAGATACTGGTTCTCCAGAAGTACAAATTGCTGTCTTAACTGAAGACATTAACCAATTGAACGAACATGCGCGTACACACAAAAAAGATCACCATTCTTACCGTGGTTTAATGAAAAAAATCGGTCACCGTCGTAACTTGTTAGCTTACTTACGTAAAACTGACATCCAACGTTACCGCGAATTGATCCAACGTTTAGGATTACGTCGTTAATCATTACGTATAAAGCGAGGTTCAATCAGAATCTCGCTTTTTATCTTATTGTCACTATTGAAGGTCCTCTTTGGAAAGTTTTTAGGAACTACTAACCAAATGAAAGAGCAGCAACGACTTGTTACTTTTTCATTTGTTTAGTAGCCGTCTGACTTTTCCAAAGAGCAAGAGTAAAGGAGAAGAATCATGACAGAAAAACAAGTCTTTAAAACAACTTGGGGCGGCCGCCCACTAGAAGTAGAAATCGGCCAATTAGCCAAACAAGCCAATGGAGCTGTCTTAGTACGTTACGGCGATACGGTCGTTTTAAGTGCTGCTGTTGCCTCTAAAGAAGCAAAAGATGTAGACTTTTTCCCATTAACTGTAAACTATGAAGAAAAAATGTATGCGGTAGGAAAAATTCCTGGCGGCTTCATTAAACGTGAAGGTCGTCCAAGTGAACGTGCGACATTAACCGCTCGTTTAATCGACCGTCCTATTCGTCCAATGTTCTCAGAAGGCTTCCGTAACGAAGTTCAAATTACGAACATCGTTATGAGTGTGGAGCAAGACTGTACACCAGAAATGGCTGCAATGTTTGGGTCTTCCTTAGCGTTAGCAATTTCAGATATTCCGTTTGATGGACCAATTGCTGGTGTTGACGTTGGCCGTATTAATGGCGAATATGTTTTAAATCCAACGGTAGAACAAGCGGAACAAACAGATATTGAATTAACTGTTGCTGGAACAAAAGAAGCCATCAACATGGTTGAAAGTGGTGCCAAAGAAGTATCAGAAGAAGATATGTTAGGTGCCTTACTTTTCGGTTTTGATGCCATTAAAGAACTAGTGGCGTTCCAAGAAGAAATCGTTGCCGCTGTAGGTAAACCAAAAATGGACGTGGACTTATTACAAGTGGACGCTGATCTTAAAAAAGAAATTTTTGATGCGTACTACAATACAATGAAAACAGCCGTAATGACGGAAGAAAAATTAGCACGTGAAGTTGAAATTGACAAAGTAAAAGATACAGTCAAAGAAGTTTACGCTGAAAAATTTGCGGAACACGAAGAAGAAGCGCAATTACTAAAAGAAGTGAAACAAATTGCGGAAGATCTTGAAAAAGATGTCGTACGTGAGTTAATCACGATCGATAAGATTCGCCCGGATGGCCGTAAATTAGACGAAATTCGTCATTTATCATCAGAAGTAAGTATTTTACCACGTGTGCATGGTTCTGGCTTATTTACTCGGGGTCAAACACAAGCTTTATCCGTTTGTACATTAGCGCCTTTAGGGGAACATCAAATTATCGATGGGTTGGGTGTCCAAGATAGCAAACGTTTCATCCATCATTATAACTTCCCACAATTCTCTGTTGGTTCAACAGGACGCGCGGGCTCACCAGGTCGTCGTGAAATCGGTCACGGTGCGTTAGGTGAACGTGCCTTAGCACAAATTATTCCATCAGAAGAAGACTTCCCTTACACAATCCGCTTAGTAGCAGAAGTGTTAGAATCAAATGGTTCTTCTTCACAAGCAAGTATTTGCGCGGGAACATTAGCATTAATGGATGCGGGTGTGCCAATTAAAGCGCCAGTTGCAGGTATTGCAATGGGTCTTGTTAGTGATGGCGAAAACTATACAATCTTAACAGATATTCAAGGTTTAGAAGACCACCTTGGCGATATGGACTTTAAAGTAGCGGGAACGAAAGACGGAATCACTGCTTTACAAATGGACATCAAAATCCAAGGAATTACAGAACAAATTTTAACGGAAGCATTAGACCAAGCGAAGAAAGCACGGATGGAAATTCTAGAAGAATTAACAACAACGATTGCTGCTCCTCGTGAAGAATTAAGTCAATATGCACCGAAAATTGAAATGATTCAAATTAAACCAGCGAAAATTAAAGATGTCATTGGTAAAGGTGGCGAAACAATCAACAGCATTATTGATGAAACCGGCGTTAAGATTGATATCGATCAAGACGGTAACGTAAGTATTGCTTCATCAGATGCTGAAATGATTAAAAAAGCCATCAAGATTATTGAAGAATTAACCAAAGAAGTTGAAGTCGGTCAAGTTTACTTAGCAAAAGTTGTCCGCATTGAAAAATTTGGTGCGTTTGTTAACCTAATTAAAGGCAAAGATGGCTTGATCCATATTTCTCAATTAGCAAACGAACGTGTGAACAACGTTGAAGATGTCGTGAAATTAGGCGACGAAGTCCTTGTCAAAGTAACTGAAATTGACAAACAAGGCCGTGTCAACGTGTCAAGAAAAGCATTATTAAACGAAGAAAACAAAGAAAAATAATTTCTTTTTAAACCAACGAAAACCAAGGAAGCTTCCTTTCTTTTCGTTGGTTTTTTCGTTGAAAACAAGCCCTAAAAAAGAAATGATAAAAAAAGCTAAAGACGATCGCCAACTCTTTTGTTTATAGTCTATTAGTGGTAAAATTAATACTATCAGTCTGAAGAATATCTGGGGTGTCTTTGTGAAAAAATTTAATCCAAATAAAAATATAATCATTACCTTAATTTTAGTCATTATTTTAGTAACCATTATTAGTTTAACTGCTGCGCAACGTTCTGAAAAAGGCAAAACCAATGTCGTTCAAGGTGGCGTCAATAATAGCGTTAGTATGGTGGACCGTGTGATTTCTTTTCCAGCTCGTGTGGTGGAAAATGGCTTGTCTTCAATGGGCAATTTAATTAACACGTTTAAAGAAAACGAACGTCTAAAAGAAAAAATTGATAGCTATAATGAATTAGCTGTCCAAAACAATAACTATAAACGTGAAATTGATAGTTTAAAACAAGAATTGAATCTGAACGAAACGTTAGCCAACTATGAAAAAGTAACTGCGAATGTCATTACGCGTTCGCCGGATACTTGGCAAGACTTATTAATTATCGATAAAGGAACCAATGACGGCATTGAAGCGGGCATGGCGGTCATGGCGCAAAAAGGGTTAGTGGGGCGTGTTATTGAAGTCAATGCAACGACTGCAAAAGTGGAACTACTAACGTCTAAAAATGTTAACTCGAACCATTTCCCTGTGCGAGTAACTTCCGCAAATGGCGAATCATTTGGTTTACTTAAAAATTACGACAATAAGACGAATGCATTAATTGTGTCACAATTAACTGGCGATGCCACTCTGAAAGAAGGCGATGTCGTTCAGACTTCTGGCTTAGGTGGTAATTCCCCAGCCGATTTAGCGGTAGGGACAGTTATTAAAGTGAAACCAGATAGTTTTGGTTTAGATCGTGAAGTGTATGTGAAACCTTATGCGGATGTCTATGGTATCTCCGTTGTGACGGTCGTGAAAAGATCGGCAGGGGAAAGCGAATGATTCGGAAAGAGTATTTAAAATACGTCACACCTATTCTCTTGTTTTTCTTAATGTTAATTGATGCACATTTAACAAAGTCTTTTGAAACGTGGACAAGTAATGTTTACTTCGCCAGTTCTCATCTGTTATTACTTGCGTTTATGTTTGCCGTTCCTAATTTTTCTAAACGTTATTTATTAATTACTTCGTTAATTTTAGGCTTCATTTGCGATAGCTACTACATTGGCATTATCGGGATTTATACAGTTGCGCTGACGCTTTCGGTTATGTTGATGTATACATTTAAAGAAGTAATTCAAACAAATTTATTAACTGGTTTTTTTGGGATCGTCATTTTTACCACGTTGTATGAACTGATTGCGGTACTGATTCAAGTGGCCTTTCATTTAGCGGATGTCAGCCCAATTTTATTTATTACACGTGTGTTGGGCCCTACATTGCTATTGAACATGGTGTGGTATGTTATTTTATCTTATCCACTGAAAAAACTGTTTTCCGTAAAATAAAAATTGGAAATTTTGTTCGTTTGCGAAAAATGCTTATTTGTTAGCATTTTTCGCTTTTTTTATTTTTTTTAAATAACAAAACGATGAGAAGCTTACCCTGGAGCCTTGAAGAAAGTTGTGAAAAAAGTGAAGCTTTTTTTTGTCATTTACAAGAAGAAAATTGAAATATTACTGTAACATCCATATTATCTCAGTGACATACAGCTATGCTACAATTGCTCTATCGTTGAAAAAGAGAAATTTATTCAAATTTTAATAAATAATAAAAAAGCTTAACAAAAAAGGATTTTCGGAGGACAACAGATTGAAGAAAAGTGTATTATCGGCTCTAATGGTATGTTCTATTACCTTAACAAGCGTAGCGCTGCCATCCGCAGCATTTGCAGATGAATACGATACAAAGATTCAACAACAAGATCAAAAAATTAATGCGTTAACTAGCCAAATGTCAGATGCAGAAGCAAAAGTTGCCGCGATTGAAAATGATATGGTTGAAACGGCCAAACAAATCGATACATTAACAGCTAAAAAGAACAAGCTATCATCAGAAGTATCTAAATTATATAGTGAAATTTCTGATTTGAATGTCCGTATTCAAAAACGTGAAGTACAAATGACAAAACAAGCACGCGATGTCCAAGTGAATGGTCAAAGTGATTCAATTATTGATGCTGTCTTAGATGCAGATTCAGTAGCAGATGCAATTGGTCGCGTTCAAGCGGTCTCAACAATGATGAGCGCCAACAATGAATTACTAGAACAACAAAAAGAAGACAAAGCGACTGTTGAAAAGAAAACAAAGAATGTTGAAAAACAAATTGCTGAATTAGAAGCAGCAACAAAAGAATTAAATGACAAAACAGAATCATTAAAAACATTGAAGATTCAACAAGAAGTGGCTAAAAATGATTTAGAAGCGCAACGTTCTGAAGAACAAGGGAAAAAAGACGGCTTCATTAAACAGAAAAAAGAAGCGGAAAAACGTTTAGCAGAAGAACAAGCACGCCAACGTGCAGCTGCTAAAAAAGCAGAAGAACAAGCGGCAGCGCAAGCACAAGCCGCAGCACAAAAAGCGGCAGCAGAGCAAGCGCAAGCAACAAAAGCAGCCAATGAGGCAGCAGCATCAGCCGCTGAAGAAAAAGCCGCAACACCAGTAGTAGAATCATCAACAACTACTGAAAGTACCACAACGCAAGAAACAACAACTTCAAGTACTGAAACAGAAAGTGTTGTAACAACACCTGCAGCAGCACCTGAAAAAGAAAAAGAAGTTCCTGTAACTAACCCAACGACTCCTGAAAAAGGTAATGAAGCAAAACCAGGGAATGGTGGCGTGACTTCAGGAAAACAAGCCGCAATTAATGCAGCTTTAGCAGATGTTGGTAATTCTTATGCAACAGGTTGGAATCAACCAGGTGAATGTTTAGTATCTGTTCGTCGCTGGTTAGCGGCAGGCGGTATTAACTTCGGTTATGGTGGTCCAAACAGTGGCTATGTTGCTTCTGGCGCAACACAAGTTAGCTGGAGTAACGTGCAACCAGGCGATGTTGTTCAATATGAAAGTGCCTATAGTCCAGATAGCTGGATTGGTGGCGTGCATACTGTCTTAGTTACAGGTGTAAGTGGTGGAAGTGTCCAAATCGTTGAAGCAAACAACCCAGGAGGATCTGGTTATGTTTCTTCTAACTCTAACTGGTCACCAGCACCACCAGCTGGATTCCGCGCTGTTGTATGGCGTTTTCCAGGCTAAATAGTCATCTATTAATAATTGATAACAAGGAGTGGTAACTAACAAAAATCGTTAGTTGCCGCTTTTTTTATTCATTTAATTTTAAATATATGCATAAAATGTATCTGAAAATATTGTAATCTGGCCGTTTTTTTGCAATTATAGAGGTATATACATATTAGGAGCGGAGGAATCAGCATGAGCGGAACGCACGATACAAAACAAGCAATCGCTTCAGCTTTAATAGAATTATGTGAACAAAAGGATTTTCGTAAAATAAGTGTCCAAGATATTACCAAAAAAGTGGGCTTGAATCGTCAAACATTTTATTATCACTTTACAGATAAATATGATTTATTACGTTGGATTTATCGTCACGATGCATTGATTTACTTAGAAACAGATATTTGTTTGGAAAACTGGGAGGAACAAGCCCTGAAGTTATTAAAAGCGATTAAAGAGAAGAGCCATTTCTACTATACAACGGTGACCTCAGATTCAGAAGTTCTTCTTAATGTTTTTTCCGCTTCGACCAATCGCTTATTTATTTCATTATTTGAACAAGTCGATGTTGAGAACCATTTAACAGATAAAGACAAACAATTTTATGCGAATTTCTTTTCCTATGGATGTAGCGGCGTCTTAACGAAATGGATTCTTGAGGAATATCCTCAGACTCCTTTGGAAATGGCGACGCAATTATTCCGTTTAGCGAAAGATACAGAATTTATGGCTTATCATTTGTATGAACAAGAAGCCAATGAGTAATGTGTGAAGGATAAAAAGTTTTATGAAGGAGTGAAACGTTGTGGTAACTGTGTTATTTGTTTGTTTAGGCAATATTTGTCGCTCGCCAATGGCAGAAGCGATTTTTCGTCAGAAAGTCCAACAAGCCGGTTTAGAATCGACTATTCAAGTATTTTCAGCAGCTACTAGTCACTGGGAAGTTGGCAGCCAGCCACATAAGGGAACCAGAAAAATTTTGGAGCAACAAGGAATTTCCTATCAAGGAATGCGGGCAACACAAATCCAGCCAAGTGATTTTAAAAAATATGATTATATCATTGGGATGGATGCGAATAATGTGGCAGATTTAAAAGCATTAGCTCCTCAAGAAGAGCAACGGAGGATTCATTTATTTATGGAAGTTGTGGCTGGTAAAGAAACCATGGACGTACCTGATCCTTATTATACTGGTGATTTTGAGGAAACTTACCGCTTAGTGGAAGCAGGTACCTCAGAATGGTTGAAAAAAATAAAAGCACAGCTGAAAGATTAGGACTATAGTCCGATAGTACTTTCTGTTTCCCCTTGGTACAATAGTGTTAACAAATTGTTCAGGGAAAAAGAGACAGGAGGGAAGTAAGATGAACAGTAGTTATTTATCCTATGTTTTTGAATTGAGTTTGTATTATTTATTGTTGATAATGAGTCTGCCGCTAGTGTATGCTGTCACGTATCATTTATCTTTTAGTAGTATGTATACAAGTGAATGGTTAATGATCTCTGTTTTCTTATCTCCGTTAGTTTTATTATTTGCAGGTATTCGTTATGGTTTTGCTCGTTTGAAACAGCAAGAACGTCAAGCGATGAAATAAAGCAAAAAATCCTTGAAAAGTGTCAAAACTTTTCAAGGATTTTTTTATTAAGCCACCCAATCGGCTAAGGTTTTTTGCTCCAATTGGAAAGCCTTTAACATATCGTCGTTGGCGTCTTTAATAGGCGTCGTTGCTGCTAATGTTCCTTGAACAGCAATTCGCGTCGTTGCTTGTAAATCGCCACAGGTAATTAAGGTAATCATATTTTGACCAGGAACGTCATCAATTAACTCAACACGGGTTGGTTCGATTTTTTCTACAGAAGTTATTTTGTATGTATAAACAGTAGATAAATCAGTGATATAAATGAGTTCGTCTTTTTTGGTTCTTTCTAAAGGTGAAAATAAGGAAACGCCATCTTCCGTTCGATGACTAGCCAAGGCATAATTGTTTTTCCCCATGACTTGATCTTCTTTCATGGTCCCGGCACCAGTTAATAAAGCGACATTTGACAATCCTTTAAAAATGGGCAAATTAATTTCGACACTTGGTATCGCAATGGCACCAATCACAGGTAAGTTTTTGTTTTCAAATTGGGCTTTCATCACCGCTTCTGTGCTCAAGGACTCAACTGAATCAAAGTCAAACGTTGTTTCACGAGCCATATTTTTCTTCACATCGGCTGGTTTCAACTTGCTAACGGCGTACGAGCGGCTATTTTGTTGAACCACCCAACTGCGTATCTGATTGTTAAAAATTAAGGCCAAGCCAATGATAAATAGTAAAACTAATAAGCTGTTGATTAACCAATTTTTTCCTCTTTTTTTCTCTTTTGGGCGCATATTCTCCCTCCTTTTAATGTATCAAGTTTACCACAATTTATTTGAAAAACCTATTTATTTTCTTTGGGGAATAGGTAAGCTGGCCGGACCTTGATTTAATAAAAAACAACTGAATCGATTGATTTTTCAAAAAAATCCTCATTTTGTAATGGAATTTTAAAGTAAAAGAAACAAGCTTTTCTTTTGAAAATATTGTAAAATGGTAAGGAGGCTAGTAGAGGGGAGATGGGAATTTGCTTGATTTAATTTATGTACATATAGATGTAACCAGCAACGCGGTTTTATCTAAAGGAATTACCCATTCCGATTTTGTTCGTTCAATTGTGCATCATCCACAGAACTTACTATTATTAGATCCTTCTGCCGAAGCTGGCGAATACGATATGCATTCAGGCTTGAAAATTATTCGCGGAGAAGAAAGCGTCAATCGCTATTTTCAATCGCTACAACGTCGTTGGATGACTGAAGAAATTAAATGGATTGACTTTTCCGATGTGACGATGCTAAAAGAGCTAACGCCATTAGAAATTTCGGAACTTCTTTATTTTGGACACATGAAGAATAGTTTGCATTCGCCTTTCTTTTATAAGCTACAAAATGATTTTGTCTTTTTTGAATTTGCAGATCAGATGACGCGTGTCTATTATCGTTATATTGATGAATTTTATCGAATCTTTGCTGATAAAATTACACGTGTTGTTTTAGAGAAAGTCAACCAGAAAAAGGCCTTCTTTAAACGAAATACGCCTGTCGAAAAATTAAGTCCTGAATTACTTAAAAATATGAAAGGTATCTTGCAAGAAGGTGTTATTTTTTGCTTCCAACAAACGGAAGTGGATAAAGAAGAATATCGGATTCCTATTTACTTGGTGGAAGATTCACTTAGCAAGATGAAAAATACCTCTTACCAAAAAGAAGAAATTTTGGCAACGCTTGTCTATAATAGTGAAAAACGCATTTGGCACATTGAACAAGAGAATGATTTCGGTGAAATTTTTATGTTGGCCCATGAAGGCTGAGAGAGCTCTAACTTTATCAACTAAAGTAGGGCTTTTTTTTGTAGCTATGATTTGGATGAGAAATCAAGTATAATAAAATGATAAAAAGGAAAGAAGGTTGTTTAATGAAAAAAATACTCTATGGCTCTATGACTGGCTTGGCACTCTTTTTGGTAGCTGGCTGTACATCCAAAACACCCACAGCTGTTTCATCAACAAATGAACAAAAAGAAACAGTAATATCAACTATTGAAACAAGTTCATCCGTACAACAAGAAGCAACGACGACATCAGAGAAGACAAGTGCGGTAGCTGTCTCTTTAGAAAAAGTAACGACAGCATTTGAGAAAAAATATCCAGAAGCTAAAATAACAAGTCTGCAGTTAGATACAGATTTTGGACGTTATTTTTATGAAATAGAAGGCGTGGATCAGCAAAAAGAATATCAAGTTGAAGTGAACGCAGAAACAGGCGAATTCACAAAAGAAAAAGTCGAAACCTTGGATGCCGATGAACAAAATGGCGTTAAAATGCAAGAAGAGGCACTTGATTTAACAAATATCATTTCCAGAGAACAAGCCACAACCTTGGCTGAAAAAGAAGCGAAAGTCGGCCAGGCAACAGATTGGAAGTTAGAGAAAGAATTAGGAATCACCTATTGGGAAGTGAAAGTGAAAGAGGGCCAACAAAAAATAGAGGTAAAAATCGATGCTCATTCTGGTAAAATTTTGACAACTGAGCGGGACGATTAATGGATAAAAAGTAGCTGGCATGCGTTTGAGTAGGAGTTGATTCCCTTAAATGCTGATCAGCTATTTTTTTGCTTGTTCGACAAACGTGTTTTTCTAAAGTCCCTATGGTAAAATAACGATGTATTAGTGGTTGAGAGCGTCAGAACATAGGAGGAAATTTGTTTGGCTAGAAAAATGGATTTACGTATTTGGGTAGAAGGAACAGTCGTCGCAGCAATGGCAATGGCCCTCTCTTTTTTACCGATTGAATTTGCCAATAGTGGCTTGGACCTATCGTTGGGAATGGTCCCATTAGTTCTTTATTCGTTTCGTCGTGGGTTGCTTCCTGGAGTTGCAGCAGGCTTTGTTTGGGGCATGTTAAATATTATTCTCGGTACAGCCATGAAAAATTTCTTGTCCGTTCCGCAGATTATTTTTGAATATCCCTTTGCTTTTGCGTTTGGAGGAATGGGTGGCGTATTCGCTAGAAAAATTCAACTGTATTTTCAAGCGAATCGTTTAAAATCAGCCATTCGTACGATTATTTTAGGAAGTGTTGTCGCAGTCTTCGCCCGCTGGTTTTGGCATTTTTGGGCGGGTGTATTGGTTTGGGGCATGTATGCACCAGAAGGAATGAGCCCATATCTCTATTCCTTTGTTCTAAACGGTACAAGTACCGTCGTCAATTGTTTATATGTAAGTCTAGTTCTAGGCTTATTGGCAAAAGTAGCACCGCAATTATTTGTTCCTAAGAAATAAGTTGAGTCCTAAGTCAGAAGTTTCATGGGATTTTGACTAAAGTCATAAATAAAAGAAACCACCAACCTGCAATCGCCAGGGTTGGTGGTTTCCATTTATTTTATAAAGACTTCAATATTCTAGTGAATTTGACGTTGGTGACGATTGGCTAACGTGCTGACTTTCATGACAGAAGCAACAGGAATCATGCGCAACTGTTGTTCATCCGTTTGTAAACGAACAACGATATTGTCCGAAATATTTTTTGAGACAATCCAGCCGATCACCGTTTCGAATTTATGCGCTGTAGGGACTTCTTTCAATTGTAAGACCACTAAGGATTTTTGGGCGGCAGCAACTTGGAGCTCTTGTAAAAGCGCACTGCGTTCCTTTTCTTTATTCTTTTGATCTTGAGAATCTTCTAAAAATGCCGAAAAGAAATGTTGGGAAGAGAGCGTAATCAGTTTAGAAATGCTCTTGATGGTAGCTTTATGTTGATCCATTCTTCTGCCTCCTTTACGAATAAAATAGAATAAAACTCAAATGACTAATTACCTGTATTTTACCTAATTTTGTGATAAAATTCAAGAAAATATGTTCGCCTTCAATAATTATGAGAATTTACCAACGTTTCTGTTTTTCGAAAAAGAAAGTAGTATAATGTGTGAGCATATAAGAAATACATAAGATTATCGGATGTAGTCAATAGATAGAAAAGGATGAATAGTATGTCAAAAAAACCATCAGGTTACCAAAAAAAAGTTCTCACGGTGTTGTTGGTATCGTTTGGCTTTGGCGGGTTGTTAGCGCAGTTTTCGCCGATGAAATCAGGTGGGTTTTCAAGTTGGTTTGATGATTCATATGTCAAAGCTAGTGCTGAATCAAGTAAAACAAAAGAACCAGCACCAGTTAAAATTGAGAAAAAAGTCAAACCTTTAAGCTATGGACAACAGGTCAATCAAGAAATTGAAAAGAAGCAATATAATGGACATCTGGATTTGCCGTTAGAATTGCAGACAGATGCTAAATGGAAAGACACCGCATACGGATTTGGCAATGTGGATAAGCCGAATACAATCGAAATTAATGGCTGTGCGATTGTGTCGCTTGCAATGGTTGGTTCATACATGGATCACCAAGAAGTTACCCCGCTAGATGTATTAGCTTGGGCAAAAAATGACTTCTTTATGGAAGGACAAGGGACGGCGTGGTCTATTTTTAGTGCATATGCTGAAATGAAAGGCTATAACTGTCAAGAAATTGGGGATATTGAAACAGTGGCAGCTTTCTTGAAGGAGGGTCATCCAGTCATTATTTCTGTAAAACCGGGCTATTTCACTACAACTGGTCACATTATGGTGATGAGTGGTGTGGATGAAAAAGGCGATTTCTGGATTAATGATCCAAACGATTCAGAAGAAAAGGGCCATTCAAAACGGACATTTACAGCCGAAGAAGTGATGAATGAAGCGTTAAACTTCTGGGCATTTTATTAGGAATAAGAAAAGGTGTGGAACAACAGGCAGTACCCTTTGTTCGCATCTTTTTTAGCAAATAAAAGGAGGCAGGACAATGGAGCGATGTACTTGGGCAACGAATACAACTGAAGAGATGCAAGCCTATCATGATGATGAATGGGGACGTCCAGTTCATGAAGAGCAACAGTTATTTGAGTTATTGACCTTGGAAAGTATGCAAGCAGGCTTAAGCTGGGCGATTATTTTGAATAAACGAGAAACGCTTAGAGCAGCTTATGATGCGTTTGATTATCGGAAAATTGCGCAATATGATGAGAAAAAAATTTTAGCTTTACTAGCAAATCCTGGTGTGATTCGTCATCGTTTAAAAATTCAAGCGACCATTACGAATGCGCAAGTTTTTCAAGAAGTTCAGGCAGAATTTGGCTCCTTTGATCGCTATCTCTGGAACTTTGTTGATCAGCAACCAATCGTTAATCACTGGCAGCACCCAGAAGAGGTTCCAGCCTCCACGGAATTATCGCAACAGATTAGTCGAGCGTTAAAAAAACGAGGATTTAAATTTTTAGGTGCCACGACAGTCTATTCCTTTTTACAGGCGGCGGGATTGGTGAATGATCATTTAGAAACGTGTCAGTATAAATAAGTATAGAAGAATTAAAAAGGAAGGAACTAGCAAAACGAATGGCTAGTTCCTTCCTTTTTTTGCAGTGATTATGGACACTCATTTAACATCGTTGAAACAGTTTTCGCCAACTTTTCTATTAAGAATAGTGCAGGTAGTTGGGACGTCACGTCTGCAATGGAACTTTTCTCGGTTGTTATATAGTAGGGGATTGTGACTGTTGAAAGTTGAGCAATCGTGCTTTTTTCACTATTTGTAATGGCAATTACATCAATCCCCATTTCGATAAAATAATCAATATTTTGCCGAACTTTTTGTGTTTCACCCGAAACTGATAAGGCGATAACGCCCACTTTTTTAGCCGTTTCTTCGGATAATTTGCTAACGGGATGGGAAAAAAGGTGGGATACAGAAGCAGATAAATTATAGATACTGGAAAAATAAATTTCACCAAATTCAGCTAGGACTTTGGACGTTCCTTCGCCAATAAAAAGAACAAATTCTTTTTTTGCCAGCAATTCCGCAGCTTGAACAATCCGTCCTTCTAATAATTCTTCTGATGAGCGTTGTAAAAAATGAATCAGCATTGTTTCATCTAAAGATTTTGGTTGGGCTGTTTTTTTTCGTTCGCTTAGATAATTCTTCAATTTAAATTTAAAATCTGTATAGCCTTCACACTCGAATTTTTGACAAAAACGCCAGATTGCCGTTTTACTGAAATGAATTTCATCTGCTAATTCTCGAATTGTCATATAAGGAACTTTTTCAATATTGTGGCTAATATACTTGTAAATCTCTAATTCTGTTGGATTTAATTGTGGATCATAGGTTAAAAACAGCATGCTGATCCCTCCTGTCATTTGTGAACGTAATGTCCTTTTTTAGGGACATGGTCTTATTTGTAGATTATAGCACTCAATCAGAAAACTAGCTATAAAAAAAGGCGCTACTTAGCTACAATCAATTAGAGAAACAACTAAAAATTCATGAAACAGAAGAGAGAGTGGGGAAAAATGAGCAATAAAAAATTAATTATCAACGCTGATGATTTTGGTTACACGCCAGCGGTAACGCAAGGAATCATTGAAGCACACAAACGTGGCGTGGTTACTTCAACAACCGCATTACCAACTTCTCCTTATTTTTTAGAGGCCATGGAGAGTGCTCGAATCAGTGCACCGACTTTAGCTATCGGTGTCCATTTAACATTGACATTGAACCAAGCAAAACCTATTTTACCTCGAGAAATGGTTCCTTCCTTAGTAGATGAAGCTGGTTATTTTTGGCATCAATCGATTTTTGAAGAAAAAGTCAATTTAGAAGAGGTTTATAACGAATGGGATGCTCAAATTATTTCATTTATGAAAAGTGGTAGACGCCCTGATCATATTGATTCTCATCATAACGTTCATGGAAAAAATGAAAAGTTATTAGGTGTGGCTTTGGCACTTGCTCGCAAATATCAATTACCTTTACGTAACGCTTCAAGAAGTATTGAAACAAAAGACTATTTAGAGTTATATCAGGATGTTCGCACGCCAGATGAAATGTTGTACCAATTTTATGACAAGGCGATTTCAACTGAAACCATCTTGCAATTGCTTGATATGGTTGTTTGTAGTGAAGGAGAGGTCTTTGAAATCAATTGTCATCCTGCGTTTATCGATACTATTTTACAAAATCAATCAGGGTATTGTATGCCTCGCATTCGTGAAGTGGAAATATTAACGTCCCAAGAAGTCAAAGAAGCGATTGAAGAACGCGGCATCTTGTTAGCCAATTATGAATCGCTAGCAATGTAAATCAAAGAAGCGTGAATAGCGTGTGAGTAAGTTCTTAATCCGAGCGCTTACTTACACGCTAAATTATTGAAAGAAAGAGGACGTACATGAGTAAAGAACAACCAATAAATCTGAATATCAGCGATTTTTTAAAAGTTTTCGCTGTAGCATCAGTTATTTTACAAACGGTTTTATCATATGTGTTGACACATTCTCCGCAAACGGAAGCAATGAATTCAATCGGTAGTTTTTACCGAATGTCTAAATATTCGGCACCCATGTTTATTTTTGCAATTATTTACAACATGGTGTTAAAGAGTCAAGCTGAATCGTATCTTGAATTTTTAAAGGAAAAATTTTATGAATTGGTGCTTCCTTATGTGGTCTGGTCCAGTCTCTATCTATACGCTTTTCCTAGTTTACAACAACGAATGCCCTATGAAACGCCCCTAGGATTTCTAGGAAAAGTTCTCAGTGGTGATGGCGCGGCACATCTATGGTATGCCGTAATGATGTTGCAATTCCAATTATTTATGCCGTATTTTATTTGGTTGGCAACCAGAATTACAAAAAACAAAAAAGTGATTTTACCAATTGTCTTTTTTACAATCGGTGCGCATATCCTTTGGTGCTTCTGGTACCAGAAAATGATTTTTCCATATGCAGAAACTTCTCTTTGGTACTTAATAGATCGTTCAGGGCTTAGTTATCTCATTTATGGTATTTTCGGGGTCATCGCAGCGAAGTATCAGGGGGGAATTTTTACTTTCTTGAAAAAGACGAGAGTGGTGCTATTTCTGTTGTTTCTTTTTATTTTTTGGCAGGCAGTCCAAGGGAATTTATTTGATGGAACACAGATGACACCGAACGATCTACCTTATTTGGATCCTCTTCAAAGTGCCTATAGTTTACTGATTATCGGGTTGGTTTTTTATTTGGGAACACAAGGAATAGCCAAAAAGATTCGTCTTTTACCAATGGTTAAATGGATAGCCACTTATGCGTATCGTAGTTATTTAGCGAATGTTTTTGTTTTTCAATTGGTCTTGAAACTGGTCCATCCGTTTTTAACCAATCAACCAGTCAGCTTGGTTATTCTTGTGTTGTATATGGGTACATTTGTTGGCTCGTTTGGGTTAACGGTTGTAATCGAGCATTTTTTCAAAAGCATATTTAAGTTGGGACGCCTTGTATCTGTATAGGGACATGTTCTTAAATAGAAATCATCGTCCAAAATCATGGGAAAGCATACTCAATTGTTACAAGAATTGTTACACTCTTTGAGGAATAAGTTCTGCTTATCCAATTAAATAGTAAGCTCAGTAAATAGTTAGGGGAGAAAGAATAAATGATAGGTCTTATTTTAACGGGACATGGGGTATTTTCAACTGGAATGCATCAATCAGTTAGTATGATTGCAGGAGAACAACCAAATATTCAGGCGGTCCCTTTTTTCAATGATACAGGGCTTGATGTATTAGAGTCAAACATCCGTAAAGCCGTTGACTCTATGCTGGAGACGTGTCCAGCAGTGGTCATTTTAACTGACCTTTTAGGTGGCACACCATTTAGAATTTCAATGACTGTCGCAAGTAATTATCCAAATGTCGAAGTGTTAGCAGGAACAAATTTACCGATGGTTCTTGAAGGGCTTGCCTTACGCACAATCAGCACGAACGTAGAAGATTTTGTTTCAATGGTCACAGATTCAGCCAGAGATGGGATTGTTCATAAAAAACTAGAACAACCACAAGCAAATACTCAAGAAGAAGCAGACGGAATCTAACCAATTAGAAAAGAGGAGGAAGCACTATGCCGAATATTTTATTAACAAGAATTGATAATCGCTTGATTCATGGTCAAGTCGCAACACAATGGAACGGTTCTTTAGGCGCCAACTTAATTTTAGTCGCAAATGATGCAATTTCTGAGGATACAATGCGCCAACAATTGTTAAACATGGCGGCCCCTGCAGAAGTACAAACCCGTTTTTTTTCCATTAAGAAAACGATTGAGGTCATTCATAAAGCCTCAGAAAGACAAAAGATTTTTCTGTTAGTTGATAATCCTGTTGATGCATTGCGCTTGGTAGAAGGTGGTGTGCCAATTGAAAAATTAAACATTGGTAATATGCATATGGAAGAAGGCAAAAAACAAGTAGCTACCGCTGTTGCCGTTAATAAAACAGATGTAGACGCCTTTAAAAAGCTACAAGAATTAGGTGTTAAACTTTCGATTCAACGTGTACCGTCAACGCCAGAAGAAAGTTTAGATGCATTATTTTCATAAAAAAGTAATGTTGGACAATAATTTTGAAGAGAAGAAGTGGGAAGAATGATTATTCAAAGTAAAAACGTATGGATTAACGAACAATTTCAACCAGCTCAAGTTGAAGTGTCAGAACAACGAATTGTTGCAATTCTACCGTACAATGAAAAAGCTGTCGACAAAGAATACGGAGCAAAGCGCATTCTTCCAGGATTTATTGATATTCATGATCATGGTTGGCATGGTGGGGATGCCAATCATGCCAATCATGAATTTATCAAAGAGTGGCAAGCTTACCTTCCAGAAGAAGGGATTACAGCTTTTTTACCAACAACGTCAACAACATTTCCAAAAGACTTGGAACATTCATTTGAAGTGATTGGTTCATTTATTGAGGAAGACCAAGGAACCAACGGAGCACAAATCTTAGGGATTCATGCGGAAGGACCAATGATTTCTGAAGAATTTCGTGGCTCTCATAATCCAGAGTTATTAGTAAAACCATCCGTTGAGACATTTAAAAAATGGCAAGAGTTAGCAAAAGGGCACATAAAATTAATGACGTTGGCACCAGAAAATGATGTAGAGAATGACTTGACTACATATTGTCATGAACATGATGTAGTCATTTCAATTGGCCATACGGCTGCAACCTATGAACAAGCAATGGCAGCTGTCGAAGCAGGTGCAAAAAGTTTTACCCATACGTTTAATGGAATGGAAGATATCAGTCACCGGAAACCAACCGCAGTAGTTGCTGCTTTGGATAGTGAGGAAACGTTTGCTGAAATTATTGCTGATGGGGTACATGTTGATTATTCATTAGTACGTGTGTTAGCCAAACTAAAAGGCAAGGACTATTTAATTGCTGTGACAGATTCTATCTGGGCCAAAGGGTGTCAACCAGGCGTTTATCCAAAACCAGAAAAAGGGATTGAAATGGTTATTGATGAACAAAATGTGGTCCGTTTAGCGAATGGCAAGTTAGCTGGAAGTACGAACCATTTAAATAATATGGTTCGCAACCTTGTTGAAAAAGCATTACTTCCAGAAGTGATTGCTATTAATTCAGTCACGAAAAATCCAGCTCGTTTGTTGAATGTGAACGAATCTATGGGAGAAATCAAACTAGGGCTTTTAGGTAATTTTACAATTATTGATGAGAAATACGAAGTACTAGAAACCTTAGTAAATGGTGAAACAGTTTATAAAAAGTAGACGAAGTCTAATAGGAGGAAAAAAATGTTAGTACAGGCAATTTTGGTAGGAATTTGGGCTGGGATAGCAGGGGTTGATAAGCTTGTCTTACAGACACATATTCATCGTCCGATTGTTACAGGGCTGATTGTTGGTTTAATATTGGGAGATGTCAACACAGGGTTAATCACTGGAGCAACGCTAGAGTTAGTTTGGATTGGTGCAGTAGCAATCGGCGGTGCGCAACCACCCAACGTAGTAATTGGGGGAGTTATTGGAACAGCGTTAGCAATTATCACAAAATCTGATCCACAAGTGACCGTAGGGTTGGCTGTTCCTTTCGCAGTTGCAGCGCAAGCGTTAATTACCTTGTTATATACAGCGATGTCACCAATTATGCATAAATTTGATGCTTATGCAAAAAAAGCAGATACAAGAGGCATCGAAAGATTGTCTAGTTTTGTCCCAATCGTTTTATTCATTTGTTATTTTTTTGTAGTGTTTTTATGTATTTTCTTTGGTGCTGATAAAGCATCTAGTTTCATTTCTATTCTACCCGAATGGAGTATTCATGGCTTGAGCGTTGCAGGTGGGATGATGCCAGCAGTAGGTTTTGCCATGTTATTAAAAACGATGTGGGAAACATCCTACGTACCGTTCTTTATTTTTGGGTTTGTTATGGCTGCCTATTTAGGGTTAGATACATTAGCGGTTGCAGGTTTAGCTGTCGCAATTGCTTTATATGAATTTTACGCACAAAGAAATAATACAGTCACTGCATCAAATAATAATGGAGGGTTTGAAGAAGATGGCATCTGAAGAAACATATAATGATACGATATCCGAAAAAGTAATAACAAAAAAAGAGTTAAAAAAAATAATGTTCCGTTCGTATCTGCTACAATCTTCATTTAATTATGAAAGAATGCAAGCAGGCGGCTGGACCTACTCATTAATTCCAGGATTGAAAAAGATTCATCGTGATAAAGAAGACTTAGCTCTTTCTTTGGAAAATCATTTACAATTTATGAACACGAATCCACAATTAGTGACGTTCATGCATGGTGTGATTATTGCAATGGAAGAGTCAAAAGAATCACCAAAATCCATTCAAGCGATTAAAACAGCGTTGATGGGCCCGTTAGGCGGAATTGGGGATGCGCTATTTTATTTAACCGTTTTACCGATTGCAGCAGCGATTGGTTCACAATTATCATTAGAAGGCAATATCTTAGGACCAATTGTTTTCTTGTTGTTATTTAATATTCCGTATATGGCTGCCAAAATTGGGTTAATTAATCTAGGTTATAAAATGGGCGTCAAAGCAATTTCAGTTTTAAGCGAAAGTACTAAAAAATTATCTCGTTCAGCAACAATTGTAGGAATTTCCGTGGTGGGCGCGTTGATTCCGAAGAGTGTACAATTAACGACAACTTTTGTTTTTCGCTTGAAAGATACTAAGTTAGACCTTCAAACACAATTGTTTGATACAATCATGCCCAATTTATTACCGTTAGTGTTTACGCTGTTTTGTTTTATTATGTTGAAAAAAGGACGCACGCCGATTGCTTTAATTATTTTTACTGTGATTTTTGGGTTGTTAGGTTCTTTAATCGGGATTATATAAAAAAGATTTGGAACAATAGCCAAAATCGCTATTGTTCCAAATCTTTTTCTAAATTTAATCGAGTGATTATTCTTTATACGCCCACTTGAAGTCGTATTTAGCACCTGTTGGATGATAAATAATTTCTTTCACGTTTGGTGCACGTAAGTGTGATTCTGCTTTTTGGTAAATTGGCACAACACCCATATCAGCAATTACTGTTTTTTCAGCGTTGATTAGATCTTCCCAGCGTTTTTCAGGATCGTTAACATCTGTGGTTTTGGACGCAGCAATGAATTTATCGTATTCAGGATTGCTGTAACGTCCACGGTTATTAGAAGTTGAGCTTTCTAATAAATCTAAGAAGTTAATTGGGTCTGAATAGTCGGCACTCCAACCACGAACAGCGATTTGGAAATCCCCTTTTAAGGTACGATCTAAGCGAACAGCCATAGGGACAGGTGTCACAGTTACTTTTAAGCCTTCCAAAGTATCAGATAGTGATCCTTGAAGATATTCGCCCATTTTTTTAGCGCCTTCAGAGTCGTCTACCATTAAATCAACCGTTAAGTTGGAAACACCAAGTTCTTGTTTCGCTTTGTTCCAGTATTCCACAGCTTTTTTCTTGTCGTATTTGACTAATTTGTCGCTACCAGCTTCTTTAACAAAGTCTTCACCCGTTTTTGGTGATTTCGCGACATCCACAGGGACGAAGCCTTGTGAAGGAAGAGAGCCATTGGCTAAAATGTTTTTAGCTAATGAATCGCGATCGATGGCATAAGACATAGCACGACGTAAGTTTGCGTTGGTCAATGGTGATTTTTCATCTGCTTGATTCATTTCTAAATAGAAAGAAGAAGCGGCTTTTAATTGGACCAAGTCAGGCGAGTTTTGCATTTGTTGGGCCAGTTCGCCAGATAAATACGTATCATCCACTTCGCCAGTTTCATAAAGATTTAAGGCAGTTGGGGCTTCTTTCACCACGTTGATAGCGACTTTATCTAACTTGACAGTCTCTTTGTCCCAATATTCTTCATTTTTAGTTAGAGACCATTTAGTATCTGTTCCGGGACCATCAAACTCAGTTAGCGTAAACGGACCATTGTAGACTGCTTTATCGCTACTCTTTGTATAATCTTTACCAAAACGTTCAACGATATCTTGACGTTGCGGCAAGAAAGAAGGGAAAGCCAATAAATCGTCAAAATATGGTGTTGCTGTTTCTAAGGTGATTTCTAATTCATGATCATTGATTGCTTTAATGCCCAATTCTTCTTTAGGTAGTTCCCCTTTAGAAATTTTTTCAGCATTTTTTACTGGTTCAAACATGTAGGCATATTCTGAAGCAGTGGCAGGATCCACTGTTCGTTGCCAACCATAAACGTAATCTGCAGCAGTAACTGGTTTGCCATCAGACCATTTTGATTCTTCACGTAATTTAACTTTGTAAACTAAACCGTCTTCTGAAACAGTCGCTTTTTCGGCTGCACCAGCAGGCGCGGGTTTGTTGTCTTTATCTAAACGATAGATTCCTTCGTAGACATTATTTAAAGTGGTAAAACTCACTTCATCTGTCGCAAGGGACGGATCGGCACTAGGCATTTCTTGGGATTCAACCATTGTGTATACTTGGTTGTCGCTGCCGCCGTTGCTAGCTCCTTTATCGTCACTGCCACCGCCGCAGGCCGCTAAAGCTAAGCTTGATAATACAAGTAATGAAGTAAATAAAACAGATTTCTTCATTTGACACGCTCCTTTTCATTTTTAGCAATACTCTCAGTATAATGTAAAAATGAAAAGGAGAAATTAAAAAATCGTTAGAAATGATTATTCTTTTATCAATTTTTAAAAAATGTCTAATCTTTTTTATGAAAAAAGTGGACAAACGTTGATAAGTAAAGATTTGAGGTGATTTCCATGCAGAAAACATTCGATTTTTGAGTATTTATTCATCATTGATTTGATTTTTTTGACATAAAATAAACATCCCTTTTACAAAAAACAAATGAGAAGAAAAAAAGATTGTTACAAAAGCAAATAAGTGCTTTTGTAACAATCTTTTTAATCTTTTAATCGTTGGATGTCAATGACAGTTCCTGTGTAGGCATCTGCAGTGAATTCGTATTGAACAATGCCGTCGTCTTCAATGCGGCAAATTCCTCCAGTATACGTTTTGGAGTGGATGGCGAATTTCCGCAAGGGCTTTTTCTCAAACTCAATCCACGAACCTTCAATCGGTCCTTCTTTTAAAAAAGCAGCTTTTACATTTTCTAAGACGAGATCAGCGGAGATTGTTTTTTTCTTATGGTAGAACAAGGTTGAGGCAATGCCGCCTACTAAACCAAGACCAACGCCTAGCGCTAAGCCGCCTTTAAAGTATGTCAACTCATTTTCTTCGTTCATTTGTATGACCTCCCTTGGTCGGTTTCTGCTTACTATTACTTTTGTCAGTATCACTCTTATTTTACCATAGAGAAGGGGCCGCTGAGAAATAAAAAAAGTTTTTCAATCATTCTTTTAGGGCATTCTCATTGTCACGTTTAAAAAGAGAAAGCGATGTGCATTTTCTAGTATTTGCGTTATAATAAGAGTGAAATCATATGAAAGGAGTACCTATTTTTATCGACAGGATAAAGTGACTTTTTAGAGAAAAAGTGACGCTTGGTTGGCGTAATTTCCAACAAATCAAAAGCAATAGGACATACATCTATGGAAGAAAAAACATTTCAACGAATCAAGGAATTAACTGAATTACAAGGAACCAGCGGATTTGAAGACGACATTCGCGCGTACATGAAAGAACATATCACCCCATTAGTGGACGATGTCCAATATGATGGTTTAGGTGGTATTTTTGGGATTAAACGTTCAAAAGTGGAAGCAGCGCCACGCGTAATGGTAGCAGCTCACATGGACGAAGTTGGCTTCATGTTAACTCAAATTAACGATAATGGTTTATTCCAAGTGGTTCCTTTAGGTGGCTGGAATCCCTATGTTGTTTCAGCACAACGTTTTACGTTAAAAACAAGTAAAGGGAACTATCCATGTATTTCTTCATCTATTCCGCCACACTTGTTGCGTGGTACGAGTGGTCAAAAACAATTAGAAGTCTCTGATGTGTTATTTGATGCAGGATTCTCTTCAAAAGAAGAAGCTGAAAGCTTTGGCGTTCGTCCAGGGGATTCCATTGTTCCACAAACAGAAACGATTAAAACAGCTAATGGCAAAAATATTATCAGTAAATCATGGGATAACCGCTATGGTTGTACGTTGGTATTAGATGCATTGGAAACGTTACAAAATGAAGAATTAGGCCACACATTAATTGCTGGAGCAAACGTACAAGAAGAAGTTGGTTTACGTGGTTCTAAACCATCTGTTCATAAATTTAATCCAGATATCTTCTTTGCGGTGGATTGTTCAGCGGCAGATGATATTCACACGAAAAAAGGGACATATGGTCATTTAGGTGAAGGAACGTTATTACGGATTTTCGACCCAGGTTTGATCACATTGCCTCGCTTACGTGAATATTTATTGGATACAGCAGCGACACACAATATTCCGTATCAATATTTTGTTTCTAAAGGCGGAACGGATGCTGGGGCAGCGCACACAACTAATAATGGTGTACCAAGTACAGTCATCGGCGTTTGTGGTCGTTACATCCATACGCATCAAACAATGTTTAGTATTGCGGATTATGAAGCAGCGCGGGAAATGTTGTTACAAGCATTACGTGGCTTGGATAAATCAACAGTTAATACAATTGTTTACGGAAAGTAGAGGATGTTTAAATGATTTATCCCAATTCATTAGAAGAACTAGCAACTTATGTTGAAAAAGGTAAAAATGTTTTCTTCTTTACGGCTGATTGGTGCGGAGACTGTCGTTTCATTAAACCAGTCATGCCTGAAATTGAAGAAGCATTTCCAGCGTTTCAATTTATCGAAGTCGACCGTGATCAGTTTATTGACGTGGCTGCCGAGTGGAATATTTTTGGTATTCCGAGTTTTGTCGTAATTGAAAACGGTCAAGAGTTAGGACGCTTAGTAAACAAAGACCGAAAAACAAAAGAAGAAATCAGTGCATTTTTAACTAGCTTAGGCTAATTTTCATGAACCAGAGGAACCATTAAATTAAGAGAGAATCAGCTGGACAAAAGGGCGTTCTGCGCAAGGGTCCTAAATTCATTTTTGACTCTAGATTCTTAGTCAAAGAAGCCTTTTAGATCAGCCTCCATCGGGAAGGTGACGAAAATGGAAGAACAAATGTATAAAAATATTCTTGTCGGCGTAGACGGTAGTGATCAAGCCAATTTAGCTTATGAACGTGCAATTGAGGTTGCTCGTCGAAACGGAAGCCGAGTCATTGTTGCAAATATTTTAGAAAATCAAGTGTATACAATGATGGGGTATTCGACGTTAAATGATCAATTAATTGATCAAGAAACAGCCGCTGCGGAAGAATTAATGGCCGATTGTAAAAAGTATGCTGAAAGCGTTGATTTTCATAATGTTGAAACAGTTACCATGTTTGGTTCACCCAAAGAAGTCATGAGTCATGAATTACCTGAAAAATACAATGTTGATTTAATTATGGTGGGACAATCAGGATTAAACGCAGTCGAACGTGTGGTCATGGGAAGCGTCAGTAGCTACATTATTCGTCAAGCCCCTTGCGATGTCTTAATTGTTCACTCTGAAGAAAAATAAGCAAAAAAAGTTATTGATTGAATAGAGAGTTGACCCTACGTTTCTTTTGTTTTTTCAAAGGATCAGCGGCTTGTCACTCAAAATTGAGGACTTGGAGAATAAGTCGTAGCGACATATTTTCCAAGTCTTTTAGTTTTTCGACAAAAAAGTATGCACAAGGGGTCAATTTTTGATAAGATAAGACAGGAAAACGACAGAGGAGGAACAGAAATGATTTTTGCATATAACAAAGAACACGTTGGCGATGTCTTACTTGTCATCGTTGCGGACGATCAAGGTGCGGAAAACCAAGTAAAACGTGTCGGCGATGTGGCACGTGTAAGTTTAGTTGAGGCGCCAGAAACAGTGGTAGCTTGGAATATTTTCAATGCTTCAGCGCTTCTAGGTGACATTAATGGCACCGGCCAAGTGACTTTAACAGACGAACAAATCGAAAAAGTCAATACAGCGATTAAAGATGCGGGATTTTCAGAAATCCTTGAAAAAGACGACACCCCTAAAATTGTGGTTGGCTTTGTCAAATCATGTAAAAAACACCCAGATTCAGATCATTTATCTATCACACAAACAGAAGTAGACAACGGCGAAATCTTACAAATTGTTTGTGGCGCACCGAACATCAAAGCAGGACAAAAAGTAGTTGTGGCCAAACCAGGCGCAATGATGCCTGATGGTTTAATGATTTGGCCAGGGGTTTTACGTGGGGAAGAAAGTTTTGGAATGATTTGTTCAGCAAAAGAATTACGTTTACCAAATGCACCTGCTAAAAAAGGAATCTTAGAATTGCCTTTTGATGCAGAAGTTGGTTCTGCATTTGCGGTAGGAGAATAAAAGAAAGAAACGACCTGTTGTTTGAACAACAGGTCGTTTCTTTCTTTTATTGATTGCTGCGATTATTTTGTTGTGTTAAAGCTGATTTATCAATGGTTAAATCGATGGTTGCTTTCATTTCTTTAGAACCACGATAATAAGTCACTTCCATTTTGTCGCCAACTTTTTTCTTGTAAAGCGCGCTTTGTAAATCTGTAGTAGAGCTTACGTCTTGGCCGTCAACTTTCGTGATAACATCGTATTTTTCCAATCCAGCCTTTTCAGCAGGGGTCGCTGCTTCAACGCCACGAACCACTACGCCAGTTTTTACAGAAGCTGGAATTTTTAAAATTTGTTCTTGTTGTTGTGAAGAGATACCTGTTAAATCAGACATCGTAATCCCGAGAGCTGGCCGCGTCACTTTACCATCTTTTTCTAATTGGTTGATAATGTTGACTACGTCATTACTTGGAATGGCAAAGCCCATCCCTTCAACGCTCACTTGACTAGTTGATTGCACAATTTTTACTGAGTTAATTCCAATGACTTGTCCTTCAATATTGATTAGTGGACCACCGGAGTTTCCTGGATTGATGGCAGCATCGGTTTGAATGGCATTAATATTGATGGTTTCACCAGACTCGTTTTTATTGGTAATATTTCTATTCACAGAAGAGATGATTCCTTGTGTGACAGAGTTAGCATAATCAGAACCTAGAGGGGAACCAATCGCAATAGCAGGCTCACCGACTGTGATTTTACTAGAATTCCCAAACTCAGCGACTTGATCAACTTTGTCGGAAGAAATTTTAATCACGGCTAAATCCGTGTAAGCATCGGTTCCGACTAATTCGCCTTTCACTTTGGTACCATCAGATAAAACAACTTCCAATCCTTGCGCTTTATCTACGACGTGGTTATTTGTCACGACATAAGCCGTTTTACCATCTTTCTTATAAATAACCCCACTACCTTCACTGGCTGCTTCTAAATCGTTACCATTGTTGCCGGAAGAGTCTTGAGTACCTTCATTCCCACCGAACAATCCCCCAAAAGGATCATCTGCCGAAGAATTGTTGCTAGCACTTTGCATATTAATGACAGAAACCACAGAATTTTGAACTTTTTTCACGGCTTTTGTGACATCGCTAGACACATTGTAACTCACATTGCTGACTTTTGTGTCGCCGTGATTAGTGGACGTCGTCGTCGCCGCATTATTTCCGCCGTTGGGTGTGGGAATAATCCCAGAATAAGCGCCTCCTAGAATAAGGGCGCCACCAAGTAAGCCGCCAGCTAAACCAATCCCAAATTTTTGCAATAAACTTTTTTTATCTGAATTAGGTGTAACATCTTTTCGTTGCATAAAATAACCTCCCAATAAGTGCATCTGAATTTTCTATATTAAGTATATCTGTTTCCTACTCCTTTAGTCTATCGAATAGCTTTGAATTTTTTATGAACAACTTAGGGAAAAATTACAGAAAAAATACGAATGAAAAAGTTATACACAGAAAAATGTGAACAAATCGGGAATAACTCTGTGTATAGTTTTTAAGAAAGTTATCCACAGAATGTGGATAATGTGGACAAATCAGTGGCGAATATGTGTTTGTATTGAAAAAGCTGTTAAATAAAGTAATTTTTTAGTTTGTTCTGTGGATAACTCTGTGTATATGTGTATAAGTATGTGGAAACGTTGTGGAAAGTAGCCAAACTTCGTGCTAAAATAAGAAAGAAGAGAAAACGAGAAAGTAGTGGAATAGGTGAAAATTAAACTAGTAACAGTCGGAAAACTGAAAGAAAAATACCTGATTCAAGGCATTAATGAATATCTGAAACGTTTAAATAGCTATGCCAAGATGGAAATCATTGAAGTACCAGATGAAAAAGCCCCAGAAAAACTCAGTGACGCTGAAATGCTTCAAGTCAAAGAAAAAGAAGGCCAACGTATTTTGGGGAAAATTAATGACAACGAATACGTCTTTGTTTTAGCCATTAATGGCAAACAATTATCTAGTGAAGAATTTTCAAAAGAAATTGAACAATTAGGGATTAGTGGCAAAAGTAATCTAACCTTTGTCATTGGTGGCTCCTTAGGTCTCAGTGATTCAGTCCTTCAGCGAAGTAACCAACAAATTTCTTTTGGCCGCTTAACTTATCCACATCAGTTAATGCGTTTGGTATTAGTTGAACAAATTTATCGCGGTTTTCGGATTATGAAAGGGGAACCGTATCATAAATAGGAAATAGGCTGGTTGCTCAGTAAGTTCTATGAATCAAGTCATTGCTTGAAAAATATATGAAGTAAAATATCTTTAGTCTGTTTGTCTGATAGAAAATAAAAAAATTCAATCAAACTGGATTGAGAGAAATGTTACCGTTCAAACAATAAATAAAAATGAGAGGAATGGCAAAAAACAATGGTCATTCCTCTCGTTTTTTCAAAAAAATTGTCCGATTGTTGTGCCTCAGAAACAGGTTCAGCACCCATGATTATTATTTTAAAATGAGAAAAAATTAAGGGATTATCATAAAAATCAATATTTTTAACGAGAAAAGTTGAATAAGCTCTTGAATGAAGAAAACGCTATTGACAGTAACCAAAAATTACCTTAAAGTGAAAGCGTAAACATGTATAATATTTCATGTGACTAGGGAAAACTAGGCATGAAAAGTCTGTCTGAAGTAATTACTTTAGGTTGTCTTTTCATGCCTAATTTTTATATAGAATACTTAGTAGAGGAGGAAGTTGATTAAATTATCAGAAAAAAGTGTTTGGAAAAGTCGGATTGGTTGCTTAAAAATAGAAAGATATGGGGAAAAATATGATTAAAAAAATAATAGTCGTTGTTGCTTTCATGCTTACAGGCTTCTCGCTAACTGCGATGAGTGCCTCTGCAGAAGAAATAACTGATTTATTTTTACAAAAAGAAGTGACATATTCTGGTGTGGAAGGAGGAAAAATTGGAGAGAATTGGAAATACCCTCAATTTGTTGGCGAAAAAGCTGTCGATGGCGATGAAACAACACGCTGGTCCGCTGATAAGCAAGATGAACAATGGTTAATTGTTGATTTGGGTGAAGTAAAAAACATTGGCGAACTCGTTTTACAGTTGCATGCAGAAAGTCCTGTGTATGAAATCTTAGTTTCAACAGATGGTGAAAGCTATCAATCTATCTTTAAAGAAGAGAATGGGCAAGGTGGCCAACCTACTAAAAAATATATTGATGGCAATAATGTACAAGCACGTTTTGTAAAATATCAGCAGATGAAAATGTGGCAACACACAAATAAGCAATTTTACAGTTCAAGTATTATTTCGTTTGAAGCATATGAAAAAAAACGACTGCCAGAAGCGATTAAACTTTTAACAGAGAACCTGACTATTAGTGAAAAAAGAAAGCAACAGCTAGCCTTTGAAGTGTCACCAGCTGGAGTAGATATTACAGAAGATCAGATTGAGTGGTCAAGTAGTGATCCTACTATTGTGACGGTTGACCAAACGGGTAATTTAACAGCAGTTAAGAGTGGTGAAGCGAAGGTAACAGTCAAAATTAAAGGAACAGAAATTAGTGATACAATTCCTGTGACTGTTGTAGCAGAAAATAAACAATATGCGGAAATGCGAGCAAAATGGAAAATGCGATTGTTAGGTACAACGCAGTATGATAACGATGCAGATGTGCAACAGTATCGTGCCCAGATTGCTACGGAGAGTTTAGCATTGTGGCAAACGCTTAATCAAGCAGTAGATCGTGGGTATCTGTGGGAACGAAAACCATCGGATACAGTGTCTGCTGATTACACGACTCAATTTACCAATATTAAAAAATTAGCGTTAGGCTACTATGAACCATCAAGTGAGCTTTTTGAAAAATCGGAAGTTTATGATGCGATTGTTAAAGGCATTGAATTTATGATTGATACAAAAAAATACAATGGAACGTATTACACAGGTAATTGGTGGGATTGGCAAATTGGTTCCGCGCAGCCGCTAACAGATACATTGATTTTATTACATGATGACCTATTGAATACAGATGCAGAAAAATTAAATAAATTTACTGCTCCGCTGATGCTGTATGCAAAAGATCCAAACATACAATGGCCAATTTATCGTGCAACAGGGGCTAACTTAACAGATATTTCAATCACCGTTTTAGGTACTGGACTTTTGTTAGAAGATAATCAACGCCTAGTACAAGTACAAGAAGCTGTTCCGTCCGTTTTAAAAAGTGTTTCCTCTGGTGATGGCTTATATCCTGATGGTTCCTTGATTCAACATGGTTATTTTCCGTACAACGGCAGTTACGGGAATGAGTTGCTAAAAGGGTTTGGACGAATTCAGACTATTTTACAAGGTTCCGACTGGGAGATGAATGACCCTAACATTAGTAATTTATTTAATGTTGTTGATAAAGGTTACTTACAATTGATGGTAAATGGAAAAATGCCATCGATGGTTTCTGGTAGAAGTATTTCCAGAGCGCCAGAAACGAATCCTTTTACTACAGAGTTTGAATCGGGTAAAGAAACAATAGCTAATTTAACCTTAATTGCAAAATTTGCACCAGAAAATTTAAGAAATGACATTTATACATCTATCCAAACATGGCTTCAACAAAGTGGGTCATACTATCATTTCTTTAAAAAACCAAGAGATTTTGAAGCGTTAATTGACTTGAAAAATGTGGTGAATAGTGCGTCACCTGCCCAAGCGACACCAATGCAATCTTTAAATGTATATGGTTCGATGGATCGAGTCCTACAGAAAAATAACGAATATGCGGTGGGGATCAGTATGTATTCACAACGTGTCGGAAACTATGAATTTGGGAATACGGAAAATAAAAAAGGCTGGCATACAGCAGACGGCATGCTTTATTTATACAATCAAGACTTTGCTCAGTTTGATGAAGGATACTGGGCAACGATCGATCCATATCGATTACCAGGAACGACAGTTGACACAAGAGAATTGGCAAATGGTGCTTATACAGGGAAACGCAGTCCCCAGTCATGGGTAGGTGGCTCAAATAATGGACAGGTTGCCTCTATAGGAATGTTTTTAGATAAAAGTAATGAAGGAATGAACTTAGTTGCTAAAAAATCTTGGTTCTTATTAGATGGTCAAATCATTAATTTGGGAAGTGGCATTACTGGTACGACAGATGCTTCGATTGAAACAATCCTCGATAATCGGATGATTCATCCACAGGAAGTGAAGCTTAACCAAGGTTCAGACAAAGATAATTCTTGGATTAGTTTAAGCGCAGCGAATCCATTGAATAACATTGGCTATGTTTTTCCTAATTCAATGAATACGCTTGATGTTCAAATAGAAGAACGCTCTGGTCGCTACGGAGATATTAACGAATACTTTGTTAATGATAAAACCTATACAAATACATTTGCTAAAATTAGTAAAAATTATGGCAAGACTGTTGAAAATGGTACTTACGAATATTTAACAGTGGTTGGGAAAACGAATGAAGAAATCGCAGCTCTTTCTAAAAACAAAGGCTATACTGTTCTAGAAAATACAGCAAACTTACAAGCCATTGAAGCAGGTAATTATGTCATGATGAATACATGGAATAATGACCAAGAAATTGCAGGACTGTATGCGTATGATCCAATGTCGGTTATTTCAGAAAAAATTGATAACGGTGTTTATCGCTTAACTCTTGCGAATCCTTTACAAAATAATGCATCCGTTTCTATTGAATTTGATAAGGGCATTCTTGAAGTAGTCGCAGCGGACCCAGAAATTTCTGTTGACCAAAATATTATCACTTTAAATAGTGCGGGGTTAAATGGCAGCTCGCGTTCAATCACAGTTAAAACAACTCCTGAAGTAACGAAAGAAGCGTTAGAAAAATTAATTCAGGAACAAAAAGAACACCAAGAAAAAGACTACACCGCAAGTAGCTGGAAAGTCTACAGCGAAGCATTGAAACAAGCACAAACTGTGGTAGATCAAGCAACAGCAACGCAAGCAGAAGTAGACCAAGCAGAAGCAAAACTACGCTCGGCAGTGAAGCAATTGGTAAAAGTACCAACCAAAGAAGTAGATAAAACCAACTTGTTGAAAATCATCAAAGAAAACGAGAAAAACCAAGAAAAAGACTACACCGCAAGTAGCTGGAAAGCCTACAGCGAAGCACTGAAACAAGCGCAAACTGTGGCAGATCAAACAACAGCGACACAAGCAGAAGTAGACCAAGCAGAAGCAAAACTACGCTCGGCAGTGAAGCAATTGGCAAAAGTGCCAACTAAAGAAGTAGATAAAACCAACTTGTTGAAAATCATCAAAGAAAACGAGAAAAACCAAGAAAAAGACTACACCGCAAGCAGCTGGAAAGTCTACAGCGAAGCATTGAAACAAGCACAAACTGTGGTAGATCAAGCAACAGCAACGCAAGCAGAAGTAGACCAAGCAGAAGCAAAACTACGCTCGGCAGTGAAGCAATTGGTAAAAGTGCCAACTAAAGAAGTAGATAAAACCAACTTGTTGAAAATCATCAAAGAAAACGAGAAACACCAAGAAAAAGACTACACCGCAAGCAGCTGGAAAGTCTACAGCGAAGCATTGAAACAAGCACAAACTGTGGCAGATCAAACAACAGCAACGCAAGCAGAAGTAGACCAAGCAGAAGCAGAGCTACGCTTGGCAGTGAAGCAATTAACATTGAAAAATAGTGGGGAAAATAAAAAGGAACAAAAAAATGGGGGGAATAATGGACACTTAAATACTAGTACAGGAGTTGATCAAACTGGTACGAAACAAGTTAAGCCATCAAGCCAAGGTGGTTTCAGAAAAGCTAGCCAATTTTTACCGAGCACAGGAGAAAAGAAATCGATCGCGCTTGTGATTATTGGTCTTCTAGCTATCGCCAGTGGGTGTCTTTTAGTTTTTCGTAAAAGTAAATCGAAGAAGTAAAAAATTACGGATTCACTAAAAACATAATAAAAAAGCAGACTTCCATACAAGAAGTCTGCTTTTTCATTAATTACTCCGCTTCCGCATTTTGCAAGTCAGCGACATCAGTCAGATAAGTGGCTTCATCCAACAAATCTTCCGAATGTGCGACATAAATCGCAGTGGCGCTATCACCAACCACGTTTAGGCTAGTAACGAGCATTTCGATTGGACGATTAATGGCTAAAATCAATGAATACGTCGCAATCGCAATCTCATTGTTATAGTTTAAACCAGTTAAAATAGTGAAAAGGATAATTCCGCCAGCGCCAGGTGCCGCCGGTGTACCAATAGATGACATTAAAGCTAAAATGGCAATCAAGGCAATATTAGCTGGTGTCACTTCATAACCAGCTACGCCCGCCACAAAAATAGCCGCAATTACTTGCATAATCGCTGTGCCGTTCATATTAATAGTCATTCCTAACGGCAAGACAAAGGCGGCAACATCGCTGTCGACACCTAACTCTTCAACCGTTGTTTTTGTATTTAACGGTAAAGTGGCTGCCGAAGAAGAAGTAGAAAATCCAAAGACCACAACTTTCATAATCTTTTTAATAAAAGGAACAGGATTTAATTTTGTCGCAAATAAGATAAATAATGGGTAACCGATCATCAAAAAGGCTAAGAGCGTCGCTGTCGTTGTTACGACGTAGACTAACGCTGGTTTTAAATAATCAATCCCATAAGAAGCAAACGTCCGAACTAACAACATAAAGACGGCGATAGGAGCAAATTTAGTAATTACAAAGGTTAAAAATAACGTGACCATCGCATTGACTTCTTCAATTAATTTTTTGAAAACACGAATTTTATCCCCTAATGCATTAATACATAAACCAGTAATCACTGCCAACACAACAACAGCTAAAATCGCACCATTGTCGCTAAATGCAGAACCGATATTTTTCGTGACAGCATTGACAATCACCATTAATGGGTTGCCGCTCGTACTTACTTCGACAGGAGCTAGCGTTTCAGATAACGACACATTAAAAGCGCCAGTTAAATATACGCTATAGCCCACAATTCCTGCCGTTAATAGAGCAATCAGTGACATCGATAAAAAGCCAAAAATTGTTTTATAAGAAATTCGTCCTAATTTTTGCGTATCGGTAATATGACAAATGGCTAAAGTAATTGAAGTAAAGACCATCGGAACAATCACTAATTGTAGGCCGTTGATAAATAGTTGACCAATAATATAGAAAAGCCCAATCGCAGATTGTCCTTTTTCAGGATCTGAAATATCTTGGAAAAGAATCTGATTGATTGTCTGCCACACAGCGCCTTGATTGCTGCGAATAAGGTGCTCTCTTAAAAATAAAAAGCCGAGCCCAACGATTAATCCTCCCACCAATGAAATCACCATTTTTTTGGTAAATGAGATACCTTTCACTTCACGTTTTTTCTTTTCCACTTTGTTGCCTCCCAAATAAATTGATTAAGCACCGCGCAAAAAAAGCCTTGCACACAAAAAAAGGGCAAGACATCTCGTATCATTCACTATACAAAAATACAGAATTTTACAGAACTTTGCCTTGTTAGCCTCTCGGACTATCTTAAAGGTACTTTTCCACATACTAAGGGAAACTACGAGAATTGTCAATTCTTTTTTACTTAGGGGGGTGTTATTTTTGAAGAAAGAAAGTGATCTTTACCATTTCCGCAGATACCGCAGCCAAAAAAGAACTACAACGGATTCTTTTGCAGTATAATAGAAAATAGAAACGAAAGAACAGGCACCAACACAAAGGAGGTATTTTTATGAAAGCCACTCAACTTTCTAGTGAAACCCTTGACCGAGCGCATGAACGTTTTGAAGAAACACTTGCGCAAATGACCGTTGCCGAAGCAAACACGATGCCCGCTCCATTAATCAAGTCTGTTACTTGGCTGATGTGGCACACAGCCAGAGAATTAGACCTACAAATTTCCGCACTTAATCATAGTGAGCCGTTATGGCTTAGCCAACACTGGACAGAAAAATTTGCCTTGGATTTGCCAGATGAGACAGAAGACTGGCATCACACACCAGAAGAAGCGGCGAAAGTCGTGGTGGCAGAAAAGCAATTGCTTAGTGACTATTTGGCTGCTAGTGTGGCACTTACCAAAAGCTATTTAGACCAAATCAAAGAAGAACAATTGTCAGACGTGATTGATAAAAATTGGACCCCGCCGGTGACTAGACAAGTCCGTTTAGTTTCAGCGATTGATGATGCAGTGATGCATTCTGGGCAAGCCGTTTATACACGAAGATTAGTCATTGGAAAATGATAAATAAGCAAAAACAAAAATGCTTCTGCTTAAGCAGGAGCATTTTTTATTGAGAGAAAAATACATAAAAATAATGAACGAAGAACTGTCCACTTTTTCCCTAGTTGAAACGTTGTATAAGTGAAAGGAGAAATTAGATGAAAAAGGAGGCAAATTTTGACGAAGTACTATTTTCTTTGGGGCAAGAAGTCATCCAAGTCTTGATTCGCCGAGGAGCAAGTCTTGAGGATGCACAAGATGCAGTGTCGCAAACGTATACAACGATTTTTTCAATATTACCTGAAATTACATCAGAAAATCTACGCCCGTGGTTTTTCCGAGTAACATTTAATTACTACATTACGATGTATCGAAAAAAGAAACGAGAACGCACTTTTGTGGCAAACAGCCATCCTGTGCAATCAATAGAAAAAATGGAAGGGCAAGAGTTATTATTATTGATCGATTCCTTAAAAGATGAGGAACAAGAACTAGTACTTTTGAAATATTATTATCAATTATCGTATGCCGAGATTGCGTTGATTTTAGAATTATCTGTTGAAAATGTTCGCAAAAAATTGTATCGCACACGTCAAAAATTAAAAAAAGAACTGGAGGAATAGAAGTGGATTTAAAAAAAAGTATTCGTAAAGCGAAAAGAAAACAATTTATCGTGATTGGTGCCATAACCGTTGTTAGTTTTGCCGTATTGTTTGTCGGTTTTTTTGTGGGAATGGATAAATTTTCGACGAAAAACTATCATACCCTACTAGAAGTAATTAATGATCAAGAAATGATTGCTTCACCAAACACTCAATTAGATTCCCAAGTAATTGCTAATAGTTCGCCTTTTGGGGGCGAAGTTGTAACTAATCGTTCAAAAAATATTGATGGTTACACGGTGGAGTGGAGTAATTTACGTAGCAGATATAGCTTTTTCAGAAATTCGATTGACTGGAATGAAGTCTATCCTGGTAGCTATTATTCTTCTAAGAATTTTTATGAATACAACCGACAAACCAAGCAGAAAGTAGCATCTTTTTATAACCCAGCGATTACCAATTACTATGGTGGTATCAAAAACGAATTAAGTGAATTAGATAAAATGGAAAACCAAGTAGCGGAAGTGGCGATTTCTTTTGATAAACCTTATCCATATGAAGAAGTCCGCAAAATGTTACCGAGCAATGTCAACTTAGTTTGGCTCTATGTTTACTCCGAAATGGTTAATGAAGCAGAAGGTCCTTCTGGTACGCTGCCTTATGGTTTTCAATTAAGCATGGACGATCACAACGAAATATTTGATCCTGAAAACGACAAGCAACACTTTTTTGAAACCTTAGAAAAATCCCCCTTGTTTGCTGACAACCAAGAAGGCCAAAAGTTTATCCAACAAAATAAAAATAAAAAAGTCGAAAAATTACCTATTTGGGGAGTCATGCTTACCGGACAAACCAAAAATTTCAAAGCCTTACAAAATGAACCTTTTGTTCGTGGGGCTTCAATTGGCGTGACCGCACCTATCGTTCCTTATATTCAGCCAGAGAAATAAACGTTCTTCAGAACTCTAAGCCTTCCGACTGATTTTGCTTCAACGATATTGTCAGTAAAAATAGAAAACGTTATAATAGAATGGATCACAGGAAGTGCTTCTACAATGCGTGGGAGCACTTTTTTTACTTATCTATGAGGAGGGCAAGTGAATGTTTTTTAATTTTATTGGGTTAACGTTATTTTTTGGTATCGGGATCTTAGTTGCGAATGGCGCCAAAATTGTAGCGAATAAAGGGAAAAAGAGTAAGGGGACTATTCTATTAATGGCGATTGAATTGCTCTTGTTAGGTATCTTTTTATTTGTGACTTTGCCAAGTAAAAATCTTTCAACCGTGTTATGGATTAATCTGATTGGCGCAGTGATTGCTAGTGGGGTGTTATTAAGTACACGCTTAGCTAGTAAAGTCGAAGTTCCTGGTATCCCAAAGGGCCGCAAAGAAGTAGGGAAGAATACCAACAAAACGGCTAACAAAGACTGGTCTGGCAAAATTTTGGGTGTTGCCGTTTTGGCAATGATTTTGTTGACTATTGTCAGTAGTATTACCAGAATCTCTTCTATTGATGAAATTTATCAAACGATTCCTTTAAAAACGGAAGAAAAAGCTGAAGTTTTAACTTCGGCGAAAGAAACACCCATTGCGATTGCACCACAAACGGCGAAACGAAAAATGTTACAGAAATTTTCCGTCATTCCCAATTCCAATATGTTTACTTTGGATGGTATAACGGCACAAGTTGTCAATGGCGAGTATGTTTATGTAGCAACAGTCGAATTTAATGGCTTCTTTAAATGGCTAAAACTGGGGGAAGTACCTGGCTATTTCATCATTAGTGCGACAGATATCAACGCACAGCCAGAATTTGTAGAAAAACCAATTGTTTATACTCCTTCAGCTTACTTTGGCAAAGATGCCGCACGAAAAATTTATTCCGCTTATCCAGGTTATGCAGCAACGGGCACAATCAATTTAGAGCTGGACGACCAAGGGAATCCTTACTATATTCAAACGCTTTACAAAGAGTATGGGGTTTCTGGTCGCATGCACTATAATGAATTTAAAACGGCGGTATTAAATGCTACAACAGGAGAAGTTAACGTTTATGACAGTCAAAAAGCCCCAAGTTTCGTTGATGCGCCGATTACTAGCTCAGCGGCGAATAGCTTAAATGAATTCTTTGGTCGTTACAGTCAAGGCTGGTGGAACCAGACAATGTTTGGTGCCAAAAAAGATGTTAAAATTCCAACTGAAAATGGTATTTATGCATCAGGACAAATTACGCCGATGATGAACAAGGAAGGGAACCAGTTGCTTTATTTTACGGACTTTACAAGTAGTGAAAAAGACCAAGATTCCGCTTTAGGTTATTCCTTAATCAATGCCCGAACAGGCCAAGTTACGTATTATCGTGATACTAAAGTCGGCATTATGGATAGTGATGGCGCCATTTCTATCGCTTCAAAAATTTATCCAGAAAAGAAATGGAAAGCTAGTATGCCAGTCCTTTATAACATTGATGGCGTGCCAACGTGGATTGTTTCGTTAATGGACAGTAAAGGGATTTTCAAAAAATATGTCTATATAAACGCCGTAGATAATGATATTGTGATTGATGCAGACACGGCACAAGGCGCATTAGACGCTTATCGAATTGAGTTAGTAACAAAAGGAAGCAACAATGAAAATACAGACAAAGCCAACTTGAAAACGATGCAAGGTAAAGTAGCTCGTGTCTCAGTAGTAGCTGGGGAAGCGCAAACGGTAGTTTCATTTTTACTAGAAGATGAAAAAACCATTTTTAGCGTAACGACTAATAACAGTCCGCTGGCGCTATTCTTAAAAGAGGGCGACCAAGTGACATTTAAAGCCGTAGTGACTGAAAATGCTAAAGCAGCGAATGTTGAAGAATTGAAAATTGCAGGATTAAACTAAATAAAACACCTCTTTTCTATAGAAAAGAGGTGTTTTATTCTTGGAAAAGAAGAAAAATCCACTTATTTCTGCTATGATAAGAGAGAAAAAGAATACGAAGGAGCTTCGCCCATGCGCAACATAAAATTAACCATTGAATATGATGGTAAAAGATACTCAGGTTGGCAACGACTAGGTAATTCAGAGAAAACGATTCAAGGGAAAATTGAAAGTATTTTAACACAAATGACAGGTGAACCGATTGAAATTATTGGCTCAGGCAGAACGGATGCCGGCACACATGCACGTGGTCAAGTAGCGAATTTTAAAACGACTAGTTCACTAACAACAACCGAAATGTTATCCTTTTTAAATCGATATTTACCTGGCGATATTGTTGTTAAAGAAGTTACAGAAATGCCTGAACGTTTTCATGCACGGTATAACGCCACAGGCAAACAATACAGCTACTATGTTTGGAATAGCCCAATTCCTAATGCCTTTGAACGGTATCATAGTTTTCACTTTCCCAAAGCGTTGGATCAAGAAAAAATGGAACAAGCTTGCCAAAAATTAATAGGGACCCATGATTTTATTGGCTTTTCAGCATTGAAAAAAACCAAAAAATCGACTACTCGAACGATTGAAAAGATTACGATTGAAAGAAACGGCGAAATGTTACAGTTCACTTTTGTGGGCAATGGGTTCTTGCATAAAATGGTCCGCATCCTCGTTGGGACACTTTTAGAAATTGGTGCAGGCACCAAAGAATTAGCGATAATTGATGAATTGTTCGCAACAAAAGTCCGAGAAGGCGCAGGTGAAACGGCTCCTGCACAAGGGTTGTTTTTAGATGAAGTGTATTATAAATAAACAACTTTAGAGGTGGGAGAAAAGTGAATAAAGATTGGAAAAAACTAAAAGCGTCTAATGAAGGTATTCCAACATTTGAATCATTAATGCCATATACTTTAGAAGTTTTGAAAGATGGAGATGTACTGAACAGAAAGATCATTTTAAAGCGTATTATTCAGTTCTTAGATATTCCGGATGAAATTGCCTCAATGATGTATCCAAACTACCCTCAAGGAGATGGGATTTTAGCAAATCGTTTCAGCTTTGCTATCAGCGATTTGTATAAAGCTGGAGCTGTTGAACGGATTAAACGAGGTATGTATCAAATAACAGAACTAGGTTTGGATTTATTAAATAATTATGGTGAAAAAATCAATAGAAAACTTTTGGAACAACAACCTGCATATCAAAAATATATGCAAGAATTAGTCGAACGGAATAATCGTGTTGGAACGACTACTATCGAAGCAAGCGCACCAATTGAAAGTGCTAAAATAGACATTGAGGATATGATCAACAATCAAAATAATCAAATTGCGATTGAACTATTAAATAAAGTTCGACAAGTGGAGCCAGTATTTTTTGAAAAGCTAGTTATACATTTATTGGAGACAATGGGATATAGTGGAAAACACGGAACGGCAGTTGTTACATCCAAATCAAATGATGGTGGAATAGATGGTATCATCAATCAGGATCCATTAGGAACTAGTACTGTTTATGTTCAAGCAAAGCGATATCACGAAACTAATACCATTGGTCGCCCTGCTATACAAGGATTTTATGGCGCTTTAGCTGCTGTAAATGCAGATAGAGGAGTTTTTATAACAACTTCTAGTTTTAGTGCTAATGCGCACGAATTTGCCAAAAATCAAGGGATAGTTTTAATAGATGGTATTAAATTAACAGAGCTCATGTTAGAGTTTGGTGTTGGTGTAGAAATAGCCAAGACGTACAAGCTATTTAGAATTGATAATGATTACTTTGAAGATGAGCTTTAGCTTATTATAAATAACAAAAAATAAATTTTCTTTAACCACACCAATTAAAAAGTTGAACTTCATCTAAAAAGTGCTAACGTTAAGAAGAGATTAACAATAGAAAGAGGTCATTTTTTTGCTATCTTTACTTATTTCTGTCAAAAAATTATTTTCATCTTTTTTAGGTATCTTAAAAAAAGAAGACACTCGTGCCTTGTTCTTTTTACTGGCAACCACGTTGTTGAGTGGGACTATTTTTTATTCAACAGTGGAAAAATTGTCGCCATTAGATTCGTTATATTTAAGTTTCATGACGTTAACCACGATTGGTTATGGAGATGTGCATCCAGTTACTGACTTGGGAAAAATTTTCACCATGGTTTATGCTACAGTAGGCTTGGGGATTATGGCTATGTTTATTTCGGTCGTAGCAAAATCCTACTTGTATTCTAAACAAAGTCATCACCACCATCACCATAAAAACAAAGAACATTCAGCGGAAAAGTCTTCAGAAAAATAGACGAAATTGATGAGTTGACCAAGTGTTTCTCGAAAAATGAAAGTTTTTTGAGAAACACTCTTTTTTTATCTTAATAATTATGGTAGTATGTCCCAAACTGTATTTTATTTTAAAGGAGCGTGAAGTGAATGGTCAAAGCGATTCGGAAATTATCGTTAATTCAAAAAATCATGATAGGGATTGTGATTGGAACCACCTTGGGTTTCTTGGTGCCAGAATGGACCTTCATCAGCGTTCTTGGTGAATTGTTTGTGGGCGCCTTAAAAGCAATTGCGCCGATTTTAGTTTTTGTTTTAATTATTGCGTCGCTAGCCCAACAAAAGGCTGGGGCGAAAACATATGTTGGATCAATTTTAGTTGTGTATCTGTTAGCGACATTTTTGGCAGCTGTTGTTGCCGTGACGGCAAGCTATCTGTTTCCCGTTAAGATTGTCTTGGAGGCGGCGCAGGAAGCGCAAGCAGCCCCAACGCAACTTAGTGATGTTTTAAGTAATGTGTTAACAAGCGTTGTCCAAAATCCGATTCAAGCGATGATTGAAGGCAATTATTTATCTGTTTTATTTTGGTCCTCATTAATCGGTATTGGGTTACGTCAAAGTTCGGTCGCTACCAAGGATGTGATTGCCAATCTTTCAACAGGGATTACCACGGTCGTTCAAATGATTATCGGCATTGCGCCAATTGGAATTCTAGGTTTGGTGTTTCATTCGGTGGCAACAACAGGCATTGCAGGGTTAGCCAAGTATGGTCAGTTACTATTATTGTTAATTGGTACGATGGCCGTGGTTGCTTTAGTCGTTTATCCAGCGATTGTTTTTTGGAATATTCGGCAAAATCCGTATCCGTTAGTCTTTTTTGTATTAAAGGAAAGTGCGATTCCCGCATTCTTTACACGCAGTTCTGCGGCCAATATTCCCATTAATATGGAATTGGCGAAAGCAATGGATTTAAATGAAGAATCTTATGCGGTCTCTATTCCGCTGGGCGCAACGATTAATATGGGCGGCGCAGCCATTACGATTACCATTATGACATTGGCGGCAGTCCACACATTAGGCATGTCCGTGCCAATCTATTTAGCATTATTGTTGAGTATCATCGCCGCTGTTTCTGCTTGTGGGGCTTCAGGAATTGCTGGTGGTTCCTTGTTGTTAATTCCGCTTGCATGTAGTTTGTTTGGCATTTCCAATGACATTGCCATGCAAGTCGTCGGCGTTGGCTTTATCGTCGGCGTAGTCCAAGATTCCATTGAAACAGCGTTGAACTCTTCTAGTGACTTGTTGTTTACCACCTCAGTTGAGTTAGCAGACCGACGTAAAAATGGTGAAATTATTGATGTCAAAGCGTTAATTGGCAAAAGTCAATTGGTGGTCGAACAAGAAAATATTTAAAAGAAAGGAACAACCCGCTAAAATGCGGGTTGTTCCTTTCTTTAATAATCTCGGCCCCATTTTTTTCAGGGGCCACTGAAATTATCGACCATTTTGTGAAGAAAATCCTCTCTATAATAAAGGTATCAAGTAAATAGGAGGTACACGAAATGAAATGGTATCAACTTTCCTCAACAAAAGTAATCGAGCAGACTAAGACGAAGCAAACGGGTCTTTCTAGTGAAGAACGTCAGCAACGTTTACAAACGAATGGTCCAAATAAAATTGAAGAAAAACAACAACTGAAAACATGGCAAAAGCTAGCCAAACATTTTACAGATTTACTAATGGTGGTCTTACTCGCTGCCGCAATTCTAAAATTTGCCACAGGCGAAGTGGTCGAAGGAAGTATCATTTTTCTAGTGGTACTTGTCAATGGCTTTGTCGGTTATTGGCAAGAGCGTAAAGCAGAAGAATCATTAGACGGCCTGAAACAGATGATGGGCCAAGAGGCAGTCGTTCTAATTGATGGACAAAAAACAACCGTTTCTTCTGAAACATTGGTTCTAGGAGATGTAGTCACGTTACAAGCTGGCGATGTAGTCCCAGCAGATTTGCGCTTATTTGATGTTCATAATCTGATGATTGAAGAATCAATTTTGACAGGCGAATCAGAAGCCGTGGGGAAAATTACCGGTTCCTTGAATGAGGAATTGCCAACAGGCGATCAAAAGAATTTGGCTTTTTCAGGAACACTTGTCCAAGCAGGTTCGGCCTTAGGTGTTGTAGTAGAAACAGGAGATTCCACTGAAGTTGGAAAAATTAATCACGCGTTGCAGTCAGTAGATCAAAAAACAACGCCGCTCGTACGGAAAATGCACCAATTAAACAAGCAAATTTTCCAAGGGATTATGGTCTTGATCTTGTTCCTGATTTTCTTTACCACTTTTCGTCATGGCATGGAATGGAGCCTCTTATTTTCTGCGATGATTGCATTAATTGTAGCAATGATTCCAGAAGGCTTACCTGCTGTGTTAACGATGATTTTATCGATGGGTGTTCATGAGATGGCTAGAGAAAATGCGATTATTAAAGGCATGCCTTCCGTTGAAACATTAGGCTCAATGACAGTTATCTGTTCAGACAAGACAGGAACGCTAACTAAAAATGAAATGACGGTAATGGATGTAGTGACTGAAGAAATGACCATTGTCAAAGAGATTATGGCCAACTGTCAAGAATTGAAATTACAAGACCAACAAAAAATCGCCGACTTGCAGGGGAATCCTACCGAGTTAGCTTTACTACAATATGTTGATCAGGATCAACTGTCTTTACGCCCTGTAGAAAAGAAAATTCCGTTTAGTTCAAGTTATAAATACATGGCCACTCGCCATCCGCAAGCAGAAGGTTCAATTATTTATGTCAAAGGTGCGCCAGAAGTATTGTTACAACTTTCTACGTTATCTGATAATCAAAAAGATGCTTGGCAAGCACAAGCTGCGCAATTAGCGCAAAAAGGACAACGGGTATTAGGTTTCGCTTATAAGACAGTTACGTCACAACAGGAACTGACACATGAAACATTGTCAGGATTGACGTTTGCTGGACTGGCAGGCATCATCGATCCGCCAAAAAAAAGTGCCATTCAAGCCGTCAAAGAATCTCAAGAAGCAGGTATTTCCGTCAAAATGATTACCGGAGACCATAAAGATACAGCGCAAGCCATTGGCGAGCAGGTTGGTTTAAAGCATACGAAAAAAGTCCTTGAAGGATTAGAAATTGATGTTATGTCAGATGAAGAATTAGCTCAGCACGTTCAAAAAGTCGATGTATTTGCACGAACGACGCCAGAACATAAATTACGAATTGTCACGGCGTTACAAAACAATGGCGAAATTGTCGGAATGACCGGCGATGGTGTAAACGATGCGCCAGCACTAAAGAAAGCCGATGTCGGAATTGCCATGGGAATTAAAGGAAGTGAAGTAACCAAACAAGCCGCAGATATGGTTTTGGCAGATGATAATTTCCATACGATTGCTAAGGCCGTGAAAGAAGGACGCCGCATTTTTGATAACTTGAAAAAGACGATTACTTTCTTCTTGCCAACTTCTTTGGCACAAGGTTTAATTGTTGTCTGGGCGCTTTTAATGAATCATCCTCTACCGTTGACACCTGTCCAGATATTATGGGTAAACATGGTAACTACGATTACTTTGTCTTATGCATTAGGTTTTGAAAAAGCGAGTGCTGATACCATGAAACGACCACCAAGAGATGTCAACGAAGGCATTTTAACAAAGTACAGTATTTTTAGAATCGTCTATGTGTCGGTACTCATTATGGTACCAGGTTACCTTATGGCATTACAATTTGAGGGCCAAGCCTTACAGCAAACGTTCCTCTTACAAAGTATCGTCTTAGCGCAAGCAGCGTATATGATCAACTGTCGTAAGTTGGTTGATCCGTCGTTAAGCACAGGATTTTTCCAAAATAAAGTGTTGTTTGCTTCATTAGGAATCCTCTTTTTGCTACAAGCGCTAGTAGTTTACTGGCCAGTAGCGCAGCAATTAATTGGCACAACTTCTTTAAATGGCCTTCAATTAGCAATGATTTTCGTCCATGTTGTGAGTCTGTTTTTCCTTGTTGAAGGGGAAAAATATATAACCAAACGATTCATGACGAAAGAAAGCCAAAAAACTAGCGAATGTCCTCGCTAGTTTCTTTAAAAATAAGAATGAAGAGTGAGCTCTGCTAGTCGGCGGAGTTCATTTTTTGTTGGAATTAAAGAGAGATAAAAGACAGGAAGATCAAGATGATCCAAGGGGAAATTGGAAATAATTATGTCGGCTTCATTTAACGTCAACTGGCTTAGTTCCACATATTCAATAGCTTGTAATTTCACACGAGTACCTAAATAAGCAGCTAATTCTTGTTGTAAAAAAGCTTTCCAAGCAGGTTCCCCTTGAAAGAGGAAATAGGCAGTCATCGTTTGCGCCTGAATGGAATAACTGGCTTGTTTTTCTAACAAAGAAGCCAAACTAAGAAAATAAGTCGGTTCTTCAATCGTGGTGTAGCGAGATAAAATCTCCAAAAGTTCTTGGTTGCTCTTTGATAACGCAAGGTCCTCTGCGGCTTGTTCGGTCATTAATTCTTGATATTCCAATTGAAATTGCTCAGAAAGTGTTGGGGACTCGGTATATTTAATGAATAACAATAACAGATTATCCAATAAATTTGTTTGGATTAAATCAGGCCGGGCTTCTTCAGTGGACAAATTAGTGACAAACTGTTGTAACGACTTTCGCAGCTGACTGTAATGAGTGTGGAGCGCAGAAGCCAACGTTTCGCCATAGACATTATCGTAATTCCAACTTTCTAAGAAACAAAAGAAGGCGAAAAAACTTTCTTCTCCTTGCAAATAGATGCCTTCAGAAGCATAAAGTTTTGCCAAGGACGGTTGATAAAGTTGAAACAAGACATCTTTTGAGTCAAAAGAAAATTGACTCACTCGGCAATTGGCTTTGTTGCGAATCGTGTTAATAAAAAACCAACAAGCGCCAAAAATTTCTTCCGTTTCCACCGTCAACTCACTATTGTAAACTTGTTTCAAAAATTGAAAATAATGCTCCTCATGAATAGAATAATCGTCAAAAAAATAATTATTATGAGTAAAAGGCACCAACAAACGGTGATAAAAAATCCGAATATTGCTTTCTGCCCCGATTAGCTGAATGGTCGTCGTGGTTAGCTGAATCGTTAAATGAAAATCACGTAAGGCCAGATTCATTTTTTTGATATGTCGCTTCAAAGTTTCATAAGAAACACCACTAGTGCTCAAAAAAGAAGTTGTCACTAACTCTTTCGTAAATAGTAGCTCTTTTAATAGTTGAATACTAATGGATTGAGGTAAAAATAATGACCAAAGCTCATTGGTTTGCGCATTCCCCTGATTGCGTAACCGAATACCACTGCTATCGGTTTCAATGGACCAGTCGGCGGGTAATTGACTGCGAATATACTGTAAATCCGAAAAAACGGTTCGCTCTGTCGTTTGGATTTGCGTGGCTAAACGCTTGGCTGTCAGCTGAGGAACATTTAACAACTGTTCCAACAAACGAATTTGCCGAAGCAAATCTTTTTCCGTTATCACACGTTTTAACATGGAGTACATGGCAAAACCTCCTTTTGCTTAAGAATACGGATAAAAAGGGGATTGGTCAATTAAAAAAAGAAGCGAATCGTCATTCGCTTCTTTTTATTCACTATACAAAAATATCAAATGTATGCAAAACGGCTGACAATAAAATGGTTACAACAGCCATTCCTGATACAAAGCCGACAGCACCAGGAACAAACGGAGGTAATCGTTTAGCAATATAGCTACCGACAGGGGCCGCACTGATTCCTGCTAAAACGGCGATGGTCAGGGAAAGCCAAAAGCCACCACCCATCATTAAAATCACACCAGGAACAATACTGACCAGTGGCATAAACGTTGGATACCAACCTTCTTCAGCGAAATGTTTTTGATAAAGAAAAACACCAACAGCCGAAGCAATCATTTGTCCCATTAAAATGTCAGGAACCAAGCCAGAACCATTTGTAATATGATTAATATTGACAAACCAATCTGTTAAAACGCCTAGAATTACCAAACCTCCAACTAACTCATTTCCATAAAACCAAGCTTCGGAGAAGTCAGCAAAAGTGCGTCGTATTGACCATTGAAAGGTTTGCGTATTTTCAATTTTAGGTTGTTTTTGCCGCTTCTGAGCGATTGGTGCAACAGAAGGAACCATCCAAGGAAGTTGATGACAGATGGCTGAAACAATCCAGCCAACAAAAGCCATTGTGGTAACGTTGGAAACTGTCCCAGGTACATTTAAAAGGGGCATCAATTGCGCATTCAGCCAATTGGCAAACGGAAAGGTGAAAAGCGCACTCAACAGAGAAATCGTTCCTAATTTTTTCCAGCCAGGACCATAAACGAGCGTTAAAGCTGGCGGCGTGCCGACAACCACAATAAACGTTGGTAACCACAACACTTCTTTTGTAAAAAAGCGTGTAAAATCAAAAACATAAATAGTTAAAAAGAGGGAAAGTAGCTGAGAAGCAAGTACCCAAGGCCAAGCACCAGAACCACCAGCAATTGCAAATCCCTGCCATTTTGAATTTTTCCGATAAAGTTGCCAAGCAATCAGACCGCCGATTAGTAAGAAAAGCGTTGTAAAAAGTCCACCGTAAAATTCCCCTTCCGTGAAGTTCATAACAAAATAGATAAATTTGTAAAATCCCTGCTGATTCACTTTGGTAACTACGTCATTGTAAGGAAAAAAGTTAGACACATGTCGAAAGCCATTCATGATCCAATACAGGAACATTCCCAAAAAAATTTTTACAACAAGAGCTAAAACGGCTTCGTAATTGATCGATTTATTTTTCATATGATCGCTCCAAAAAAATGACATTTTACTAAGTTTTTGAAATTAGTTTATTTTAGCTACTAAAGCTTTTAGTGCCTCGTTAAAGACATTTGCTGGCGGATTAGTCAATCCAGCGCCAATCATACCAATCCCCGGTTCTTTATGAGCAATAGCAGTATTAATGACAGGCAGCATCCCTGTTTCTAAGACTTTTAAGACATCGATGCCTGAAGGAATCCCCATAAAATCTAAAACAGGAATCGTGACATTGGGATTTTCTTTCGTAGTAATTTCCAGCATTTCTTTTGAATAATTCAATGCTTCTGCCACTGTTCCGCCAACTAATGGGACAATTGCTGGTGCAGCTGCCATAGCAAATCCGCCAACACCATACGTTTCTGTAATAGCACTATCGCCCATATCCAAACCAGCATCTTCTTGTGTGTAACCAGCAAACATCGGACCAATCACCCGTTGGGCAGGCCCCGTAAACCAGTGATTTCCGCCAATTCCACTGACACGAATTCCAAATTCGACCCCATTGCGACACATGGTGGTGACAATTGTACTATTCTCCACATTATGACCAGCATCTAACGCACATTTAGCGGCACCCATCCAAGTTGGACCAGAAAAATAGTCAGAACTGCCAAGAAATTCAAATACTTCTTTTAATTGTTCACGAGAAAAATCAGTTTGAACCATGTAAGGTGTTAATGCTTGGACTAACAACGTACTTCCGGCTACATTGCGATTATGGCACTCATCGCCCATATGCAAGGCTTGCGAAAGCATTAAGCGTAAATCAATGCCTTCTGGACAAAAAGTCATGGCATCATGAAGTAATGGACCTAAAACATCGCGCATCCAAATCAGGCGATCCACGACGGATTGATCATTTGCACCAAATCGTAAAACTTTCGCCAATTGTTCACTTAAATTAGTAAAAGCCGTGTTGCCGTACGTTTCATTTTTGATAATATGAACGTACATATTCGGAGAAGTCACGCCAGCCATAGAACCAACGGCATCATGTTCATGACAAGGAGAAAACGTAATCGCGCCAGAACGAGCAACCCGATCGGCATCAGCTAGATCTTTTGCTAATCCTTCAAAAACAAGCGCTCCTTGAACGGCACCTTTCATCGGTCCGCACATATTTTCATAAGTAATGGGTGGCCCAGCATGTAAAATGGTCGTTTCAGTCATATCGGGCATGACATTAATTGCTTTATCAAATCCCACTAAAATAGGTTTTGATTGAATAATGCGGGTAACCGCTTCTTCGTTGGCTTGTTGGATTTTTTCATAAAGTGTTGGATTTTTTAATTGATCCAATAATTTTAATAGCTCTGGGTCACCATTGGCTGGCGGTGCCCAATTTACTTGATGTGAAGGAATCCCTTGTTTTTTCATATCTTCATGAATAAAGTCAATGCCTACATTGATCGTATCTAAAGGCTGTTTAAAAAGATCATTTCTGCTCATGTTCGTTCGCTCCTTTTACAAAAGTTTTGGTGGCTTCGCAAAGTTGATGACTGCTGTCGACAACGAGAACCTCTAAATCTTCTAAAATTTTCCGCTGTTCATGAATATCTTGTGGATCTTCTTCGGTCCCTAAAACATAGCCAATAATGGCTAACTCACGACCATCTGCTTTCGCTATTGCTTTGGCTTCCTTTAACGCCTCTGCTAACACACCAACGGGATTTTCGTGAGAACCATAACCTAATTCAAAATCTAACGCTAAAACTGCCACTTCAGGATCTTTGGCTTCTTGAAGAATGCGAGTAATCCGAGAAGTCGGATCGATCATTGGATGTGGGCGGCCTTCTGTGAAACGATCATCACCGAAATCAATCAATGTATGTGCTTGGCTGTGGTCAGGATTTGCTAATTGTCGTTCAGGAATTTTATGAATATTACTATAAACATCATCAGAGACTTCTGTTAAAGCATATAAAAGTTCATCACAAAGAGTGCCACCACAGAACAACCCACGAACAAATTTTTGAGAAGGGGCTTGTTGCTGTTGGATGGCTGTTAACGTTGCGCCTGTCGGATTTTGATAGAGGCTGGTTTCCGCTTCCTGTGTTTGACTAAATTGAATCACCTTTTGAACTGCATCCAGAGAAGAAGTAGCAAAAGTGACGTTGTCTATTTTTCGTTCCGTTTGTTCACTGCCGATAAAATAAATAACAACTGGTTTAGTTGAAACAGCTAATTTTTTTAAAATTTTCTCTGTTACTTCTGGAGCAGGCGGTTTAGAAATAAGCAAAATTGCCTTAGTTTGTTCGTCTACCATTAAAGCATCCAGCCCGTCAAGCATCATCAGCCCACCAATTTCAGCAGACAAATCACGGCCACCAGTACCGATTAATTGTGAAATCCCATAACCATATTTATGGATTTGAACACTAACTTCTTGGCTACCTGTACCAGAAGCGCCGACAATTCCAATATCTCCTGAACGTACCTCGTTAGCAAAACATAACCCGACGCCATTAATAATCGCTGTTCCACAATCAGGGCCCATCACAAACAGTTCTTTTTCGTGTGCTTTTTGTTTTAACGCTAATTCCTCGTCAACCGTCACGTTATCACTAAAGAGCATGACGTGTTTTTGCTGATCTAAAGCTTTATGCGCTTCTCGTGCAGCAAATTTTCCATTGACAGAAATTACAACTAAGTTGGCATCAGGCTCTTCATGAAGGGCTGAATCTAACGTCTTATAGGTTACTTCAGAAGAAGCGGTTTTCTTTTTCTTCGTAAATAACTCGTCGACTTGCTGTAAAATTTCTTCTGAGTTCGCTTGGTCATCAAGATCTAAAACAATTAATAAATCACCTGTTGTAACATGATCCAAGGCGGGTGTATATAAACCAACATTCCGAATCACTTCAAGATTCATGTCGGTTCCCATCCCAATCATTGCGGTTTTAACTCCAGCCAGTTCATTGGCTCGTGTTGAAATGGTCATTAAAGTAACTGAATCAAAATAGGCGTTCTCTTTAATTACTGTTTGAATTGTCATGATTATTCTCCTCACAAAATAGTTTTAAACCAAAAATAATGCCGCAAAGTATGTCGCTTCCTGAAGTTGAGCCCACCTCCTCTAAAGCTGAAACCGCTTGAGCCATTTCGTTTGTATTTCCACTTTCAATTGATAAAAAAACACGCTGAACTAGTTGAGAAAACCGCTCGTTCACTGCTTCATGGATTTCCGCATAACTGACCGCATTCGTTCGTTCCTTGGCTAGCACAGCCAGCTGTTGGAAATTCGAGGGAAGTTGCTTTAATGCAGAAAAACTAGCAAGTAATCCTGTGATAAAATCATCGCCAGTGGGGGTTAAACCAATCCCCAATCCCAAAATCTTCGTTAAACAATCAAGAGCTATTTTAAAAGATTTTTGCTCCCAAGCCTGTTGAAAATGAATCATTTCTTTTTGAATCTGGGTCCGACTATAAGAATCAAAAAGAAAGGTTGACGGCGAAGCAGGAAAAAGCGCTTGCCAAGGATTGAAACGAGTTTGCTGAATATACGTTAAAAAAATAGCTATCTTTGTTTTACTGGGTGTTAAATAAAGTGGCGTTGGTTGCCAAATTTGGGCATCGGCTAGGGTTAATTGTCGTCGGCCTAACCGGATAAACAGGGGCTCAATTTGGACAGGTAAATCAGCGAAATGGCTAAGTTTTTTTTCATCGAGTATAATCGTGTTAGGTGCTATATGTTCGGGATGCGTTGAAATGGTCAAGAGAATTTCTTGGGTGTCTACATGACCATAATTAATAGCGTGCGTAAAACATTGCAAACTAGTCAATGTTTGATGAGGGAGTTTCGATAAAATCGTTTGGTCATAAGCTAAAATTTTTGTCATTCCAACGACCTCCTTTTTAATAGCGCTTTCACGACTTCATAATAAAAGAATCCAGCACGCTAAACAATTGCTAAAAATGACATTGATTTACAAGTTTGAATGGACAATTTGTACATTGGGAGGATAAATGATGTTAAAAGTGAGTGATTTATTAACGTTAGAAGAATTACCTGGCATTACCTTAGTGGCAGGACATAAAAATCAGGACCAACCGATTTTAAAAGTCAATATTTTAGAAAATCCTGATATTTTAGATTGGCTAACAGCAGGTGAGCTGCTGTTAACGACAGGGTACATATTTAAAGATGATCGGAAATTACAGAAAAATTTTTTGAAAGAACTAGCTAAACACCATTGTGCTGCCTTAGGATTTAAAACCCAACGTTATTTTGAAGAAGTTCCACCAGACCTAATCAAATTAGCAGATGAAATGAACGTTCCTATTTTAGCAATTCCTTACAATTACACCTTTTCGCAAATTGCTGACGTGTTGAAAAGTCGTGTCACGTTAGAACAATTTGACATGAATGCGCAAGAAACCGCATTGCATAATAAAATTTACCAAATCTTAGAAACGGGAAGTAGCAGTTTTCATTTGCTGCAGGATCTAGCAGAAACCATTCAAAATCCTGTCTTGTTATTGAATGACCACTTTGAAGGAGTTAATTTTTTTGACTTGCCTAAAAATCCAATTCGTATTTCTAGCATTTTAGAAGATAGACAAGAAACCTCAGAGTTCCAAAAACAATTGCTGGAACAAAGTCATCCATTATTACGCTTTTATCAAGAACCGATTCATTTACAGTTGAAACTCCAGAACCAAGTGGTGCCAATTGAAATTTATCCAATTAAAAAGAAAAATGTTATTTTATATTATTTACTCGTCTGGAACACCTTGGCCCCATTACGGCCAGTCGATGTGGCTCATTTTAAAATCACAGCTCATTACTTACTTTTACAATTGCAATTGGAATACTCACGGAAATTTGAAGAATACCAACAACGAAACGAATTATTTTTTAAGCTGATTGCGCATGAAAAGAGGGATCAAGCTGTTTTCCAACAATTTCAACAGTATTATCGCTTGGCAATAGATAAGCCCTATGCGATTTTGCTAATTTCATTAACCTTAAATGAACGCCAAAGGCAAGAAAGAATGTCTATTTTAGGTAACCAGTTAAACCAAGTTATCTTAGGGGACAAACAAAAAATTGTTTGTATTGAAATTGACAGTTCCTTTGTCTTATTAGTTGAAGATCCACCTGAAAAAGAAGGCGATTATCTGAAAATGATGCAACGCCTAGCAAAAAGTAGCATAAATCAGTTAATGAAAGTACAAGAAGATGTGGAACTTTTCCTAACAATAGGACCTAAGATTCAAGGTCTGACCCAGATTCATGAATCGTATCAACAAGCGATTGACGTTTTAGCCTTTCAACGCCAATTCGTTGCAGAAAAACCTGAAATGAGGATTGCTTCCTACGCGAATTTTCATTTTAGACAGACATTGCAACGTTATTTTTTAGAAGAAGGACAAGCAACCCTCAGAAAAAAATATCTTCAACCATTGCAGAAAAGTGATCAACAGCAACATACCGACTTTGTCCATACACTGAATGTCTATTTTCAATCAAAACGAAACTTGTCTCAAACAGCCAAAAAACTCTTTATTCATCGTAATACTTTATTACAGCGATTGGAGAAAATTGAACAGCTAGTGCTGTTGGATTTTGATAAGGAAGTGGACTTGTTGGCGCTGGAAGTGGCGTTGTTTGTGGGAACTTAAGAAGCAATATAAGTGGCGGTTTTTAATTTAATGGAATATATATAGCTAAAAGAAACGATTATACAAGAAGGATAATTTGATCAATAAAAAATGGAATCTTTTCATAACCTCAATTTTTTCAAAAAAATAAATCCTTCCCAAAATCTTCAAACACAAACCACTAACTATCTGCTACTATAAAAGAAACAACTATCATTTGGAGGAAGTATGCGTAACAGAAAAATGTGGACAATTATCGTCAGTGGGTTATTTTTAAGTAGTATCATCGCGGGAATTTCAGGAGCATTTTTAATCATTGAAGGAGAGCTAACGACTCTGCTCTGGGAGGTGTTGCCAGCGCAAATGAAATGGCCAATTCTCTATTATTTTGTCTTGTGTGTGCTAGGAGCGTTGGTATTGAGTTATCTGAAGAAACGCTTCGGGCAAATACCACAAACGGCGCATGAGGCTCTGACAGAATTGAAGGCGAAACAATCGGTCGATTATTCAGGTGTGTTTAGAAATTTATTGGCCGCCTTGGTAATTTTAATTTTCGGGGCTGGTGTCGGTCCTGAAGCCGCATTGTTGGGAGCGATTATTTCGTTGTCAGTCTGGCAATCTGATAAGTTACGGTACCTTTATTTTCATTATGACGAGCAAGAACAGCAAGCATTTAGGACAAAAATTCAGCGCTTGCTGCATCCGCAACAGTTTGTTCAGCGCTACGATACGATGCTCGCTCCTGTAGATAAAAAGAAACTGAAACAAGTGATGAACGGGTTATTTATTGTGAACGGGTTGGTGGTGTTTACCTTTTTAATGAAATTGGTGGGACACCCATCGTTTATTACGAAGTTAGGAACTGGAAAAATTGAAATGGCTTCGTTATGGCTGATTTTACCCGCTTTATTAACTGCTTTTGTGATTGGTAACGCCTATCAATGGTTGAAAGCTGCTCTGGCTAAACTATGCCAACCTTTTGAAGAAAAGCAAAGCATACTGGTAAGCTTTGGTGCAGCCTGTATTTTTCTTTTTGTTATTTTAATGCCAAGATTACTATTTTCAGGACAATCTTTTATGCATTTAGTTCCTAGTTTTGGTAGTCAACAAGCCTGGTATATCTTGGTGATCGCTGCGATAATGAAACTAGTATTTTTACAAGTTTGTTTACAGACAGGTTGGATAGGTGGCGATATTTTTCCCGTCGTTTTTTCAGCTATTTTAATCGGGTTTGCGGTCGCACAATTTTTCCCAACAATTGACTCGCTTTTTGTTGTCGCAATTTTTGCTACGAGTTTAACAACCCAGATTTTAGGGACGATTCTTGTACCAGGCATTTTTGTGGGGCTCTTTTTCCCAATCACGCTTTGGCCAATTGTAGTCCTTGTGTTATTTTTACAATGGCTATTGAAAAATAAAATTATTAAGAGTAACTAGAAGATACTAAAAAGAGGGAATAAAATGAACCTAACCCATCAAGACTTCAATCTATTCAACCGAGAAATCTTCACATTTAAACAACTCAAAGAGCAACAAACATCAGCAGAAATCGATGACTTAAAGCAAACCTACAAGCAACATTGGGAAAAGTGGAAAGCCTTAAACCTCGCAATCGCTCAAGGTCTACCAGCTGAACTCGGCATCACTAAGCCGAAAATCGAAAGCTGGACCAACGGCTGGAATTTACGCAGTCATTTCTGGGCTGCGTATCGCAGTGAGCAACGTCAAGCGGAAAATGCTTGTCTGGCATTGTTATTAAACAAAAAGCAATTTCAAGTGTATTTGATGTTTCAACATTACAAAAGTGAGGAGCGGGCAGGCTCAGTCGTCGCTTACAATCAATTGCTTAATCGTTTAGAAGCTTGGAGCCAAACCATCGACTGTGAAGGCTATTATATTTGGCCGCAGGAGGAGCATGAACTAGTGGACCATTTGCCTTTAAAAGATTATTTAGCAGATGAAAAACAACGGAAAATTCTAGAAGAGCGGATAGGCAATCGCTCATTTCAGATCGGTAAGTTGTGGTTTGCGACGGAAAAGCTTGAAACGATTGAAGAAAAAAGTTGTCAGGCGCTTCAAGAATTAGCGCCGTTGTATAACGCATTATCTGAAAAATGAACGAAACAACGTCCTTGACCAAGTACCTAGTCAGAGACGTTGTTTGTGTTTTTATTGATTTAAATCTGTTAGTAGTAGTTCGTTAGAAACAGCAAAAGTAGTAACTTCTGTTAAAGCTGGATCCAAAGTGTATTTTGTAAATGAGGTAGTACTTTCTGGTTGGACATACATGGTTAGATTAGTCACATCATATCCTGACCAATAATGTGTGAAATCAGACAGAGAATTACTTTGACCTAAATGGCCAATCCCCCGAGGAATCATCACTGTTTGGAAGGCGCGATAGAGTTGCATAATCCCTTCAGAGCTATCAAATTCTTGGAGATTGTCAGAATAGTATAACGCACGAATGAAGCGTGACGGCGAAGTGAAGTCTCCTGGGATTCCTAATAGTCCGTAAGAAGTCCCACCTTCAATTGGGTCAAGTGTTGCGCCTGATTTTAAAGTGTAAGGTTCTTTAATAGCGTAGTTGCGCATTCCGATATAGTTTCGTGCATTGGTTAAATGATAATTGTATTCTGGGCTGTTTGTGACTACGCCAATCGAATCATAAATGACGAACGCTCCGTTATCTGTTGGTTGCAAAACGATACTATTATTATTTTTATCATTAATGGTCCAGTGTAAGGTGAAATGAACTTCCCCCAATGAATCAAGTTGGAATTTTTGATCTAACAGGCCGATTTTTTCAAAAGCTACTTTTACTTCGTCAACGCTTTCAAAATTACTCAAAATATAAGCAAGTACTTCTTCTGCAATATGAGGTGTTAAACCACGATCTGCTAAACTTTCAGCAGGTGCTGTTGAAGATTCCATTAAATATTGAATATCACCAGATAAGCCGGCTTCGTTGATACCATCTGTGATAGCAAGGCTGACGGTTTTACCATCGTTCGCTGGTTGATCTGTGCCTGACATTGCTAGTCCCATAAAGGCATATTTTGCCGTCCAAGGATTTAGTTGGCTGTTTAGAACTGTACCTTTTGGAAATTGAGCAATTAGAGTAGGGATTTTTGGTGCAATTGGATCTTCGTTGCCAAAAAAATCAAACGTAAAATCCATCGTACGTCCATAAAAAATATCATTTGTTTTGGAAATAATCTTGATGCCTGTACACATAATAGTTTCCCCCAATTAATGTAAGTTTGTGAAGCCTGTTTACTAGTTAAGCATATCATACTCTAGGAAACAGCGGTGGCTAAATTCTTAAAATATTAGACAATTTTGTCTAAATGAGGTGAAAAAAATTTTTTAGCGATTTCCTTCACAAAACACCTTATTATCTTTCCGAAAATATGATATCTTTAGAATGGAAATTTCATGAAAAGAGGATGCGAATGTTTAAAAAGTACACACAAATGATAAGGGATGAATTTAAAGGGTATGATCAAAAAAAATTGAAAAAAGATTTCTTGGCAGGTTTGACTGTCGCAGCCGTCGCGTTGCCGTTAGCGTTAGCGTTTGGGGTCTCTAGCGGCGCGACTGCAGCAGCTGGCATGATCACGGCGATTATCGCTGGAATTGTGATTGGGAGCCTTTCGGGTGGGTTTTATCAAATTTCAGGACCAACAGGTGCGATGGCAGCTATTTTAATGTCAATTGCGGCAGTGCATGGCATGCAAGGGATTTTGTTGGCCACCTTTTTGGCGGGAATTTTCTTGCTTTTGGCAGGGATTTTGCGTTTAGGGAGCTTGACTTCTTTTATTCCGTCACCGGTCATTACCGGGTTTACTTCAGGAATTGCTATTATTATTGCGTTGGGGCAGCTTGATAATTTCTTTGGGGTTCGTTCAGAAGGCCACAATTTAATTGAGAAAATCAGCAGTTATCGTTCATTGGGTTTTGATTTAAGTATACCAACGACGGTTATGTCGATTTTAGTGGTGCTTGGATTAGTGTTCTTTCCGAAAAAGTGGAATGCGATGATACCAGCTTCATTGGTGATGATTATTTTAGCTACGTTAGCAACAGTGGTTTTTCAACTGCCAGTGGCCACTGTAGGGAAAATTCCGACAAGTATTTTTAGTGATACACGTTTGGAACTTGGTTCGCTTCAATTAAGTGCGTTTCAGGATATTTTGGTGCCTTCGATTAGCATTGCTATGTTAGGTATGATTGAAAGTTTGCTTTGTGGCGCTTCGGCTGGTCGCATGACAGGGAAACCATTAGACAGTAATCAGGAACTAGTGGCACAAGGAATTGGCAACTTAATTTTGCCATTTTTCGGTGGCGTACCTGCGACGGCAGCGATTGCCCGCACGAGCGTAGTGATTAAATCTGGTGCGCAAACACGTTTAGCGGGTATTTTTCATGCAGTCTTTTTATTGTTATCGATGTTGCTTTTATCGCCAGTCATGTCTAAAATTCCCATGCCTGCGTTAGCTGGTGTTTTAGTGGTGACAGCGTGGCGAATGAATGAATGGTCGGTGATTAAAGAATTCTTCCAGAAACGTTTCCACACAGCCTTATGTTTATTCTTCTTAACGATGGTAGCGACCGTTATTTTTGACTTGAGTTTAGCGATTGTTTTAGGGGTCTTAGCGGGTTGCCTGTTTTTCATTGCGAAAAGTGCCGTGATTACGATTAATGTCGAGGAAGTTGATTGGTCAAGAATGGGGCTAGTACCGACCGATTGTACGGAAAATTGGGTGGTGGTTTATTTGAGTGGCCCGTTATTTTTCATGTCTTCTGAACGATTGAAACAAACGTTACTGCAATTGGAAACAAAAAGTGGTGTAGTATTTTCAATGCGAGGAGTTCCTAGCATTGATAGTACGGCGTTAGATATTTTAGAAGAATTTTGTCTTGCAGCAGAAGGTCGTGGACAACAAGTTCAATTTGCCGCTCTGCAACCAGAAGTTGAAAAAATGATTCGAACCATTCAAGGAAATCAAGAGAAAGAATACCATTTCTCAGTCGCAGAATTTTTACAAACGGTGCATATTGCAGAACAATAATTCATTTTCAAATAAAATGTTCTATTTTCTATCGCGGGCTTAATGGGTGAAGAAATAAGAAAAATAAGTGGGGACTAAAACGAGTTTCTAGAGGAGTTCCTAAAAAAATAATAAAGAGAAAACTTCTAAGTATGAAGTTTTCTCTTTATTATTTTTTTTGTTATTTATTGAATTACTTCTAGCATAACGTCTTTTTGATCATCCGTAACATTGCCTGCGTAGTTAGGAGTGATTAAAGATATCGAACCATTTTTATTGTTGAATAAGTATAAAGTGCCCGATCTATTTTGTTCATCGTTTGAAGAAATATTAGTTCCTAAAATTAATTCTGTATTTACTTTAACGGTGCGAATACTGTTATCGGCCGCTGAAAATATTCTAATCTCTTTTGTAGGAATTGTATTTATAGATAGCTCATATTTATTAATGGCTTCTTTCACTTGACCATTTTCAGCCCCAAACAATTTAGTTCGGAAGGTAGCAGTTGGTGTTGAATTTAAGTTCTCTAACGTAATTGAAGTTGGCACATTCATTCCTTTAAAATTAAATACGAGTGGATTGTTTAAACTACTAAGATCGACAGCATAAGGTGTTGCTTCTAAAGAATTTGCTTCTTCGACATTTGTGGATACTTCATTTTTAGACTTTGCCGAAGCTTGAGTGGTACTGGCACTTTCTGAAGTTTCTTTTAGTTTATTATTAGAGCTTGTTTCTGTGCTAGAACTGTAATGATTAGCACTGCTTTTCATTGATGTTGTATGATTGGTAGAATTTTCTTGTTTTTTAGGTTCATTCGCTTTTTGAGAACTACAACCTGTTAAAAAAATAACTAAAATAACACAAAATAATTTTTTCATACTATTCCTCCTATAGACGCTATAACTAATTTTATCTTACTTGTTAATATAACAAAAGAAATAATTATTTTATTTTCACGAATGCTCAAATTGTTTAAATCTGTAGTTTTTATACTTATTTTTGTTGCATTTGCAACAAAAATAAGTTAAAGTAATGACAATCATAAAATATTAGCGAAAGGAAGTGTCCTAGTGATAGATATTTTAAGAGAAATTGGCATGATTGCGCGCGCCTTAGATTCAATCAGTAATATCGAATTTAAGGAATTATCTTTAACACGAGGACAATATCTTTATTTGGTCAGGATCTGTGAAAATCCTGGGATTATCCAAGAAAAGATCGCCGAACTGATTAAAGTTGATCGAACCACAGCGGCGCGGGCGATTAAGCGTTTGGAAGAACAAGGCTTCATTTATCGTCAAGAAGATGCAAGCAACAAAAAAATTAAGCGGATTTATGCCACAGAAAAAGGGAAAAACGTTTATCCAATCATTGTGCGCGAAAATCAACACTCGAATCAAGTTGCTTTGCAAGGCTTGTCAGAAGTGGAAATTTCACAATTGGCAGAGTACTTAGTCCGGATGCGTAAAAATGTCAGCGAAGATTGGGAATTTGTCAAAAAAGGGAACACTCGAAATTATTAAGGAAAGGACGACTGATTGATGGGAGAAATAAAAAAATTAACAATAGAAGATGCACCAGCGTTACAAGAAATCAGCATTGAAACTTATACAGATACTTTCGGACCATATAATACCCCAGAAAATATGCAAGCCTATTTAGTAGAAGCCTACAATTTAGAAAAATTACAAAAGGAATTGGCTAATCCCCACTCTGACTTTTATTTTATCTTTGTCGATAATCAATTAGCTGGCTACATGAAATTAAATCGTGAGAAGGCACAAACGGAACCGATGGGGCCAGAAAAGCTCGAGGTTGAGCGATTGTATATTTTGCCTGCGTTTAAAGGAAAGAAGCTGGGAACACAATTGTTAGAACTGGCGGAAGAAAAAGCTCGTGAATTTGGTAAAAACGCACTGTGGCTAGGTGTCTGGGAACACAATGATGCGGCGCGGGCATTTTATAAAACGATTGGCTACCGTTATTATAGTCAACATTCGTTTTTTATGGGAGACGATGAACAGACGGATTTTATTTTGTTAAAGGAATTGTAGCAAGAAAATTTATAAACAAAGATTTCTGATAAAATCAGAAATCTTTGTTTATTTTTTTGACTAAAATTAAGCAATTTTTTATTTTCAAAATGTTATTTTTTAAAACGTAAAAATTGAAAAAGAAGATTTTGAATCTGTGAAAAGTTGTCGATCTTGTGAGAAAACTCTTTTGTCAGTGTCTTTTTTCAGGATGGGTCTCTTCCTGAAAATCCACTTCAGTTTATCTGATTTGTGTGTGTTTGATTAAAAAATGTTGTGTTGGATTTCATTTAACTGTATAATTTATTTATGTCATTTTTAATAATAAGCGTATTTCAGCATTTGAAAAGAGAAGTTGTACATAATATGTGAATAAAAAGATTTGTTTCTTACTTTCTAGAGTGAGAGGACGATATAAAAAAGGTTGCTATTTTTTCGTTCAAAGTGAACAAAGAATCGTTTGTTATTTAGTTGGGGTAACTAATGATTGTTGTTATAAAAAGCGCTTACAATTTGTGTGATGAGAGTAGTACGCATGTTTGTGCAAAAGTGACAAAAAAGAGAAGGCAGGGTGTTTTAATAGAAAAAAATTTTTAATAAAAAGGAGAGTTTGTCGTGGAGAAAAATGTGTCTCAAGTAACAGCTCAAGAAGAAACAGCGATGAAAGCACGTGGCTACAATGAGGATTTGTTGCCAAGTAGCCCGAAACAACGGACAATGGGCGCGCGCAATTTTTTTACATTATGGATGGGTTCGATTCATAATATCCCGAATTATGCAGCAGTGGGCGGCTTTATTTTCTTAGGTTTATCGCCGCTGCAAGTTATGTTGGCAGTTGTGTTAAGCTCATTCATTGTAGCAACTTTCATGAATTTGAATGGCGTGGCTGGCTCTAAATATGGCATTCCTTTTGCGATGCACTTACAGTCTACTTACGGTAGTCTCGGGGCAAAACTGCCAGGGTTCTTAAGAGGTTGTGTGGCCGCGATTGCTTGGTTTGGTCTGCAAACATTTACAGGATCGCTGGCTTTATTAATTATTCTCGGGAAATTTTGGCCGAACTTTTTAGAAATTGGTGGATCATTCCAGTTTTTTGGTCTCAGGCTACCTGAATTAATGGCGTTTACTCTTTTCTGGCTCTTAAATGTGGCAATAGGTTTCGGTGGTAGCAAAATTTTGAACCGTTTTACCGCCATTTTAAGTCCGTTGATTTATGTCGTTATTATTGGATTAACGATTTGGGCCATTCGAGCTGGGGGCGGTTTAACACCAATTTTGTCCTATCAAGTTTCTGGTGCGATTCGTTCAGTCAATCCACTGGTGGCGTATCTGATTATTTTTAACTCGGTTGTGGCCGTTTGGTCAGCGCCTGGTGCGAGTGTGGCGGATTTTACTAAGAATGCGCGCTCGACACGTGCTCAGGTTGTAGGGCAAACAGCAGGTTTAGTTGTTGGTTATGGGATTTTCGCTTTTTCCAGTGTGGTTATTCTGTTAGGTGGTTCGCTGTATTTTGGGATTCAGGAATGGAATATTTTAAACATTATTGATCGTTTAGATAATGTGGCGGTGGTGGTCTTAGCCATGTCGGTTTTCTTATTAACGACTATTTCAACGAATGCAACGGGGAACATCATTCCGGCAGGTTATCAATTGGCGGCGCTGTTTCCTAAAAAAATGACGTATAAAAAAGGCGTCATGATTGCCAGTGTTATTAGCTTTCTCATTATGCCTTGGAAACTGATGGAAAACGCCGATAGTATTTTTATTTTTCTGAACGCAATTGGGGCTGTTTTAGGACCAGTCGCTGGTGTGATGATTGCGAATTATTATTTTGTTCAAAAGCAACAAATTGATTTAAATGCTTTATACGTAGATAAATACAAAAAAGAGGAAGCTAATCCTTTTTACGGATTAAACAAGCCGGCGTATGTCGCTACTATTCTGGCGTTGGTTCTTTCCTTAAGTGGTCAATTTATTCCACAGGTTAAAATCATTGCTGATATTTCGTGGTTTGTGGGCTTTGCCACAGGTTTTGTGCTGTACTTAGTGTTAAAAAAATGGACTTGGGATTCAAAAAAAGTGAAAGAAACAGCTTATCAGGAGGGAAAATAAATGCAAGCAGAGTTAGTGATTAAAAACGGGTTAGTTATTTTAGAAACTGGAGAAGTCATTACGGATGTCGCCGTTCAAGGAGGAAAAATCGTAGCGATTGGGCAAGACTTGTCAGGAGAACGTGTGATTGATGCGACGGGTTTAGTCGTTAGTCCTGGGATGGTGGATGCCCATGTTCATATTACCGATCCTGGTGGTGGTTACCGCGATGAATGGGAAGGGTATGTCACAGGAACGGCCGCTTGTGCCAAAGGGGGCGTGACGACCTTTATGGAAATGCCTTTAAATCAGATTCCAGCAACTGTGGATAAGACCTCTCTTGAGATCAAATACAAGGCAGGAGAAAATAAACTAAAAGTAGATGTAGGGTCATTTGGGGGCGTGGTCCCGACCAACTTGGCTGGCGGGATTCAGGAACTTGATGAAGGAGGCGTTTCCGGCTATAAATGCTTTTTAGGAACGTGCGGCGATCGTTCAATTGAAGGAGATTTTCAAAATGTCGACGATTATTCACTATATGAAGGAATGAAACAAGTCGCCAAAACTGGCAAAGTGCTAGCAATCCATGCAGAAAATGCGCCAATTACGGATAAATTAGGCGCGGTAGCTTATCAAAATGGCGAAACGACTTTAGCAGCATATGTAGCTACACGTCCTGTGTTTACCGAAGTTGAAGCGATTCAAAAAGCTATTTTATTTGCCAAAGAAACAGGTTGTCGGATTCATATTTGTCATGTGGCTTGTCAAGAAGGTGTGGAAGAAGTTTTAAAAGCCCAAGCAGAAGGGATAGATGTGACTTGTGAAACATGTACGCATTATTTATATTTTACCACGGATGAACTTGATGCCATTGGTCCAGTTGTCAAATGTTCGCCGCCGATTCGTGACGCGGACCAACAAGCCGCCTTATGGAACCACGTGCAAACAGGCGGAATCGCGTTTGTAACCTCTGACCATTCTCCTTGTACGCCAGACTTAAAAGATACAACCAATGCTTTTGAAGCTTGGGGCGGCATTTCTGGTGTTCAAAATAACGTCGATGTGTTATTCGATGAAGCCGTCCAAAAACGTGGTTTATCCTTGAAACAATTCGCGGATATGATTGCAGCAAACCCAGCTGACCGTTATCACTTAGCACAAAAGGGCCGCATCAGCATTGGTAAGGATGCCGATTTTGTACTAATTAAACCTAATGCGCCGTATATCTTAAAAGCAGAAGATTTAGAATATCGAAATAAAATTAGTCCTTACATTGGTCGTGAAATTGGGGCCCAAGTGATTCAAACAATTTTAAGAGGCGAAACAATTTACGCACAAGAAACTGGAGTAACCGAGGCGTTTAACGGCGTATTTATCAAAAATTAAACACCTATTTTAGAAATGAAAAGGGACAGAAGCGTGATTGAATTAGCGCCTCTGTCCAAGAGTTAGAGGATGTTCATTGGTTGTTTTGCACAAAAAAAGGCTTAATTTTGTTTGATAAGTACAATGAAGATGACTAGGGAAACGTTTACAATCAGAGTGTAATCAGTCAGGAGGTTTTGTGATGGACTTGGAAAAAGTTTTAAAACAAAGAATCGAAGAGTTGTCAGCAATTGGGAGTGATCCTGCTGGAGGGATGACACGCTTACTTTATACAGATTCGTGGTTAGCAGCACAAAAGTATGTGCAAAGCCAAACTGAGGCGTTTGGACTGGAAACGCAATTTGACGAAGTCGGGAATCTGTTTTGTCGAGTGGCAGGAACGGAATTTCCTCAGGAAACGATTTTAACTGGGTCACATATCGACACAGTAGTTAATGGTGGGACATTAGATGGTCAATATGGTGTCATTGCTTCCATGACGGCTGTTCAATATTTATTAGATAAATATGGGAAACCACGGCGTTCTTTAGAAGTGCTTTCCATGGCTGAAGAAGAAGGGAGTCGTTTTCCAACGGTTTTCTGGGGAAGCAAAAATGTCGTTGGTGAAGCCAAATGTGAAGAAGTAGTCGACATCTCTGACAACGAAGGCAAAAAGTTTGTTGATGAGATGCATCGCCAAGGCTTTGATTTTCGGCAGGAGCAAACTAGACGTGAGGACATTGAAGCATTTGTCGAAATTCATATTGAACAAGGCAATATTTTAGAGAACGAAAAGCTCCAAGTCGGTGTTGTTCATAGTATTGTAGGGCAACGTCGCTACACGGTTAACTTAAAAGGGCAAGCCAATCATGCAGGCACTACGCCAATGAGTTACCGTCATGATGCGGTATATGGCTTTGCTAAAATTTGTGCAGAAGCCATTGATCGTGCGAACGAAATTGGGGATCCGTTAGTTTTAACATTCGGCAAAGTTATTCCGAAACCCAATACAGTCAACGTGGTGCCTGGAGAAGTGGAATTTACAATTGACTGCCGTCATACCGACGCTGCTTTTTTACGACATTTTACCGGTGAATTAGAAGAACGGATGAAAACAATTGCTCAAGAATTAGGCTTGACGATTGCGATTGATCGCTGGATGGATGAAGCCCCTGTACCGATGAATCAAGCAATTGTAGAAGTTATTGAACAAAAAGCCAAAGAAGGCAAGTATCAGTATCGTATGATGCATAGTGGTGCTGGGCATGATTCGCAAATTATTGCGCCTCATTACCCGACAGCGATGATATTTGTGCCAAGTATTGGTGGGATTAGTCATAATCCTGCAGAAGCAACGGCATTTCCAGATTTGGTTGAAGGCGTCAAGCTTTTAGCAGATACCTTATATGAATTAGCGTATAAATAAGATAGAAAAGGAAGAATTGTGATGGGTTATAAAAATAATCGAGTTGGTTACCAAAAAGAATTGTTAACATCAAGAGCTGTGATAAAAAAAGACAATTACGCCATTATTCCCCATGATGGTTTGGTGCAAAATGCAGTACCTGGTTTTGAAAATGTCGATATTTCCATTTTGGGATCACCTAAATTAGGTGCGACATTTGTGGATTACATTGCTACGTTTCATAAAAATGGTCAACAAACAACTGGTTTTGGTGGCGACGGGATTCAAACGTTGGTTTATGTCATTGACGGTCGTTTGCGCGTTTCAGATGGTCAAGAAACTCATGAACTTGAAGCAGGGGGCTACGCCTACTTTACGCCTGAAATGAAAATGTATTTAGCGAATGCACAGGAAGCGGATACAGAAGTTTTCTTATATAAAAAACGCTATCAGCCGTTGGCGGGCCATCAACCTTATAAAGTGGTTGGGTCAATTCATGACCAACAACCCGAAGAATATGAAGGAATGACAGACGTTTTACTTTGGAGTTTATTGCCGAAAGAGTTTGACTTTGATATGAATATGCATATCTTATCTTTTGAACCAGGCGCTAGTCATGCCTATATTGAAACGCATGTCCAAGAGCATGGTGCGTATTTAATTAGTGGCCAAGGGATGTACAATTTGGACAATGAATGGTATCCAGTGGAAAAAGGGGACTATATTTTCATGAGTGCCTATGTGCCACAAGCAGCCTATGCGGTTGGTCGTGAAGAACCGCTAATGTACGTTTATTCCAAAGATGCCAATCGTGAACCAGAATTATAAAGAAAAGCCGAATGTAAAGTAATGACCTCGGAACAATAGGATTTGAACACGCAGTGGTGAACGGTAGAGTCCTTCTTCTTGGTAGACGTTACTTTTATTCGGCTATTTTCCTGTTAATTATTTTTCTGAAAGTTCCAACGCTACCCGTAAGAGTAAACTCGTCTCAGGCTCTTGAATAGAGGTATCTAATAATTTTTCACATTGATTCATGCGATATTTAATGGTGTTTCTGTGAAGGTAAAGAGCGTTGGCCGTTTTAGTAATTTCGCAATTGAAATCTAAAAAAACTTTCAAGGTTTTTCGTAATTCTTGTAACGTCGGTTCCGTCGGATAGGCCAACTCTTTCAATTGTTGCTGGCAAAAGTATTCAACATCTTCAGTGCCAATCTTTTCAAAAAGTCCAGCTAGGCCTTTGGGATGGAACAATTGCACAGTCGCTGGTTTTTGAGCGTGTAAAGAAGCCTCTAATGTCGAGGAAGCTTCAATATAAGAGTTAGGCAAATCTTCTAGGTTTTCATAAGCATTGCCGAAAGCAAAGCGAATGGTAATAGGCAAAGCCTGTTGCAAACGTTCAGCGAGGTTTTGCAAAATCATCAAATGGTCATTTTTCTTAGATTGAAAAATCAAGATACTTTTATTTTGATTTTTTAATTTAAACAAGGCGACATCTGGCAGGATTTCCGGCAATTGTTCTTTGAGCCATTGGAAAATTAGTTGCCCTTCCGCTTGCTGATAACGAATATGGGTTTCATTTTCTGGTTTAGTCACGCCGTAGACAATCGCTAATTGATAATAATCACTGTTGATTAAACGATAATTTTTCCAAAGTTCCAACCAATTTTGATGTTTACTCAGCGTTTCTTGATGTGTATCAAGCAAGCGGTCCAAAAAGTCTGTTTTGAGATGTTCAAAAGATTCAGCAATTTTCTGGTTTTTAAATAACATAAAAGTCAAAACTAAAATGGCCTGATCAATGGCAAATTCAGAAATAGGATAAGGAATCTGTTCAGGAGATAAGACCAATAAATAATAGGGAAAATAATCGTTCACACGAATTGGAAAGCCAGCTACTTGAATGTTTTCTTGTCGCTCATCCTGTAAACGAAAGATTTTCTTTTCTTGTGCCAATTGTTGAAAGTGGTCTTTTGATAATTGTTCGATGAAAAACTCCGCCGATTTTTGATTGCCATAAAAATAATTCGAGTGGGCAATCACCTGTTGCCAAGGACTTAATAAAATAATTGGCGCATTTAAAATTTTCGCAAATTCAGCGATGAAGCGCGTAGCATCAACATCTTGCATTAATAATGTTGAAAAACGCTTTTGTATGTCAAATGCTACAGACATCTGTTCGGTTTTGCTATCACGAAGATAGCCTACAATTTCATGCAACAACCCGCCTAGTGGCTGTGTGCTAGGAATTTTAATCAGGGGCAAATCAACGGCACTGGCATAGGCAACAATTTCTGGTGAAATTTCGTCAAGGAACCGCCCAACTTTGATTCCTAAAGCCGTACACTCTGCTTGTTTTAGCGAGTCAATAAAAGGTTTCAATTTTTCTTGATCATCTTTATAAATCATTGCCGTTGTTAAAATCATGACATTTTTAGGGATAAAATCAGCCACATCAGGTGTTTCCGTGATTTCTACACTTTCCAAGGGCTGTGTTAAGTTTGAGTGAGACGATAATAATTGTAAGTCAGAAAATCTTGGTAAAGCCAAGACCTCAGCTAATATTTTCATCACAACAACCTCCTTTTTTTATAGTATAGCGAAGAATAAAAAGGAGTACAAAAGATAGTTATTGAATATGTCTAAAAAACAAAGTCAAAATAGTGCAAATTGAACAATGAATTTCTGAGTTTTTCCAAAGATAATAAAAGAGAAGAATTAAAAATGAAGTGAGGGATTACTATGTATCAACAACCAAATTTTGTACGGCGAACAATCATGACGCCGGGACCAGTCGAAGCCCATCCATCGGTACTTCGTCAAATGGGTCAACCAATTTTAGGGCAATTTGATCCAGAATTTCTACAGATCATGGACGAAGTTCGGGAAATGATTAAAGTACCTTTTGCCACAAAGAATCAACAAGCCTTTGCCATTGATGGCACGTCACGTTCAGGCTTAGAAGCGGGGTTATTTGCATTGATTGAGCCAGGCGACAAAGTGCTTGTGCCTGCGTATGGCCGGTTTGCTTATTTATTAGGTGAAATTTGCGAACGCGCCCGGGCCGAAGTCATTTATTTAGAAAAGGACTGGCTCGCACCGTTTGAACAAACAACGGTGATTGAAGCGATTAAAGAACATCAACCAAAAATTGTTGCGATGGTCCACGGCGAAACGGCGAATGCACAAATGCAACCGCTGGATCAAATTGGCGCCTTTTGTCGGGAAAATGAAATTTTCTTCGTAGTAGATATGGTGGCGACTTACGGCGGTGTCGAAACAAAGGTCGATGATTGGAAGATTGATATTGCGGTAGCAGGCACTCAAAAATGTGTCAGCGTACCTTCAGGCCTTTCTTTGATTACCTACAACCAACGTGTAGCCGATTATCTGGCGGGCCGTTACCAAAAAGAGTTAGGGCTTGGCGCGGATGCGCGGAATGAACGGTTCATTCAAAGTAACTACTTGGATTTATCGCAATTAGAAAAATATTGGGGACCAGAGCGCTTAAATCACCATACAGAAGCGACTACAATGATTTATGGGCTACATGAAGGGCTGCGCTTGTTACTTCAAGAAGGCATGGAAAATGTCTACGCACGCCATCGGAAAAACGATCGTATTTTAGTTGAAAGTCTGCAAAAAATGGGCTTAGAAATTTTCGGGAAGTTAGACACAAAAACACCAACAGTCATTCCTGTGGTCATTCCAGAAGGAATTGATGGTGAAAAAGTGCGGAGCTTATTACTGGATCATTTTAAAGTTGAAATTGCCTCTTCCTTCGGTGATTTAAAAGGAAAAATTTGGCGGGTCGGTAATATGGGTTACAGCAGTCGCGAAGACAATGTGTTGCATTTCTTAAGTGCCTTTGAGACTGTATTGAAACACCAAGGTTATCAATTTGAAGGCGGTAGCGGTAGTACTCATGCATTGGCTGAGTATTTAAACTAAAAAAGAAGGTAGGACAAAGGTCACTACGTAAAAAAGCGTAGTGCTTTTGTTCCTTGTGAAACGTTAACCAAAAAAATGATTGGTGGAGGAAAAGAAAATGACAGACAAGACAAAAAGTTCGTTGGCTTATTGGAAAAAAATCGTTATTTTACTATGTATGGGCTGGGTAACAATCTGGATTTATCGTTCCGCGCTTTCTCCTGTTTATCCACAAATTCGCGCGTCTCTAAATGGTAACGCTTCCGATACGGCCCTAGGGTCCATTTCTAGCTTTTATTTTCTCGGTTACGTAGTCATGCAGATTCCTGCAGGCTTCTTGGTAGACAAGATTGGGAAAAAACGTGTATTAATTCCAGGCTTTATCTTGTTTGCGCTGGCAGCATTACTGATTGCCCAAGCCCAAACGATTGGAACAATTTACTTAGGTAGCTTATTGGCAGGCTTAGGATGTGGTTCTTTCTATGGCTCGGCTTACTCGTTGACGTCGCAAAACATTCCTCAAGCCAAAAAAAGTTTTGCAACAGCTATTGTCAACAGTGGTTCAGCCGTTGGTTCAGGTTTAGGAATGATTTTATCTAGTTATTTAGTTGCCCAAAAAGGATTGCCTTGGCAAGTGATGATGTACATTTCCGCCTTTATGATTATTTGTATGTTAGTGGCTTTTCAAGTGATTATTCGCAATCATAAAGAAGACATGGCCTTGATTCAGCCAACCGTTGTTGATGAAAAAGATAACGGAGCGGTAAAAGAAAAAGTGCCCTTTAAAAAACTGTTTGCGCCACATATGCTATTTGCGTATATTTTATATTTTGGCACTTGTTATGCATATTATATGATTGTGACTTGGTTACCTAATTTTTTAAGTACCGAACGTGGTTTCCAAGGAGCGGCAATTGGATTGTCCTCTTCGCTGGTCGCATTTGCCTCTATTCCAGGAGCGTTATTTTTTAGTCGGTTGGCGGATAAGTACATGCATAAAAAAGTTCAATTCATCGTTGTTTTAGAATTTTTAGCAACAGCTATGCTCTTGTTAACTGTACAAGTAAGTAATGCGACGTTGTTATTAATTGCTTTAATTATGTATGGGTTCTTAGGAAAATTAGCTGTAGAACCGATTATTATTTCTTGGCTAGGTGAAAATGCACCAAAAATTGGAATTGGCACTACTTTGGGCGTGTTTAACTTTTTCGGCATGATGTCATCTGTGATTGCCCCAGCTTTAACTGGGAAAATTTCTGACACAACGGGTTCGAAAGTCATGGGCTTTTATATCGCCGTCGTGATTTTACTAATTGGCACGATTCTTTTTATGCTTGTTAATTTAAAAAAACGCGGGGCAGATTCGTCTAATAAATAAAAAAACAACGCAAACTTATCTTTCGCTGAATAAGTTTGCGTTGTTTTACTTTTTGACAATCATATTAATCGCTTGTGCTAATCGCTCTTCTTGTTCTTTAGGATCTTTTTCAGGATTTTCAAAGCAATGCTTTAGATTCTCCGCAACTATCATTCCCATTACGCGATCAATACTAGAACGGACCGCACTCAACTGAGTGATAACATCGATACATTCTTTTTCTTCATCAATCATTTTTTGAATCCCGCGAATTTGACCTTCTGTGCGGCGTAAACGATTCAGCACTTTCTTTTTTTCTTCAGTCATTTTGCCCCTCCTTAAGAGTAGTGATTGGTTTAAAATATACCTATACGAGGTATTTTTGTCAACTATCTTTTCTTTGAATCTAAAAAGAGCAGAAATCTCTTCAGTTGACAAGTCTAACTTTTTCATGTTAAATATACCCCATAAGGTATATAAGAGAAGGAGAAAAAGATGTTATTTCAATTGTTTAAAAAAACGCCAAGTATTTCAACAAAAGAATTGCAGTCACGTTTATCTAAAGAGATAACGTTATTAGATGTCCGGACACCTAGCGAATACCGCGCAGGGCATATTCCACAAGCGATTAATGTCCCACTTAACAAAATTCCCGCCTACAACAAATCCGCTAACGAAGTCTATGTGATTTGCCAGTCCGGCATGCGCAGCAAAAATGCGGCCAAAATTTTAGCGAGAAAAAACTATCACGTGATTAACGTTCGTGGCGGGATGTCCCAATGGTCTGGTCAAATTAAAGGAGGAAAATAAATGAAAATTGTAATTATCGGAGGCGTGGCTGGTGGTATGTCAGCAGCGACACGCTTACGTCGTTTAATGGAAGATGCTGAAATTGTTGTCATGGAAAAAGGCCCTTTTGTTTCATTTGCAAACTGTGGTTTGCCTTACTACGTTTCTGGCGAAATCGCAGAAAGAGAGCAACTGCTTGTTCAAACACCCGAAGCGTTAAAGGCACGGTTTAATTTAGATGTTCGTCCTCACCATGAAGTCGTGGCGATTGATCCAATAGAAAAAGTGATCACAGTGAAACATGAAACAGAAATTTTAACAGAACACTATGACAAATTAATTTTATCACCAGGGGCGAAACCTTTTGTGCCACCAATTACAGGATTGGCAGAAGCCAAAAATGTTTTTTCATTAAGAAATGTTCCTGATTTAGATCAAATTATGACAGCCTTGACACCAGAAACAAAACGAGCCGTCGTGATTGGCGCAGGCTTCATTGGCTTGGAAATGGCAGAAAACTTACAAAAACGCGGATTAGAAGTCACTCTCGTGGAAAAGGCACCCCATGTTTTACCGCCATTAGACGAAGAAATGGCCGCTTTTGTCAAAGCTGAATTAAGCAAAAACAATGTTCAAGTAATTACGGGACAATCTGCGGTTGCTTTTGAAGAAGAAGGACAAGTGATTCGCTTAGAAGACGGTCAAACATTAGATTCTGATTTAACCATTTTGTCGGTGGGGGTCCAACCAGAAAATACCTTAGCAGTTGAAGCAGGTGTAGCAACTGGTTTACGTGGCGGTATTGTTGTTGATGAACGCTATCAAACGAATCAACCCGATATTTATGCGGTTGGGGATGCTATTGTAGTGAAACAACAAATCACTCAAGAAGATGCGCTGATTTCTTTAGCTTCTCCTGCCAATCGCCAAGGACGTCAAGTAGCGGATGTGATTGCTGGGTTAGAGAGAAAAAATCAAGGAAGCATTGGGACCGCCATTGTGCGAGTCTTTGATTTAACCGCTGCTTCAACTGGTTTAAGCGAACGGGCTGCTAAAGCTGCTGGACTAACAACAGCTGTTGTGCATATCAGTGGAAAAGACCATGCGGGGTATTATCCTGGCGCAACAGATCTTCAGTTAAAATTAGTTTTCCATCCTACGACAGGGGAAATTTATGGCGCACAAGGAATTGGGGCAAAGGGCGTAGATAAGCGGATTGATATTCTTGCGACCGCTATTAAAGGACAGTTAACTATTTTTGATTTGCCTGAATTAGAGTTTACCTATGCGCCGCCGTTTGGTTCAGCGAAAGATCCTGTGAACATGTTAGGCTATGCAGCGATGAACCTTGTAGAAGGATTGAGTGAAAACGTTCAATGGTATGAGTTATCCAACGAATTAGCTAAGGGGGCTGTTTTATTAGACGTCCGTAATCCCGCCGAACGAGCCAATGGTCAATTTAAAAATGCTGTCTCTATTCCTTTAAATGAGTTAAGAGAACGTTTGGAGGAATTAGACAAGTCAACGGAGTACATTGTTAGTTGTCACAGCGGTTTGCGTAGTTATATTGCAGAACGGATGCTAAAACAAGCAGGCATCTCAGCCAAAAATTTAGATGGTGCTTTTGCGCTATATCGAATGGTAAAACCGGAGGAACTAGAAAATGTATAACACGATTGGCATGCCTGAATTTTATCAGGAAGCAAAACGAAAAAAATTACCGATTATTGATGTACGAGAAGAAATGGAATACCAACTGGGGCATGTCCCTCAGGCCATCAACTTACCTTTAAGTACTTTAACCGAAAATTATCAGCAATTAGATAAAAACCAGCCCTATTATCTGATTTGTCAAATGGGATCGCGCTCCGCACAAGCGTGTGCGTTTCTCAGTCAACAAGGGTATCAAGTAACCAATGTTCTAGGCGGTACATCTGGCTGGTTGGGTCAATTAGAACAATAAAATAACAAAAAACGTTTATCCTTTTACACAGGATAAACGTTTTTTTGTTAAATAAAGATGTGTCAAAACTGTAAGAGGAATGATAGGAAGATGAAGGGACCAGTTTTTTTATTCATTATATACTAAATAAAATGACAAACTCGTCAACAGAAATCAAGGAGGAACAAATAAATGAAAAAGTCAGGCCAGAAGAAGCGAAATAAAAAAGTGTGGTTCGGTATTGGTGCCGCAGTGGTCGTCGTCGGATTTATCGGAGCAAAAACAGTTTTTTCTTCAAAAGAAGTTGAACCTGAATACACAACGTATACCATTACAGAAATGGCCTCATTAAAATTAGATGGTCAAGTGAGTTTTCTAGATACTCGGGATATTTTCTTTGATCCTTCTTTAGGAAAAATTGCCGAAATAAATGTTGAAAATGGTAAAGAAGTCAAGAAAGATAGTCCATTGTTAACGTACAATAACTCAGACATCCAAGCCACAGAAACAGAACAAGCGAATGCCGTTAATCGGAACAATCTTCAAGTCCAACAAGCACAAGAGAACGTTAACTTAGCCACTCAAAAATACAATGAAGCCTTAAACAAAGTTGCTGCAGCCAAGCAAAAATTAAACACCGCAAAAGAGGCTGAAGAGAAAGAAACACTAAATGCGGAAATTCAGCAATTGAATGAAGCTGTTAGTGCTGCGAATAGTGAAGTCGCCCAAGCTAACCAAGCCCTTCAATTAGCCAACAGTGATGCCGTCGGAGCAGCAAACACGCTTGAACAAACACGTGGCAAAGTCAACACAGTCGTTACAGCACCAATTGATGGCCAAGTCACTGTTGATGCTAGTGCCATGAGTAGTACCGATAAACCAGTCATTAAAATTGCAACACAAAAGAAAAATATTCAAGGAAAAGTAACCGAGTATGATTACGATAAATTACAGACAGGGGAAGAAGTAACAGTGACGACCGTTGGTTCAGGCAAATCAGCGCCAGGCAAAATTGTTTCCATTGCGCAAACCCCAATAGCTAAAAATGAAGGCAATCCAGTAGTGAGTTATCAATTTACAGTAGAAGGTGATTTTCCTTGGGCAGAAGGCTTGTCTACTAGCATCGCTGTACCGCAAAAGCAAATGATTATACCGACAGCAGCAATCCAAAAAGAAGGCGAAAAAGAATTTGTCTATGTTTACAAAGCGGGCAAAGCGAAAAAAACACCGATTGAAACAGAAACAAATTTAGGTCGTAAAGTTGTCAAAAGTGGCTTGAACTGGAAAGACCAAGTGATTGCCAATCCCAATAAAGAATTAAAAGATAATCAAGATGTTCAGGTAGCTGCCAATGATTAAGCTATCCCATATTCATAAATATTATTATTCCGAAGAAGAAACACTGCATGTGTTAGATGATATTAACCTCCAAGTAGACGCTGGAGAATTTTTAGCGATTATGGGTCCTTCTGGTTCTGGGAAATCGACTTTGATTAATTTGCTAGGCTTTATTGATAAAAAGTTTGAAGGAACGTATTTATTTGAAGACCGTGAAATTGGCGACTTCTCTGATAAGGAACTATCCCGAATTAGAAATGAAGCAGTCGGCTTTGTCTTTCAGAATTTTAGTTTAATTGAAACACTAACAGTTGAAGAAAACATTGAATTGCCTCTTTTATATAGTGGGTTAACCCCAAAAGAAGCCAAAGATCGTGTCCACGAAGTTCTGACAAAAGTCGGCTTGCCAGATAAAGGCAAGAAGCATCCAAAACAACTTTCGGGCGGACAACAACAACGTGTGGCCATTGCACGTGCGATTGTCAATCGGCCAAGTTTTATTATTGCAGATGAACCAACTGGGGCTTTAGATAGTAAAACATCGGAAGAAATTTTAACGCTCTTTCAGCAATTAAACAATGAAGGAGTCACCATTATTTTAGTGACACATGATGAAGAAACAATTGAATACTGCAATCGTTTGATTAAAGTTCGTGATGGAAAGATTTTAGAGGAGGTGCTGACATGAAACGTTCAATTATTTGGAAAACCGCCTTCCGTTCCATTTTGAAAAATAAGCGACGCAGCTTGTTAACGATGCTAGGGATTGTCATCGGGATCGCTTCGGTGATTACCATCGTGGCTATCGGTAACGGCTTTAAAGAAGACATGGTCGATAAATTATCTGCTGAAAAACAAAAAGAAAATGTGAAAAAGATTTCTTTTTCGGCCTACAACACTTCGGATATGTTTAGTGACCAAGCGATGTTTACCGACAATGATTTAGGGGTCGTGCGCATGGTTCCTGGCGTAGAAAAAATTGATTTTGATCAAAGAGAAGTTGATGGCGCTCAAAAAGGTACACTGAATTTTCAAGCAGGACCGAAAAATCTTTCTGTAACCTATGAACTTGCCGACAAAACCACCAAAGAATTGTTGGCGGGACGCCAACTGAATGATGGAGACAATGCAAAACTGGATAAAACAGTGGTGGTGGATGAACTGGTTGCCAAAGAACTCTACCAAGACCCGACTGCAGCAGTTAATCGAACTTTTCCATATAAAGAGCAACTTTTTACCATTGTTGGCGTGACAACCAATACCAGCGGTGCCATTGGTCCAGGTAATGATGACTCATTGCTTTATTTTCCCAAAAAGACCTATGAACATTATTTCGGCAAGCTAAAAGATACATCTACGTTGAAACTAACAGTAGCACCTGGCTATCAACCAGATCAAGTATTGAAAGAAACAATAAAAACTCTCTCTCAACAAGGAACCATGAAAAACAGTGGGACGTATCAAGAATATAATGTTAAAGATACCATCAAAGAAATGGGCTCTTTATTAAATAATTTAACCTTGTTTATTTCCGCAATTGCGGCTATTTCACTGGTAATTGCTGGGGTCGGCGTTATGAATATGATGTACATTTCGGTCTCAGAACGGATTAAGGAAATTGGTATCCGACGTGCATTGGGCGGGACAGCCAGTGATATTAAAAAGCAATTCTTAACAGAAGGGATTGCCTTGACCTTAATCGGCGGAATTACTGGTTATCTTTTAGGAATGATTATTGCCTACTTAGCCTCAATGGCACTACCGTTTTCTGTTCGACCAGATTTAATGACCGTTTCATTAGCCATTGGGATTTCTGTCTTTATCGGGGTTGTATTTAGCTATTTCCCTGCCTCGGCAGCTTCAAAAAAAGACTTGATCGATATTATGAAATAAATATAAACAGCAAAGAAACAGCCATTTTTGGCTGTTTTTTTTAGTGAAAGTAGAAAAAAATCCAAAGATTTCAAGAGAAAGTAGCTAACAAACGTCAAAAGGTTGATATTAGCTACCAACCTTTTGACGTTTGTCAGTTAAATAAAAAAGAAAAAAATTAAAAAAATAGCACGTTGAGGATTAAATAACAAACATTTTTTAAATAAGACTATTGGAAATCCTTTATAAATCGGGGATTACAGGAATGACTGTTAATGACTGATTTGCTTGTAAATTTCTAAATTTTAATTCGAAAAATTTCCAGTATACTAAATATATCAAAACAAAACACGAAAATTGAGAAAATTTTGAACCAAAAAAGAATTAAGGAGGAATCAAGAATGAAAATAATGGTCATCACAAAAAATATTTTATCAGAAACTGCTTTTCAAAACCGCTTACAGCATTTAGATCACCAAGTTTTTTGTACGACGTGTCTGATTGGTGAAATTAAGGAAAGTCATTTGTTTTATCGAAAATTTGATGCCATCATTCTCAGCGAAACGATTCCTCGCAAAGAACAATATTTATATCTAAAGGAATTAGCCAGAGTTAAAACGCCGTTGTTTCTTCGCTCGGAAGACATTCCTACCTCGGAAGAATTGAGCATTAGCTATCAATATGGCATTCTCAATTGGTTACGATTGGATGCGACTTTGGATACGTTAAGAGAAAATCTCCTTTTGGCAGAATTAAATAAACCCATCCAACGAGAAGATGAAAAGTTAGATGTAGAGGGAATAAAGCTAACAGCCGCAGAACGTGCACTACTGGCTGTCTTGTATAGTACGCCAAAAGAACACTTACCAATGGAGCGCCTGTGTAAATTAATATATGACACAGAAGAAACAGCCAATAATCGAAAAAAAATGACCAAACAGCTGACAAAATTAAATAAAAAAATTCAAGTAGGGGGTTTTAAAAAACAAGGTATCCAAAATACACGGTATAAAGGCTACAAACTGCATCCGCAGTTGCTTCCTTACATTGGCGAATTATTTACTTAAATTAGAGAAGCACTTGACGAATGAAAATCACCATCACAGGATGACCTCTAAAAACCATGCTATACTAATACGGAATAGTATAGGAGGTGGGTCTGTATGAAAGACGGACTATATTGGGTACAACAATTAAAAGAACAGAAAGTAAGTCGCATAGAACTCTTAAAGGATATTGAGAAAAAAGTCCAAAAGTTAAATCCAAAGATCAATGGCTTTGTAACCTTTGATAGCCAAGAAGCAGAAGCAACTTATCAAAAAAATAAACAGCAGGACACACTATTTGCTGGTTTGCCATTTCCATTGAAAATGTTAGGCCAAGAAAAAGCGGGGTGGTCAGCAACGGCCGGCTCGCAACTTTTTAAAAATAGTACTGCAACAACGACCTCTAACTTTGTCAAACAAGCAGAAACGATTGGCTTGATGCCTTTAGGACAAACCAACGCTCCAGAGTTTGGCTTTAAAAATATTACGGACCCTGCGCTTTACGGGCCAGCCCGCAATCCTTGGAACCTGGAACATTCGCCAGGCGGTTCCAGTGGCGGCGCTGCCGCAGTTGTCGCTAGCGGGATTGTTCCTATAGCCGGCGCTAGCGATGGCGGTGGCTCCATCCGAATTCCCGCCTCTTTTAGTGGCTTAATTGGCTTAAAACCTAGCCGTGGCTCCATGCCTGTCGGCCCAGAAGGCTGGCGAGGCTGGCAAGGTGCCTCGATTGACTTTGCGTTGACTATTTCTATGAGAGACACCAAAGCGTTATTTTATGGCCTACGTGGTAGCCACAGTGGCGCCCCCTACCAAGCGCCCTTGGCAGAATGGCAAACACACCCTAAAAAACAACGGCTAAAAATTGCTCTGTGTACCGCTTCGCCTATCGGCTCACTGATTTCGCCAGAAGCAACACAAGCGGCGAAACAAGCGGCTGATTTTCTGGCAGCCGCTGGTCATGAAATCATTGAGATTCCTTATCCAGTCGATGGTGCAGCGCTGATTCGCTCCTATTATCAAATGAACGGCGCAGAAACTACAGCAATGATGAACAGCATTCAACAGGGGCTCGGGCGCCCAATTCGTAAAGAAGAAATCGAACCTTTTTCATGGACCATGCATCAATTTGGCCAAAAGATTCCAGCAGCCACCTATGTTCATTCATTACAGTTGTGGGATCAAGCAGCAGTAACGATGGAAGAACTTTTTCAAAAATTTGATCTGTTTTTATCACCAACAACGGCTTTTTCAGCACCAAAAATTAATGAAGATTTGCAAAGTGAGCACATTCGTCAACGAATGGAGCAAGCAGCAGAATTAACAGAAGCAGAGCTAGCTGAATTAATCTATGATTATTTTGATAAAAGTTTACAGCTAACACCGTATACTCAACTAGCGAACTTGACAGGACAACCAGCTATCAGCTTGCCCACACATGTTACGGCAACGGGGTTACCCTTAGGCATTCAATTGCTGGCTGCTCGTGGACGTGAAGATCTCTTATTCCAAGTAGGCGAACAGTTTGAGCAAGAAGGCAAATTTAAATTACCAGAAAGTTACCGCTAAATAGGGTGTTATTGTGACCAAATTTCAGATAAAATAGACACAAGACAAAAAACTGAGGTGGAAAAATGCTGTACGTAGTGAGACATGGTGAAACAGATTATAATGTGGCCCGTAGAATTTGTGGTCATGCGGAAGCGCAATTGACCAAAAAAGGCTATCAACAAGCGGAATTGGTAGCTGAAAAAATTGCCAAACAAGGAATTCAAATCGACCGTTTACTGGCGTCGCCTTTAAAAAGGGCGCAAGAAACAGCCCGTAAAATTGCAGAACGAAATCAATTGACGATTGAAACAGAACCTCGTTTAATTGAGATGAATTTTGGCATTTATGATGGTGAACCGATTGAAACAACGGCTTTCCAAGAAAATCGTTCTGAGATTTCCTTGCCGTTTCCAGAAGGGGAATCAGTCCTAGATGTCGCGGGTCGAATTTATCCCCTGATTGAGGAAGCCTTGGCTTCAGAGGAAACTTACCTATTTGTTTGCCACAATGCGGTCATGCGAGTCATTGATAACTACTTCAATGGCAAAAAAATCCAAGATTTCTTGGACTTTCATTGTGAAAATACACAACTTGTACAATACGGAGAATAAAAATCAAGTCTTTAATCTTTTGGTTAAAGACTTGATTTTTTTTATGGTAAATAAGAAACCGCTTCCGTTTTAATGTATAATAAATTAACTTTTGGATCAAAAAAGAAATGGGGAAAAGACTATGAGAATTGATAATATTCATCAAGCGTTAAAACAGTTTCACGTACAAAATCCAAGTAGCAAAGAAACCTTGTTGCCCGCAACGGCTTCGCAATTAAGTCAGACCTCTGGCTATACCCGAACCGCTGTTAGTGAAGAGCTTTCAGAATTAGTGAGAAAAGACCAAGTCGTTAAAGTTAAATCAAGACCGGTGTTATTTTTTGATAAAGACTACTTAGAGGAACAGTTTCCTTTTTTTAAAAGTAGCACATGCTATGATTCCCTCGCTTCGCTGCAAGAGGACATTTATCAACAGACAGAACAGATACATAAGAAAAAGCAGCTACTGAAAATGAATCCATTTGCGAACGTAATTGGTTTTGATGGGAGCTTAGCAGACGCCATCAAGAAGTTGAAAGCCGCTATTTTATATCCGCCTAATGGCTTGAATATTTTACTTACTGGAGAATCTGGGGTGGGGAAAACCTTAATTGCGGAACAATTACACCAATTTTATCAAGTTAAAATGAACCAAGAAGTTCCGTTTATTTATTTTAATTGTGCAGAATATTTCAACAATCCAGAATTATTAACTTCGCATCTGTTTGGCTATAAAAAAGGCAGTTTTACTGGTGCCGTCAATGACCAAAAAGGCTTAGTGGAGTTGGCAGATGGCGGTTTTTTATTTTTAGATGAAGTCCATCGATTAACGAGCGAAGGCCAAGAAAAATTGTTTACAGTTTTGGATAAAGGGTATTTTACACGGATGGGCGAAGCCGAAAAACAAAGAAATGTATCGATAAAATTTATTTTTGCAACAACCGAAGCAGTCAATCAACATTTTTTGAAAACGTTTTTAAGAAGGATCCCTGTGACATTAGCTATTCCAGCTTTAGCCGAGCGCTCTTTGAAAGAAAAAATTCAATTGATTTTGTCCTTTTTCTTAGAAGAAAGTCAACGGATTCAAAAGAATATCCATATTCGTTATGAGGCGTTGAAACAATTAACGTTTACTCATTTTGAAGCCAACGTTGGCGAATTGAAAGCGGCGATTCAATTTATGAGCGCACAAGCCTATTTAGAAGTGTTCGATCAATTAACGGAAACTATTTGCATTGAAGCAAACGAGGGGACAGTCAAAGAGCAACCTGATGTAGAAAGTCTGCTGGCTTTTAATGAGTGGATACCTAACGATGGCCTCACGATTCAATACAACCATTTTTATTTAAGCAGTCAAGAGTTACTCAAATCGGAAAGTCTGAAAAATGATCGTTTTTATAATTTTCTATTGAAAGAATATGCGGATTTGAAAAAATTAACTCTTTCGACAGAGGATGCGCTAGCAATCATGCAAAACAAAGTCGAGCAACTTTATGATATGGACATTTTTGCTCAAGAACCGCTAGCCTTAGAGGCCATTGACGAAACATTGCAGCCAAAAATTCAAGAAGCCATTGTCTTTTTTGAACAATTAATCCAAGAAAAATTGACAGAGGATTTCCAGAATATTTTAATTGTCCACCTTTATTCTGCTGTTTTTTATTCTGCACAAATGAATGAAACATTTTATTCAGATACCAAAAATATCTATTCTGGCAAAGTAACCCAGTATCAAGCTGCTAAGACCATGGTGGACTTTCTACAAACATTGTTTGGGATTTCTTTTGCTGATACGGAAATCCTCTTTTTCGATCTATTTATTCGTAAAGTCACAGCTAAAAAAAGAGCGCACTCAGATGAAGAAAACTGTGGCGTTATCGTCGTTGCACATGGTGCCGCGACGGCCAGTAGCATGGTTGAGTACACCAACCTTCTGTTTTCAACAACGGTCATGCGTGCAGTTGATATGCCGATTAATCAATCAGTGGAAGAAACATTAGAAAAAGTCCGTACAATTGTAAAGCAAAATCAGTATAAAAAAATTATTTTAATGGTGGACATCGGTTCCCTGGTTTACTTTGGTAATGCTATCAGTCAAACGTTTCAAATGGAAGTGCTGCTAATTAGCAATATCAATCTATTAACATTGCTAGAAGTGGCCCGAGAAGTCATTTATGAATCGACGGCGTTTGAGTATCTATTACCAGTCTTAAAAGAAAAAAATCATCGCGCCTTGATTTGCAGTAAAGGTCGCTTCAACGAGGCAAAAGTTCTCATTATTTCCTGTCTAACTGGCATGGGGACTGCTATTAAAATTGAACAGTTGTTACTAAAAACTTTTCCCAATGAATTACTAACGAATGTACGCATCATTACTTTAGAGAAAAGAGAAGTGGAAGACATTGATCGCTTGCATTCTTTTGTTCGGAAAGAAGAGAAAATCGTTGGTATCATTGGCACCGTAAAGACAGAAGTGCCAGATATTCCGTTTATTTCTTTACAAGATTTACTATCGAAGCGGGGTATTCAGCTAGTTTTCGAATTATTAGACCATCATTTAGAAGAAAAACAAAACCAAGAGTTACTAAAGAAAGTTTCAGCTAAATATATTCAAGGATTATCAATCGAAGCTATTACAGACTTACTAACGGTTTTGAATCCTACAACCATTTCAATCGAATTAGCTAAGATTTATTCAGACATTTGCTTGCAAACTAAAATAAAAAGTGACGAAAAGGTTTTACTTCGTTTTATCATTCATTGTGCTTGTATGTTAGAACGGCAATTGTTGAATCCAGAATATGACCCGACAGCTTATGAAGTGTCATATCGAGAGTTGCCAGAAGCTGTATCTGTCATAAAAATGGCGTTTCGACCGCTTGAAGTGTCCTATAATCTGTTGATTCCACCTTTGGAAGTGCGCTATATTTATGAATTGCTCTTTGAAAAGGCTTAATTCAAACGGAAATGAAAGTTGGCACACTTATTGCTTTTAATAAAATGATTAATTAGCAAAGGAGTTTGTTTATGGAAAATGAACCAATTTTACTTTTAACACACAATGGTTGGGGCTTGGAATTAGTCAAAAGCGTCCAGATGATTGTAGGAGAAGTCACAAATGTACATGAAGTAGCATTACAAGCAGAGGATTCACTGGGGGATTATTTAGAACGAGTCACAGAAAAAATTGACCAATTAACGTGGCACAACCAGTTGCTAATTTTAACAGATGTTAAAGGCGGCACACCTAGTAACGTTGCATTACGTTTATCAAAAGATTATGACCTCCTGATTGTGTCAGGATTATGCACATCGTTATTATTAGAATCCGTCATGAAACAAAGTGGTCCTGGATTTCGTTTACAAGATGCAGAGATGATTCAACAAGCAGCAGTAGACAGTTGTCAAATTTTAGAAATTCCAAAATAAGAAAGTACAGGTGAACAGAATGTCAAAAATCGTATTAACAAGAGTCGATAGTCGTTTAATCCATGGACAAGTAGTGACTAAATGGTTACAACAATCAGGTGCAAATGAAATTTTGGTAGTGAGTGATGAACTAGAGCAAGATGAATTTTTACAAAGTATTTATTTAATGGCGGCGCCTCCAGGGGTTTCTGTAGTAATTAAAGGGATTGAAAGTGCCAAAGAATATTGGGAATCGCAAGAAAAGGAAGAGAAAAAGGTGTTATTTTTAGTGCCAGATTTAACGACCTTAAAAGCGATGGTGGACCAAGAAATTATTAAAGAGGAGATTCAAGTTGGTGGCTTAGGTGGCGGACCAAATCGGAAAAATGTTTTAAAAAATATCAATTTATCTGAAGAAGATGTTGCAATTTTGACTGAACTTTTAACGAAGGGCATCCATGTTTTCTTCCAAGCGATTCCCGAAGAAAATCCCCTACCAATTCAAAAATTAATTGAAAAATATCAATCACTATAATCAGAGAAAAAGGAGAGAATCATATGGGCGTTTTAGGTGTTTCAATTATTATGGGACTTTATTATTGGTTTGCACGTTTGCGTTTTGGGTACACATTTTCAGGCATGCTGTCTCAGCCATTAGGTGCAGCGTTGGTGGCTGGTTTAGCAACAGGAAAACTTAGTGAAGCAATGGTTGTAGGTGCGGGGATTCAACTTGTTTATCTAGGAGTCACCTCCACACCGGGCGGCAATGTGCCTAGTGATCCGGCTTTAGCTTCAGCAATTGCGATTCCAATTGCTTTAGGTGTGGGAATGAATGCCGAGGCGGCTGTTGCACTAGCTGTTCCTTTTGGTGTGTTAGGCGTCTTTATGGATCAATTACGGCGGACCATCAATGCGACGTGGGTGCATATGGCTGATAAATATGCAGAAGAGTTAAATTATGGGGGGATTTACCGAGCTGCGTTTGTTTATCCAGCTTTAGCGGGATTTTTAATTCGCTTTCCTTTGGTTTTTGCGGCGAACTTTTTTGGTCAATCCGTGGTGAATAAAGTCTTAGAAGTTATCCCAGCATGGTTGATGCACGGCTTTGAAGTAATGGGTGGTATTTTACCAGCGTTAGGCTTCGCCTTAACAATTATGGTAATTGGCAAGAAAAATTTGATTCCTTATTTTTTAATTGGTTTTGTTGCAGTAGTATATTTTGGCGCAGAAGTTATGGCCGTCGCTATTTTAGGAATCTGTATTGCCTTTTTAGTTAGAAACAAGGCATTGAGTGAGGAGGCAGCATAATGGAACAAATGACACAAGCAAATGAACAACAATTGGAACAGAAAAAAATTACTAAAAAAGAATTATCCAAAGCCTTTTGGATTTATCAACTAGGCTGTGAATTATCAAATTCTTATGAACGTCTTCAAAGTTTAGTTTTTTGTGCATCGATGATTCCTGCAATTAAAAAACTTTACGCAGACGATGAAGAACAACAAAAAGAAGCTCTGAAACGTCATTTGAATTTTTTTAATACTGAAGGAACAGTAGGGGCTTCCATTCAAGGGATTGCAATTGCTATGGAGGAAGAAAAATCCAATGGCGCAGCGATCTCTGATACGGCGATCACATCGATTAAAACTGGGCTGATGGGTCCGCTGGCTGGGATTGGCGATTCGATTATTTGGGCAGCATTAATGCCGTTAATCATTTCCATTTTTATTCCAATGGCTAAAGGAGGTAACGTGATTGGAAGTATCGGTCCGTTGGTTCTGTACACAGCCATTACATTATACATCAGTTGGACGTTAGTGAATAAGTCCTATACATTAGGGCGTAATTCAATCTTAAGTTTGTTAAAAGACGGCAAAATTAAGCAAGTCATTTATTCAGCAAATGTTTTAGGAATGATGATGATGGGCGCTTTAAGTGCGAGTTATGTTAAAATTGCTAGCCCGATGACGTTTAAAGTTACTGGCGGTGCCACGATTGTTTTACAAGATATCCTAGATCAAATTATGAAAGGGTTACTTCCTTTAGCAGCAGTCATGGCTATTTATTTCTTCATGGTAAAAAAAGGCCCACGTTACGGTATCATTATCGGCACGATTGTCTTAGTTAGTTTGGTCACTTCATTCTTTGGTTTGTTATAAAGGAGAAAATAATGAATAGTTACGAAAAATTCCACTTAAAAGAAGTCATTAATGCTTCTGGCAAGATGACCATTCTAGGTGTCTCCAAAGTTTCGGAGGCAGTCCTCGCGGCTCAACGATTCGGCGGCGAACATTTCTTTGAAATGAGTGAACTTAGTGTGCAAACAGGGGCCTTTTTAGCCGACTTGTTGAAGGTAGAAGATGCCCAAATCGTTTCCTCGGCTTCGGCGGGGATTGCCCAATCGGTGGCTGCCTTGATTGGAAAAGGCAGCTTGTACCACGCGTATCATCCCTATTCAGAAAAGATCGAACAGCGGGAGATTGTTTTACCTAAAGGGCACAACGTGGACTACGGCACGCCTGTAGAAGTTATGGTAGCGCAAGGCGGCGGCCAAGTGGTGGAAGCTGGCTACGCCAACATGTGCAGTCCAGAACACGTGGAAATGATGATTTCTGAAAAAACAGCGGCCATTCTATACATCAAAAGCCATCATACCGTGCAAAAAAGTATGCTGACGGTAGCCGAAGCGGCCAAAGTGGCGCAACGCCACAAGGTGCCGCTAATTGTTGACGCGGCAGCAGAAGAAGATCTTTTCAAATACACCGAAGCAGGTGCTGATTTGGTGATTTACAGCGGCGCCAAAGCCATTGAAGGGCCAAGTGCTGGTTTAGTGGTCGGGAAAAAAGAATACATTGACTGGGTGCGCCTACAAGGCAAAGGCATTGGTCGAGCAATGAAAATTGGCAAAGACAATATCCTAGGCTTTACGCAAGCAGTGGAAGAATACTTGGCGCATGGCAGTGAATCAGGGGCTTCGATGCAAGAGCGCTTAAAACCGTTTGTTGAAGCCATCAACAACCTGTCAGATTTAACCGCCAAAATTGTCCAAGATGGCGCTGGCCGAGACATTTATCGCGCCAGTGTCAAAGTGGACGGCAGAAAAACCGCCAAGGAAGTCATCCAAGCGTTAAAAGCAGAAAGTCCAGCCATTTATACGCGAGAATATCAAGCCAACAATGGCATCATTGAATTTGACATTCGTTCTGTCAATCAAGAAGAAATGAACAAAATCGTGCAACGATTACAAGAAATTATGGACACAAAGGAGAAATAAGCCATGTCATTAAAACCTAATTATTTAGAAGAACGCATTTGTTTAAACGTTTTAGCCAATTCAGTAGAAAATGCCCAAGCCTGTTATGAAGCAGCAGAAGGGCATGTTGTGTTAGGCGTCCTTTCAAAAAACTATGAAACCGATGAAGCAGCCATTGACGATATGAAAAAATACCAAGCAGCAACCAACAACGCTTTATCTGTCGGCTTAGGGGCTGGCGATCCTAATCAAAGTCAAATGGTGGCTCGCTTATCAGAAGTTCTACAACCGCAACACGTGAACCAAGTCTTCACAGGTGTCGGCGCTTCGCGGGCCTTACTTCGTCAAGACGAAACAGTGATTAATGGCTTGGTTTCACCCACAGGCAAAGTTGGCTATGTCAACATTGCGACAGGTCCGTTAAGCTCGGGTGCGCCAGCGGCGGAAGTGCCTATCGAAACCACCATCAAATTGTTGAAAGACATGGGGGGCAGTTCCATTAAATATTTCCCGATGAAAGGCTTGGCTCACAAAGAAGAATATCAAGCAGTAGCAGCAGCTTGTGCCAAGTATGACTTTTATTTAGAACCAACAGGGGGCATTGATTTAGAAAACTTTGAAGAAATTGTTCAAATTGCGGTGGATGCCGGCGTTAAAAAAATCATTCCTCATGTCTACAGCTCAATTATCGATCAAGAAACAGGGGACACTAGAACAGAAGACGTGAAAACGTTACTAACCATGATGAAAAAGACATTGAATAAGTAAAGGGCCAATCTTTAGTTGACTTTCTCCACCAGATTTGCTACTCTCAAGTGGAGAATAAATAAAAACCAACAAATGAATGTGGGGTATTTTGGTGAGTGTCGTAGGTATCTAATTGATAAGTTGAATAACCAGTGAACCAAGCAAGGTTTATTTGGTGTGCTTAGAAAGTGATACCTGTCAGTCATCTCAATTACTAAATACCTCCTTTAAAAGAGGTTTCTTTAGTAACCTTTATCCAATGATAAAGAGGACAGCGGTAGAACGCTGTCCTCTTTTTTCTGTAGAAACTGGTTTTTATTTAAAGGCGCCAGGTATTCTTTTCGTGATAGAAAGGAAGAAAAAACAAATGAATCATGAAACCATTCAAAAATTACAATTTACAACAATTCTTAAAGAAGTTCAAACACGTGCGATTGGCGAGTATAGTAAAGAACGGTTGGCGAAAATGGTCCCTGCAACACGTTTAGAAACAGTGCAGTCCCGCTTAACGGAAACAACCGAGGCCCGCTTAATTATTGATAGCGGACAACACGTCCCTTTCATGGGCTTGAGCCAAATTACCCGCTTGCTTCAACAAGTGAAAAAAGGCTTAATCCTTACACCAAACGAATTGATTGAGGTCGCTGACTTTTTAAGAAGTAGTCAGCGAATCCAGAAGTTTTTTGAAAAAAATCAATACCAAACACCACGCCTATTTAGTTACAGCCAGCACTTAGCTGATTTCAGAGCAATTGAAGAACAAATTTATACGAAAATCCATAATCAAAAAGTTGCCACCGATGCTTCTCGACAACTTCGGAAAATCCGGCGTCAAATCAATGAATGCCAACAAGAAATTGAAACAAAAGTCACCAAATTTTTACGTAATAAAAATAATCAACTGTATATTCAAGAAAATATGATGGTGAAAAAAGGGGAACATTACACGGTACCAATCAAAGCTAGCTATAAAAATAAGGTTTCAGGCACAATCATTGAGCAATCCAATAAAGGACAAACGGTCTTCATTGAACCTGTAGCAATTAGTAAATTAAATGAACAATTGACACTCTTAAAAGCGGAAGAAACAGCGGAAGAATATCAAATTTTGGCAGAACTAACAGGGTTAATCAATGAGCAAGAACGACTAGTCGATCAAGCCGTCGATACAATGACCACCTTAGATATTATTTTTGCACGAGGAAAGTATAGTCGCGAAATTGGTGGGATTACGCCAAAAGTAAACAAAGAAGAACGCTTGCGCATTGTTCAAGGAAAACACCCTCTTTTATTAGAACACGCAGTACCATTGACGTTTTCTTTAGGAGCAGAGTATCGAGGACTTGTCATTACAGGTGCCAATGCTGGTGGTAAAACGGTTGTCTTGAAAACAGTTGGCTTATTGACTGTCATGACACAATTTGGGTTGCAAATTCCAGCACAAGCAGGCACAGAGATTCCAGTATTAGATGAAATTTTTGTCGATATTGGTGATCAGCAAAATCTGGAAAATGCGTTAAGCACTTTTTCTGGGCACATGAAAAATATTGCGGAAATGTTGCGTAATGTTAAGCGACACACGCTTGTTTTATTAGATGAAATTGGCAGTGGTACCGAGCCGAACGAAGGAGCTGGCTTAGCGATTGCTATCATGGAAACGATGTATCAAAAGGGAGCCTTGGTAGTTGCAACGACCCATTATGGTGAAATTAAACGTTTTGCCCAAGAGCATGACGATTTTGTGCCCGCCGCAATGGCCTTCGATCGTGAAACATTAACGCCCAAATATCAATTGAAAATTGGTGAAGTTGGCGATAGTCAGGCGCTTTGGATTGCACGTAAAATGAAGATGGAGCCACAGCTCATTGAAAAGGCGGCTCATTATATTCAGCGGAAAGAATACCCTACTAATCGAAGTCTATTTAAACCCCTGAAAGCAAAAGAAACGACCTTTGCCACGTTTGTAGAAGAAACACACCGTTATCAAAAAGGTGATCGTGTCCTATTGACAGAAACACAACAAATTGGGTTGGTTTTTACAGATGAGGGTGAACAAGAAATCCAAGTATTTGTGAATGATAAAATTGAAAATGTACCACGAAGACGGTTGAAATTACAAGCGAAAGCACAAGATCTATATCCGCAAGACTATGATTTAGAAAGTTTATTTACAGATTTCCATGAACGAAAGAAACTCAAAGATATTGAACGCGGCTCAAAAAAAGCGCAGAAACAATTACGCAAAGAGGCCGAAAAAAGAGCAGCAAGACGCGATAAATAAGGAACTTAACAGAAGCAATACAACAACTTAACACTTTGTTTACTTGTTATTTATCAGAAATCAACTAAGACTTGTTATAGTCAATGTATGGGTAGATATGAAGGAGGAAACAAGGAAATGAAGAAAAGAGCTTTGCTAGGGGTTACCTTATTAACATTCACAACATTAGCGGGTTGTACAAATTTATCTGAACAGAAAAGCGGCGAAAAACAAACAGAGGTTGCTGAAGCGAAGGCAACTGAATCTGAAAAAGCATCAGTAAAAAATGTTATTTTTATGATTGGAGATGGCATGGGGAATCCGTATACAACGGGCTATCGCTATTTCAAAGCCAATCACTCAGACAAGCGTGTTCCCCAAACAGCTTTTGATACCTATTTGGTCGGACAGCAAGCCACTTATCCAGAAGATGAAGAAGAGAATGTCACCGATTCAGCTTCCGCAGCGACAGCGATGGCTGCCGGAGTGAAAACCTATAATAATGCTATTGCACTCGATAATGACAAGTCCAAAACAGAAACAGTGCTCGAACGTGCGAAAAAAGTGGGGAAATCAACGGGTCTTGTAGCAACATCTGAAATAACACATGCAACCCCTGCTGCATATGGCGCACATAATGTTTCACGCAAAAATATGGCAGAAATCGCCGATGACTATTTTGATGATCAAATCGACGGACAACACAAAGTCGATGTGTTACTTGGCGGCGGCTCCGAATTATTTGCCCGGAAAGATCGTGATTTAGTCAAAGAATTTTCCCAAGCGGGTTATGGTCATGTCACAGACAAAAAGTCGTTAAATGAGAACCAAGACGACAAAATTTTAGGCTTGTTTGCACCAGGCGGGCTACCTAAAATGATTGACCGAACGGAAGAAGTCCCTTCATTATCTGATATGACAGAAGCGGCTCTTCAACGGTTAGATAAAAATGAAAAAGGTTTCTTTTTAATGGTTGAAGGTAGTCAAATTGATTGGGCCGGGCATAGCAATGATATTGTTGGCGCGATGAGCGAAATGCAAGACTTCGAAGCGGCGTTTGAAAAGGCCATCGATTTTGCCAAAAAAGATGGTGAAACATTGGTGGTTACAACTGCAGATCATTCAACAGGTGGCTTGTCTTTAGGCAAAGGAGATCAATACAACTGGTTGACGGAGCCTTTACATGCGGCAAAACGCACGCCTGATTTCATGGCAGAAGAAATTATTAAAAATGGTAATGTGGAAAAAACAGTGACTGAGTATATTGATTTTCAATTAAGTGAGGCTGAATTGAAAGCAGTGAAAACAGCGGCGGAGTCAAAAGATGTTGAAAAAATCGCTCAGGCATTAAGAAAGATTTTTGATGAACGTTCGAATACTGGTTGGACTACTGGCGGACACACAGGAGAAGATGTAAATGTCTATGCTTATGGCCCACAAGCAGAAGCTTTTTCAGGACAAATTGATAATACAGACCAAGCGAAGATTATTTTTGGCTTAGTAGATGGCACCGGGCAAAAAGCTGAGATTAAAGATAAAGGTATTGGTAAATAACAAAATGAAGAAAAAGCAGAACGTATAGAAGTTCTGCTTTTTCTTCATTGAAGGCATAAAAATTTTATCTCTGTTATAATGAAGGTAACCAGATAAAAGTGAGGTCAAATAATGAAAAAAATGCATGTTGAAAGTGAATTTGCACCGTTGCGTTCAGTTGTTTTAGCACAATCGCAATTTTGTTTACCAGATAAATTTGATGAAGCGGATACGACTTTTTTAACAGAGGAAAATGCCCGTTTAACACAGAATAATGAAGGGCGTGATTTAGCAGACTTTGCACCAGAACAACAAGTGCGTTGGGAAAAAGAAAAAGAAGTCATGCAAGGAGTATTAGAATCTTATGGCGTAGAAGTATTTCGTCCACGTTTATTGACAACCTATGAAAAAGAACATGGCAAGGAATTGGGCGTAGGATATAGTAACTTCTTTTCACGAGACCCTTTTTTTACAATTGGCAATCTCTTAATAGAAGGAAACTTAAGATTTCAACACCGTCGACAAGAAATTTTACCAATTCGTCCGATTATTCAGCAGTGGACACAAGAAGCAGAAGGCTATTATTTTGCTGCGCCACAACCTGACATTTCTGAAGGGGCTTTAAGTGAAGCAGGTCCCTTTATTGAAGGCGGCGATGTTTTAGTTCTAGGAACAACAATTTTTGTGGGCTACTCTGGCTTGGCAAGTAACCTAGCAGGAATTCAGTGGTTAGCCAATATGATTGGTCATTTTGGTTATGAAGTGGTGCCGGTTCGGTTACATCCGCATATTCTCCACTTAGATTGTGCGTTGAGCTTGTTGAGAGAAGGCTTGATGATTGTTTGTGAAGAGGCCTTTTTGGATGGACTTCCTGCGCAATTAGCAAACTGGGAAAAAATTCACGTTACTTTGCAAGAAGCAGCGTATTTAGTGACAAATGGTCTACCGCTTAACGAAGAAACGTATATAACGGACCAATCGTTTACAACTTTAATTCCTCAAATAGAAGCAAAAGGTATCAAAGTTGAGGCAATTGATTACCATGTTTCTAGAATGTTAGGTGGTTCCTTCCGCTGTACAACGCAAGCTTTGATTAGAGAATAGTCAGCGAGTGATTATCAATTTTCGTAAGAAAAAATGTACGTTTTGTCTATGAAAACGATATAATTTTAGTTTTCACTATTTTTTTTAAAAATATTGAGGAAATTTCGATTTAATAAATGCGAGAAAACGTCAAAATGTTAGTGTTTGTTACTAATGTTTTGACGTTTTCTCGCTGTTTTTTTATAAAATTACTACTTTATATGTGAAAAAAAACAATATATTTTTTGAAAATTACGTTTTCAAAGACACAAAAAGTCGTTGGAACCTTGCTGTTATAGTAAATTCATTTTTTTTGCATGAGGTGTTTAAAATTTGAAATCACAAGCAGTCTTTTTTTCGCTATACTTAGTTTACGTTCTACTGAGATAGAAAAGTTTTTCACTTTTTTATTCATTAATTAACCAAGATATAAAGGAGAGAGTAAAATGAAGAAAAAAACATTGGTAACTTTATTTGCAGGAACGGCAATTTTAGGGGCAAGCATCGCTCCTGCAGCAGCACATGCAACAACGACTGGTACAACACCAGCAAACGTAGAAATGACGAGTGGTTCATTACCAGGTGGTAATGGTGATGGAGAAGATGGAAGTACCCAAGAACCAGAACCAGGTACGAATACTAACTTTGATTTGTTATATGTTCCAACAGAATTCAAATTTGCTTCGACAGAAGTTAGTTCTGATTTATCAGCGATTTCATTAGATGCAAATGGTACACAAACAAAACGTTATGCGGTCGGGGATGTTCGTGGAACACAAGCGGGTTGGTCAGTTACTGCAGGCGTTGCTGAAATGAAAAATGGTACTGCTACTTTAGAAGGTTCAATTACCTTTGCGCAAACAGGAGCAGTAGCTAAATACGATGAAACAGCAAAAACATACTCACGTGATGTGGCTGCCTTTGCAGCAGATCCAGGAAGTCCTGAATTTGCTGGAACAACTATTCCAGTAGGTGGAGCAGCTGTATCAATTGCTACAGCAGCAGTTGGTAAAGGTCAAGGTACATGGGATTCTGAATTATCAAATGTAAAATTAAACATTACAACACCTAGTTCACAAATTACAAATGGTGCGTATACAGGTAACGTAACTTGGACATTAGTGGCTGCGCCATAAAAAGTTACTAACGAGAATACTGCATTACTAGAAAAGGAGCTGCGCAGTGGTGCACGGCTCCTTTTCGATACATAGGAGGAACAAATAATGAAGACAATGCGCTGGCTAATCGTCACAGTTTTTATTTGTGTGATGGCATTAAGCATCCCTTCTGCTGTACAAGCAGAAGAAGCGGATGACAACATGAATACAAAATTTACAGTTAAACCCAATATTCCTGAGAATCAAGCGAAAAATACGCAATCCTACTACGATCTCATTGTAAAACCAGGACAGAAACAAGAAGTCGAATTATCTTTAATTAATAAAACAGATGAAGAATTGACGATTGATTTAAATTTGGCGAATGCTGTGACGAATGACAATGGTTTAATTGTGTACAATGATTTCGAGAAAAAACCAGATTCAAGTTTAAAAGTACCCTTGACAACATTAATTAAATTACCTGAGGAACATGTAAAAGTTCCCGCTAAGAAAACCGTAACAGCCAAAATGACTGTCGAAATTCCAGCGAATGGTTTCCAAGGATTAGTTTTGGGTGGTGTTTATGCTTCGCTTGCAGAAGATGAAAAGGAAGAAAAAGGAAAATCAACGGGTTTAACCAGTCGATATGGATTTAATGTAGCAATTGCTTTACGAATGTCAGAAGATACACCGATGTATCTAGCAGAGACTCTTCAATTAGTTAAATTAGTTCCGACCATTGCTTTAGGAAATAAATCGGTCCAAGCGGTTATTCAGAATCCGACATCCGCTATTTTTCCTGAAGTGCGTTTAGAAGGAAAAGTAACGAAAAAAGGCGAAACGAAAGAATATGCCAAACGGATTTTACCAAGTGTTCGTTTTGCGCCAAATTCGACGATGAACTTCCATTTAGATTTCGGGAAAGAAGATGTTCGTCCAGGAACCTATATTTTTGAAGGAAAAGCGGTCTTGAAAGAAGATGAACAACAAGTGTGGCCGTTTAAGCAAGAATTTACCATCAGTAGTCAAGAAGCCAAAAAATTAAATAAAGAAGCAGTAGTGAAATTGGTCCTACCGACTTGGTGGAATCAAGCTTTTTATGGCTTGTTAGCTGCAACAATTGTGAGTCTAATTCTAGCTATTTGCCGTTTTACGCAACAGAAAGCAACACTGAAACAACAAGCCTATTTACAACAAGAAAAACAGGCAGCTTTGAAAAATAGACAAGGAGCACGCTATGATGACAATGAAAAGTAAAGGGTCACTTCTGGTGACGTTGGGAATACTTTTAACCGTTGGCATTGCGAGTCTAATTGTTTCTTCTGAAAGTTTTGCAGAAGAAGTAGGGCAAACGAATATCGGTGTAACGTTCTATGGAGGGAAAGAGCCACTAAAAACGGAAGGTGTCATTAAGCCAATAGAGCAACCAGTCACTGATAAAGATAAAAAAACGTCACAACAACAAGACAAAGTGAGCAGAAAAACCACTGCTAAAACGAATCCGACTAATGCACAGACGTCATTACCAAGGACAGGTGAACGAAATAGCACGTGGCTTTACAGCCTTGGTATTGCCTGTTTACTCGTAGTACTAACAAGTTTCTATTATTTGAATAAAAAAAGGAAAAAGGAAAAATAATGTGCTGTTTTTATAAATAGAGTTAATGTAGAAGGAGGAATATAGATGGAGATTACGATGTGGATTTGGATTTGTGCTGGCTTGGCCGTCCTTTGTTTTGCTTTATTTTTACTGTTCTTAGTAAATAGCATGAATTTTGTACATCTGGCAAAGCCTAAGCAGTCTTTAGTAAAACAATCAATGTTTAGTTGGCTGCTTCTGGTGATGTGTGGTGGCTGGGTGGCGGTGGCTATTTTGCTGAATATCGCATTACAAACACAATTAACATAAAGAAAACCCGTTGTAAGTTTTTAAGAAACTTGCAACGGGTTTTTGTTAACTTTAAAATAAAGAACGGTACAATTTATCAAAAAAGTACAGTAGACATTTGTACCCAACTTAGATAGAAAATAAAGCGCTATCATTATATGATGATTACAGGAGGAGGACACAGCTGTGAATTATAAAATAAGTTATCTCCTTGACGAGTATGCAGGGCAAAAAATTGCGCTCTCTTTGGCTCAACAAATAACCGATCTTTCGCAACGAGAATTAGTGACACAACTTTCGACAATAGGCGGAGAAGTTCAACAGAATACCGTCAGCATTCCAAACCTTTCCGCAAATGAATGGGGAAAACAACTTTTTCAACAACGTCAAGTGATCTATAGCGAAACAGAAAGACAAGCACTTATTTTTTTGCTCACTTATTCAGAAATCGAAGAACTATCGGTGTATCATTATCAAAATTTTTTAGACGTTTCGAAAGGCACTATTTTAGCGGACATCAAAAAAGTACGACACCAACTAGCAACTGAAAACATTGCTTTATCCTACGAACGAAAACGAGGGTTTTACCTAGAAGGAGATGAATTTCGGATTCGTCGTTTCGGGAAAAATTGGCTTGCCCGCCTCTTACAACAAAAGTCGGGCACCTTTGCTTTATTTTGCTGGCTCAGTCAGCATCAAATGAGCCAATACGCAAAAATGCGTGACGGCATTCAATTAGCCGTCCAGGAAGCACAGCTTCAACTGGTACCCAGCAGATTAGATGAAATTAGTTACTTTCTTGCTTTTTCTCAAAAAAGATTAGGCAAATATAAAACAGTCGTCTGGCCTGAGAACCAGTTAATTCAGTCCTTACGCGCTTATCCCGTCAGTCGTCGTATTTTAAGTGATTTAGTTGGGCCAGTGGCGAATGTAGAAACTGAGAGTCTTTTTTTCACGATTTGTTTAATGACAGCCTTGCAAGGAGAATTGCGAGATACGAAGTTAGAGTTTTTATTAGATATTTCTGGTGAAATTATTCGGAAAATGGAATTATTGGCCGTCGTTCAATTTGAGCAGCCTCGTGAATTGCTCATGAATGTGTATTATCATCTGGTTCCTGCCTATTTTCGGATTAACTATGGCTTTTACTTGCCGAATGTTTTAATCAAGGATATTCGACAATCGTATCGGTCGCTTTATCATCTTTGTGAACAAGCGTTAGCTCCTTTAGAAAAATTAACGAAACGGTCAATCCCGTCAGAGGAAATCGGTTTTTTTACCATATTATTTGGTGGAGAAATTTTCGGCCAAAAAAATGAGCAGCGGCAAGAAAAGCTAAAAGCGCTAATTGTTTGTCCCAGTGGTATCAGTTCTTCGTTGATTTTGCAATCGGAATTGCGTCGGCTATTTCCAATGATTGAATTTAAAGAAACGAATGCGGTGAGGGAAATAGAGAATGTATCTGAAAAAAGCTATGACATCATTTTCTCAACGGTCCCTATTGAAACAGCCAAAAAGGTTTATCTTACCAAGCCCATTATGAGCTCTTTGGAGAAAAATCAATTGATGCACCAAGTTCAATCAGATTGGCTATTGCCAGGTATTTCCATGCCAGATGTTAAAGATATTTTAGATGCGTTAAAACCTTACATTTCCTTAAAAAAAGGAGTCACAGAAGCGCAGTTATATCGTGTCTTGCATCGTAAAATGAACAAAATTTTAGAAAAAGAGGAGGATCTGCGTCCAATGTTATCGGAATTATTAACAACAGAAACAGTCCAAGTCCTGCCTGAAGTTGCAGACTGGCGAGCGGGAATTACAGAAGCTGCCAAGCCGTTATTAAAAAATGGCAGTATTACGGAAAAGTACATTGATGCAATGATTCAAAAAGTCGAATCGTTTGGGCCATTTATCCATATCTGTCCAGACGTAGCATTGCCTCATGCGCGACCAGAAGATGGCGTTAATCAGTTAGGCATGTCATTACTAAAAATCCAAAAAAGTGTCGATTTATTAGAAGATCCTAAGCATGAAATTCACCTTTTTATTTGTTTAGCTGCTTCAGATAACGAAACACATTTACGGGCCTTATCTAGTCTGACAAAAATTCTATCAAAAAAAGAATCATTACATCGCTTAGTGGCGGCTGAAACCGTCCCAGAAATACTATCAATTATCCAAGAAGGAGAGAAATAAGATGAAGATTTTTACAGTTTGTCAAAGTGGTTTAGGAACAAGTTTTATGGTGCAAATGAATATCCAACAAATTTTAGAGGAAGTCGGTGTTGATACAGATAATTTTCAAATTGATCACACAGATGTCGGGAGTGCCAGTGGCGATATGGCTGATTACTTCTTTGTCGAAAAAACATTGCAAGATGCTTTAGGGTCAATTCCTGATGAAAAAATCATTCCTTTAAATGCGATTATTGATTACGATGAAACGAAGGAGAAAGTCTTGAAAGTTTTAGATGACAATGGCATTGCACATCAATAAGAAGGAGGAAAAACATGGAAACTTTATTGAATTTATTTGTTTCAATTGTTAGCCAGCCAGCGATTCTGGTTTCATTAATTGCTTTGTTGGGATTAGTTTTACAGAAAAAGAAATTTTCTGATGTTGTTCAAGGAACGTTGAAAACATTCGTCGGCTTTTTAGTTTTAATTGGTGGCGCAGGGCTATTAGCGAACTCGTTAACGCCCTTTGCGGAGATGTTCCAAACCGCGTTAAATACACAAGGCGTGGTGCCTAGTAATGAAGCAGTTGTAGCGATTGCCTTGCAACAATATGGGACACCAACTGCTCTGATTATGTTGGTGGGCATGGTTGTTAATATTCTGTTGGCGCGTTTTACACGTTTTAAATATATCTTTTTGACAGGTCAAGCGATGATGTACGTTTCGTGTTTGACAGCCGTTATTTTAGTGGGGGCCGGTTTTAGCGTTAGTTTGCCAATGATTCTTTTAGGTGGTTTATTTGAAGGAACTTTATTAACAGTGACACCTGCTCTTTGTCAGCCCTTTATGAAACAAATTACTGGAAATGATAAAGTAGCAATGGGGCATACAGGGAATATTGGTTATGCGGCAAGTGGCTTTATTGGAAAAGTCTTTGGGAATAAAGAAAAGTCAACGGAAGATATTAAAATTCCTAAAAGTTTTGGTTTTTTAAGAGACTCAACCATCTCAATTATGATTTTGATGTCGATTGTCTATGTGATTTTGGCTTTGCTGGCTGGGACAGGCTATGTCGAGCATGAGTTAAGCAATGGCGAAAATGCGATCATCTTTTCATTAATTCAAGCAGGAACCTTTACGGCTGGTTTCGTAGTGGTTTTACAGGGTGTGCGGATGGTTTTAGGAGAAATTGTGCCAGCTTTCCAAGGAATTGCTAAAAAATTAGTGCCTAATTCTAAACCAGCACTTGATGTTCCCATTATCTTTCCTTATGCGCCAAATGCTGTCTTGATTGGGTTCTTTGTGAGCTTTATTGTGGGAACTATTTCAATGTTAGCGATGGTTGGTCTGAATACCACCGTGATTATACCAGGCGTTGTCGGGCACTTTTTCTGTGGTGCCGCGGCAGGTGTTTTTGGAAATTCCACAGGGGGACGTCGGGGAGCGATTTTAGGGGCTGCGTTTAATGGCTTATTAATTAGTTGGTTACCGTTATTCATTTTACCAGTCTTGGGTGATTTACAGTTAGCATCCTCAACGTTTGCGGATACAGATTATTTAATCCCAGGCCTATTTTTAGGCAAATTAGGTGAGGCAGGTCCGAGTCTTTTAGTAGGAGGAATCATTGCTTTTGTAGTGGTTGTTCTTTTGGCTAGCGCTGTTTTGACTATGCGGGAGAAAAAAGTCGCCGAAGAAAACTAAGTGTTTTGTTCTAAAAAGGCAAGTGGGACAGAAGTCGTTTTGACTTCTGTCCCACTTGCCTTTTACCATTGTTCTTGGATAAATTGTGCAATTTGTTTCCGCGCTTGTCGTCCTTCTGGCAAGTATTGTTTCATTGCGAAAACGTGTTGCATGCCAGGCACCAATCGGCAAGTATCTTGTGGTCGTGGCCCTAATTGTTTTAAAAATTGGTGATAGGAAGGGCAAAAAACTTCATGTGTGCCGCCCACGAAAAAAAGTGGCGGAAATTTTTGATAATCAAAGGACAAGCAATTTAAAGAAAGCGTGGAGTGATTAGCTGTGTCGTCAATCTCGTGGGCAATTAATTGTAAATAGTTCATGCCAATCATTTTGTCCTTTTTTTGATAACTTTTGGCAACGGGAATGTCTAAATGTCCATCTAACCAAGGAGAAATTAAAACAGCAGCTTTGGGTAAGCGTTCAGGGAAATCGGTGGCTAAATTCTGCAATACGTTTAAAACCAATGTGCCACCAGCAGAATCACCTAATAAAATAACATCTTCGGGATCATAATGCTGTAAAATTTCTTGATAAGCAGCATAGCAATGATTATAAATATCAGCAAAAGACTTATTTGGTGCTAATGGATATACAGGGATAAAATAATCTGTTGCAAAAGAGAGATCTTCAATTAGTTTATAACTAAAGTCTAATTGGCTATAGGCGAGATTCAATGTAAAGCCCCCACCATGCAGGTACAGTACAGCTTTCTTGGTAGGTGCAATAACGGAGTTTGACATGCGATACATTGTAGGAAATTGAGTCATTTCTTGAAGAGGAAAAAGATGACGTAAATGTTTTGGCAAAGTTACTTGTTCATTTAATGATCGTTGCCAATGATAAAAAGCCTTGGTGACTTTCGGATTTCGTTCAAGGCGAGCAATTTGGGAAAGACGTAAAGAATCTTCAAAAAGACAGGCTTTTAAGGATTTTTGACGAGAACGTGTGTGAAACAAATATGCGCTAGCTAACAACAAACCAATCGATTTCTTTTTCAATTAAGGCCCTCCATTCAGCAAAAAGTAAATCATTTTTTCTACAGTATAACATTTTAAAAGTAGAACAACGAAATTTGTTGAAGGGATGAAAGGACGGTTTAAACGAATGTACGTATTTATTTGTGGTTGCGTAAAGTAAATGATTGTAGTAAATTAAATGAGATTAAGAGGTCCGGTGAATGGGCGCGTTCACGGCAAGGAGAGAAGTAGGATGACAAATAAAAAGGTTACAATTAAAGATGTTGCCAATGACTCAGGTGTCTCCATTACTACCGTTTCACAAATTTTAAACGGGAATGGGGCACGGTTTAGTGGGAAAACGGTCGAAAAAGTATTGGCTGCAAAAGAGCGATTAAACTATCAGCCCGACTATTTTGCGCAACGTATGGTGATGAAAAAAAGTAAGACGATTGGCGTAATCGTACCTGATATTACTAATCCATTTTTCGCGCAATTGATTCGAGGAATTGAAAGTGTTTTATACAAAGAAAATTTTATACTGATGTTATGCAATGCGGACCAAGACGTTACAAGAGAACATGAATATTTAACAGAGTTGATTCGTCGTAGTGTCGATGGCTTTGTGATTGCAAGTTCTGAAATTTCCAATCAAACGATTAATGAAACGCTACGTGCGAAAAAGATTCCGTTTATTGTACTTGACCAAAAAAAAGCAGAAGGCTTTAGCGATGCTGTTTTGACAGACGATTATAGAGGTGGGCAACTAGCAGCAAAACATTTACAAGAGCAACGACATAAACAGGTCGTCGTGGTAATGCCACCACATGCGCCAGTCAATATTCAGCAACGGTTAAAAGGTTTTTGTTCTGTTTATACGGAAAAGGTCCAGTTGATCGAAACAGAATTATCAAAAACCGGCGGCTACCAAGCTGTCCCCGAAATTTTAAAAACAGAGAGCACCGGAATTTTTGCTATCAATGATGAAATTGCTTTTGGTTTATATCGAGGATTAGCAGAAGCGGGCAAAAAAATTCCTGAGGATTATAGTATTATTGGTTATGACAATGTTGATATGTGCGAGTATGTTTCGCCGCCGCTAACAACAATTGCTCAACCTGTTTTTCAATTGGGGCAAACTACGGCGACTTTATTATTGGAAAGAATCCATCAGCCTGCAAAAGATTGGGAGGAGCAAACCTTGCCTGTCCAACTGATTGAACGATTTTCGACAGCACCCTTGAAATAGCTTTCAAGGTGTGCTATATTTTTGTTGTGGAATTAAAACGTTTTACTAAAACGTTTTAATTAGAATGAAAAAATAAATTTTATTGAGGTGGATGAAAATGAACGCGGTTACAATTATCGGAAGTATCAATTTAGACACAACATTAAGAGTCAAAGAAATGCCAAAACCAGGCGAAACAATTCACGCCATTGAACATTTTACAGCAGGTGGTGGTAAAGGAGCAAACCAAGCAGTTGCAGCGAAACGTTCAGGCGCAGAAACATATTTTATTGGTGCTGTGGGAAATGATGGCGCTGGAGCTATGATGACTGATTTAATGAGTCAAGATGAAATTAATTTAACTGGGGTCACCACTTTAGAAAAAACAGCTACTGGCCAAGCCTTTATTATGGTAGATAACGCTGGTGAAAATAGCATTATGATTTACGCAGGAGCCAATAACGCCTTTACGCCAAAACAAGTCCAGGAACATCAAGAAATTATTGAAAAAAGTGATTTTGTGATTGCCCAATTTGAAAGTGCGATTGATAGTACGATTGCAGCGTTTAAAATTGCTAAAAAAGCAGGCGTCAAAACGATTTTAAATCCCGCACCTGCGTTAGAAAAAGTTCCTGAAGAATTACTAAACGTGACAGATATGATTGTACCAAATGAAACAGAAACTGAAATTTTAACAGGCATTAAAATCACAGATGAAGCGAGTATGCGTAAAGCCGCAGAAGCACTTCATCAATTAGGGATTGAAGCAGTAATTATTACAGTAGGTAGTAAAGGCGCCTTTTATGACGTCAATGGACGAAGTGGTATTGTGCCTGCTTTTAAAGTGAAAGCGGTTGATACAACGGCTGCTGGCGATACTTTTATTGGCGCATTAAGTAGTATATTAGAAAAAGATTTTAGCAATTTGGAAGAAGCTATTCGCTATGGAAACAAGGCGTCCTCGTTGACTGTTCAACGTTTTGGAGCCCAACCTTCGATTCCTTATCAACACGAATTGGCAGACAAATAAAAAGGAGCGAGCGACATGAAAAAAACAAAAGTTATTAATTCTGATATTTCCCGCGTTATCGCACAAATGGGTCATTTTGATAAATTAAGTATTGGTGATGCAGGCATGCCAGTGCCTCGGACTACAGAAAAAATTGATTTAGCAGTTACCAATGGCGTCCCTAGTTTTATGGAAGTTTTAAACAATGTCCTTGAGGAATTGGCAGTTCAACGAATTTATTTAGCAGAAGAAATTAAAACAGAAAATCCTGACATGTTGACAGCAATTAAAACTCGTTTACCAGAAACTCCCATCAGTTTTATTCCTCATACAGAAATGAAACAAGAATTAAACAACTGCCATGCATTTATTCGGACGGGGGAAATGACTCCTTACGCAAATATTTTATTAGAAAGTAACGTTGTCTTTTAAACGAGAGAGGGGAAATAGAGATGAATGCGACTGCATTATTAATCGGTTTAGGACCGCTTCTAGGTTGGGGGCTTTTCCCAACAATCGCTTCCAAAATTGGTGGTCGTCCAGTGAATCAAATTCTCGGTACCAGTTTAGGAACATTAATTTTTGCCGCTATTTTTTCAATGATTAATGGTTTGGCTTTTCCAGCGGGCATGGATTTATTCTTTTCAATTTTATCTGGTGTCGGTTGGGCCTGTGCGCAAATCATTACATTTAAATGCTTCACGATGATTGGGTCATCACGTGCTATGCCAGTAACGACCGCGTTCCAACTTTTAGGTGCTTCTCTCTGGGGTGTCTTTTTCTTAGGAAACTGGCCAGGTGCGACAGCCAAATTGTTAGGCGCATTTGCCTTAGTGTTAATCATGATTGGTGCCAAAATGACGGTCTGGTCGGAAACGGAGTCCGCTGAGAGTGCTGGAATTATGAAAAAAGCAGTTCTTCTATTAGCCGTTGGTGAAATCGGCTATTGGGCGTACTCTGCAGCACCACAAGCGACGGCAATTGATGGCATGCATGCCTTTTTACCACAAGCAATAGGCATGGTAATTGTGGCAGTTATTTACTCAGCAGTTGTCACTATTAAGGGTGGGGAAACATCCCCATTTATAGAAGCTGTTTCTTACAAACAAATTTTTTCAGGCTTTTTCTTCGCCTTTGCAGCGTTAACTTATTTAATTTCAGCGCAGCCAGATATGAACGGCTTGGCAACTGGCTTTATTCTATCCCAAACATCAGTTGTGCTTGCAACGTTGACAGGTATTTGGTTCTTAGGTCAAAAGAAAACAGCCAAGGAAATGACCGTAACGATTATCGGCTTAGTTTTGATTTTGGCAGCAGCTACGATCACAGTGATGATTTAAAAAAGTATTCAACGACCTATTATTCAGGGCGTTGAATACTTTTTTTTATTTGTTCTAAAAATAATGCAGCAGCTGTGGAAAGAACCGTATTTTTGCGCCAAATTAAACTAATTTTGGCTGTTAAAGCAGGATATAGCGGGATAAAACGTAAATTTGTTTGCTTTGTTTCTAGAATACCATCAATGCTTAGGGCGCTACCTAGCCCAGCTTCTACCATCAGTGAAGCGTTGTAAAGTAAGTTGTAGGTCCCAACGATTCGGAACTGATCTAGACTTGCTTCGAGCCAATCAGAGAGTTGGCTCGGAACTTGTGCTTGTCGAGAAATAAATAAAGGTTCTTCTTTTAAATCGGCTGCAGTAATAACATTTTTAGTGGCTAAGGGATGGTCCTTTACAGTAATTAAGCCCCATGTATCTACAACTGGTAATGTTAAATAGCTATATTTTTGTTTAGGTGCAGGCTCAATAATTAAACCAAAATCTAATAATCCTTTGTCTAGCCGTTCTATTACATCATCTGCATTCCCACTGTATAAATGAAGGTGAATATCAGCTGAGTGCTGGCTTGTTATTTGTTGTAGTGCATTCGCTAAAAAAGACATAGCTTTTGTTTCGCCGCCACCAATCGTGATTTCGCCATTAATGAATTCATTTTGCGACAAGTTGGTGACTGTTTTATTCGCTAAGCTTAAAATATCTTGCCCTTGTTTAGCTAAATATTCTCCTTCAGGTGTTAATTGTATTTGTCGATTTCCTCGTATAAATAATGTCACGCCTAATTCTTCCTCTAATTCTTTTAATTGCTTAGATAATGTTGGTTGTGATACATGCAATTGTTTGGCTGCGCCACTAATCGTTTTTTCTTGGACCACTGCTAAGAAATAGTGAATCACTCGTAATTCCATTACTTTCCCTCCTATAACTAAAACGCATACTTATCTATTTATTATAAGTATTAGACAGAGGAGTTGTCACGTATTACGATAAATTTAGCAAAAGGAGGCGATTAGGAATGCTTACAAAAAATCTCCAAGAACTAATTGCAACAGGTAGCATTGATAAAGATGAACCACTATTTCAACTTATTCATCAGATTCAAGAGGAAAATAGTCGCTATTTAATAGAATTAAATCAACAAGCCTATACACATAATGAAGTAAGGAATCTTCTTGCCATGATTATCCAAGACAAAATTGACGAAACCGTTACGATTTTATTGCCTTTTTATACAGATTTTGGACGCAATATACATTTTGGTAAAAATATTTTTATTAATCGGGCAGCTATGTTTGTTGATTTAGGGGGCATTATAATTGAAGACAATGTTTTAATTGGTCCGCGCGTTAATCTCTTAAGTGTCAATCATCCGGAACTGCCAATGAAACGGCGAGGCGTATTGCTAGCACCAATTACCATTAAAAAATTTGCGTGGTTAGGCGCGGGTGTTACTGTTTTACCAGGTATTACGATTGGTGAAAATGCTATCGTAGCAGCTAATGCGACTGTAACTAAAGATGTGCCAGCTAACGCTATTGTTGCAGGAACACCAGCTAAAATTATTCGTTGGATTCAGGAAGATAAGGAGGAAATATAATGAAATCATTATCAGAAAAAGTTATTGTTATCATGGGCGCTTCCAGTGGAATCGGTGAGGCAACAGCCCGTTTACTTGCCAGAAAAGGAGCGAAGTTAGTCATTGCAGCACGTCGACAAGAACGTTTAATTGCTATAAAAAAAGAACTTCCTGAAGCAACGATTCTCGTGCAACAAGCAGATGTAACGAAAGAAGAGGAAGTTCAGCGTGTAATCAAGCTTACAATGGAAAAATATGGACGAATTGATGTTCTTTTTAACAATGCAGGAGTTATGCCAACGGCGCCTCTTATTGAAGCACCAAAAGGAGAATGGCGTCAAATGCTAGATATTAATATTATGGGTGTTTTAAATGGCATTGCGGCAGTTCTTCCAATTATGGTTGAACAAAAATCAGGGCAGATTATTACTACTGATTCTGTGGCAGGACATGTCGTTTATCCAGATTCGGCTGTCTACTGTGGAACAAAGTTTGCTGTTCGAGCAATTATGGAAGGATTGCGACAAGAACAAAGAGAGAATAACATTAAATCAACGATTATTTCACCAGGTGCTGTACAAACAGAACTTTATCAAACAATTTCTAATCGAGTAGTAGCTGAAACGTTACATCTAGAACAGTTAAGTTGGGGCTTAAAGGCGGAAGACATTGCGCAAGCGGTGGTCTTTGCCATAGACACGCCAGATCGTATGTCAATCAGTGAAATGGTTGTTCGCCCGACCACACAAACGATTTAATTTAAAAAGTATTCCTAGAAAGGAATACTTTTTTTGAATCGTGATTGTTCGTTTTTTACAGAATTTAGAATTTGATATTTACTTATTTGTTGGTTTATTATATGATTAAACACGTTGTTTCATTAATAAATTGAATATTTTACGAACATTGTAGGATGTTTAGATTTTAGGAGGACGGAACATGAAAGAAAAGATAAGTTCATATTTTGAACTTGAACAATTGAATACGAATATGAAACGAGAAATGTTAGCTGGTTTCACCACATTTATCTCAATGGCGTATATTTTGTTCGTTAATCCAACCGTACTTGGTGCTTCTGGCATGGACGAAGGCGCTGTTTTTACTGCCACCGCTTTAGCGAGTGCCTTAGGTTGTATTTTAATGGGTGTGTTGGCGAAATATCCGATTGCGACAGCACCAGCTTTAGGAATTAATGCATTCTTTGCTTATTCAGTCTCTGTTGGTATGGGGATTCCTTGGCAAACGACATTAGCAGGCGTTTTTGTGGCTTCATTGATATTTATTTTAATTACAATTTTTAAATTACGCGAGCTAATTATTGATGCAATTCCTGCAGACTTGAAATTTGCCATTTCAGGTGGGATCGGGTTGTTTATTGCTTTTCTTGGTTTAAGCCAAGGTGGCTTAATTGTGGCTAATGATGCGACACTTGTTGGCTTAGGACCTTTGAATGTTGGTTCAACGTGGGTTACCATTGTCGGCTTAGTCGTAACTGCAATTTTGTTAGTTCGTCGAGTACCGGGTGGTATTTTTATTGGGATGGCGATTTCAACGATTGTTGGTTTAGCGACAGGCGTTATTCCAATGCCTGATAAGATTATTTCAAGCGCGCCAAGTTTAGAACCAACATTTTTAGTGGCGTTAGGACATGTGAAAGATATCAATACGATTCAAATGTGGGTCGTGGTTTTAACGTTCCTATTAGTAACATTCTTTGATACGGCTGGTACGTTGGTGGGCTTAGCCAATCAAGCAGGTTTTATGAAGGACAATAAAATGCCGCGTGTGGGGAAAGCTTTAGCCGCTGATTCAACAGCGATGTTAGCTGGTTCTCTATTAGGGACATCGCCAGTTGGCGCATATGTCGAATCATCTGCGGGGATTGCTGTGGGTGGTCGTTCAGGAATCACAGCTATTACAACCGGGATTTTATTTATTTTCAGTTTGCTATTTTCTCCTTTGTTAGCAGTTGTCACTTCGCAAGTTACAGCACCAGCGTTGATTATTGTTGGTGTTTTGATGGCACAATCCTTAAGCAAAATTAAATGGAACGAGATGGAAATTGCGATTCCTTCCTTCTTAATCTTGTTAGGAATGCCATTGACATACAGCATTTCAGATGGGATTGCCTTAGGCTTTATCTTCTATCCAATTACAATGATTGCGGCAAAACGTGGGAAAGAAGTTTCGCCAATTATGTATGGCTTGTTCTTTGTTTTTGTCGGATTCATGTGGATCCTGAATGCGCAATAAGCAAGAGAGAAAGTTATCAAATAGTTGATTCATAAGACAATGAACTTATGAATCAACTATTTTTTTTCGACTAAGCACTAGAAAAACGCCCCTTATTTGATGTATAATTTGCAAAGACATTGACCTGTGAAGATACAGGAACAGAGAGGAATTAATTGAGTGAAGTATACAGAAATTATGGTTCGCTATGGCGAATTATCAACTAAAGGAAAAAATCGTAAAACGTTTATCATGCAGTTAGCACAAAATGTGAAACGTGCGTTAGCTGATTTTCCAGCATTGAAAATCCATGCAGATCGAGATAGAATGCATATTTTATTAAATGGGGAAGATAGTGAAGAAGTGATTCCAAAACTAAGTAAAGTGTTTGGAATTCAAAATTTTTCGCCAAGTATTCGTATTGAAAAAGAAATGCCAGCGATTCGTGCAATGGTTCAAGAGGTTGTTCGGGAAGTTTATACGCCAGGTAAGACGTTTAAAATTACTGCTAAACGTTCGGACCATTCATTTGAACTTGATTCAAATGGCTTGAATCAAGAATTAGGTGGGGCTGTTATTGAAGCCATTCCGGAAATTCAAGTACAAATGAAAAAGCCTGATATCAACTTAAGAATTGAAATTCGTAAAGATGCGGCGTATTTATCTTATGAAACGATTCGCGGTGCGGGTGGATTGCCAGTGGGCACCAGTGGTCGTGGTATGTTGATGTTGTCAGGAGGCATTGATTCACCAGTTGCTGGTTATTTAGCTATGAAACGTGGCGTGGAAGTGGAAGCTGTCCATTTTGCTAGTCCGCCTTATACAAGTGAACAAGCGTTACAAAAGGCTAAAGATTTAGCTGAAAAATTAGTCCCTTATGTAGGAACTATTCAATTTATTGAAGTGCCCTTTACAGAAATTCAAGAAGAAATAAAACGAGTTGTTCCCCAAGGCTACTTAATGACCATTACACGACGTTTAATGTTACGCTTAACAGATGCAATTCGTGAAATGCGGAAAGGTTTAGTCATTATTAACGGTGAATCGTTAGGACAAGTGGCTTCGCAAACACTTCAAAGTATGGTAGCAATTAATGAGGTTACCTCAACACCGATAATTCGACCTGTTGTTTCAATGGATAAGACAGAAATTATCGAAATTGCCGAAAAAATTGACACGTTTGAATTAGCCATCCAACCCTTCGAAGATTGTTGTACAATTTTTGCGCCACCGCAACCGAAAACACGACCTCGCTTGGATAAAGCGCAAGATTATGAAGCGCGCTTAGACTTGGAAGGTTTAATGGCTCGGGCCTTAGAAGGACTCAAAATTACAGAGATTTCAGCAGAAACAGCGAAAGATAAACAAGAAGACGAATTTGCAGATTTCCTATAAGAAATAAATACAGTGACGGTCGCTTAGACGTCACTGTATTTATTTTGTACTTATTTCACAAACAAGTTGCTCGGAGAGGGGAACCGTGATAAACTGAATATGTGAAGTAGGTAACAAGGAGGACAGAGGATGGAGAAAAAAATGCCTAAAGCAACGGCAAAACGTTTGCCGGTTTATTTACGTTATTTAAAAATGTTAGGGGATTCTGGTGTTAAACGCATTAAATCACGAGAGTTTAGTGAAATGATCCAGATTCCTTCTGCAACGATTCGGCGTGATTTTTCCCACGTTGGTGAACTGGGCCGAAGCGGTTATGGTTACGATGTGCCGTATTTAATTGAGGTATTTAGTAATATTTTAAATACGCAAGAAGAAAAAAGAATTGCTCTGATTGGTTGTGGCAATTTAGGCAAGGCATTATTAAAAAATAATTTTAGACGCAACGAGAATTTGAATATTGTCTGTGCTTTTGATAATGATTCGGCTTTAGTCGGCACCACGATTAATGGATTATTAGTTCATGATATGTCTGAGTTAGAAGCATTCGTTCGACAAGAAGGGGTCACGGTAGCCATTTCTACAGTACCAAGTCACCATGCCCAAAAAGCCATCGACAAAATTGTTCAAGCGGGTGTGACTGCGATTTTAAATTTTGCGCCAGACCGTGTCAGTGTGCCAGCCAACGTTAGTGTGCAGTATATTGATTTAACAACGGAACTGCAAACACTGATTTATTTTAATGAAACTTTTTCACTAGCAAATAGCCCAAAGCAATAAAATTGTCTTCATAAAAATCCTCTACTATACTTATTATTGAAAGTGGAAAAGGAGGATTTCAGAATGAATGTTACAAGAAAAGGGCACGTATTAGAATTGACAGGTGAACAGCCTAAAGTTGGCACAAAAGCCCCCGTCTTTTCTTTGAAAAATTTAAACAACCAAGAAATCAACTTGGCAGATTATAAAGGTAAAACGGTTTTAATTAGTGTGGTTCCTGATATCGACACACGTGTTTGTTCACTGCAAACGAAACGTTTCAATCAAGAAGCGGCGAAATTAGACGGTGTTCAGATTATCACGATTTCCAATAACACAGTTGAAGAACAAGCAAATTGGTGTGCCGCTGAGGGTGTCGAAATGGAAATGCTTCATGATACTGAAGACTCATTTGGTGCAGCTTATGGTTTGTATATTCCAGAAATGGGCCGTTTAGCACGTGCTATTTTTGTGATTGACCCAGAAGGAACGTTAGTTTATGAAGAAATCGTCTCAGAAGTTTCGTCGGAACCCGATTATCAACAAGCGTTAGAAGCTGCAAAAAAAGTGTAATCCCTCTAGATTACAAATTGACTTTGCTTGCGCTTCATTGTAGAATGAAGCAAAGACAGCGAACAAGAGGAGTATCATTGGCGTCGTTTTAGAGAAAAAGTCGTTCAGGTGCAAGACTTTTACACAACCAGTGAGAAGGTAGCTTGTGAGTCAATGGTTTGAACACAGTACGTTAGTAGAACGATTCGTTTCGTGAACGTTATCTCACGAATGAGTGGCATTTGAATGAATTCAATTCAAATGCAATTTAGGTGGTACCGCGTAAATAAGATGAATCTACGCCCTAAAATACGAAAGTATTTTAGGGCGTATTTTAGTGTTTAGCCAAAAAAACTCATTTGTAAAATAATTACCGCTCCAAATCGCGTATTTTAAGAAAGAAGGGGAAAAAATGTCAGAAGAAAAAAACTTACCAACGAAATATCAACCGACAGAAATCGAAGCTGGCCGTTATCAAAAATGGCTAGATCAAGATTTATTTAAACCAAGTGGCGACAAAAAAGCGAAGCCCTATTCAATTGTTATTCCACCACCTAATGTAACAGGGAAGCTACACTTAGGGCATGCTTGGGATACAACATTACAAGATATGATTATCCGCCAAAAAAGAATGCAAGGCTTTGATACGTTATGGCTGCCAGGAATGGACCATGCTGGAATTGCCACGCAAGCAAAAGTAGAAGAGAAACTAGCACAACAAGGAATTTCACGTTACGACTTAGGTCGTGAAAAATTTGTTGATCAAGTGTGGGAATGGAAAGAAGAATATGCTTCTCACATTCGTGAACAGTGGGCAAAAATGGGTCTTTCTTTAGATTACAGCCGTGAACGTTTTACTTTAGATGAAGGGCTATCTGAGGCCGTTCGTAAAGTGTTTGTCTCTCTTTACGAGAAAGATTTGATTTACCGTGGTGAATATATCATTAACTGGGATCCAAAAGCGAAAACAGCATTGTCTGATATTGAAGTAATCCATAAAGATATTGAAGGAGCTTTTTACCACATGAGCTACCCATTATCAGATGGTTCTGGTGTTGTTGAAATTGCGACAACGCGTCCTGAAACAATGTTGGGAGATACGGCGATTGCGGTCCATCCAGAAGATGAACGGTATCAGGAACTTATTGGTAAGACAGTTGTCTTGCCATTAGTAGATAAAGAAATTCCAATTATTGCAGATGACTATGTAGATATGGAATTTGGAACAGGGGTTGTAAAAATCACACCTGCCCATGATCCAAATGACTTTGAAGTCGGTAATCGTCATGACTTACCTCGAGTAAATGTTATGAACGAAGACGGCACGATGAATGAACTGGCTGGAAAATACGAAGGAATGGATCGTTTTGCTGCACGTAAAGCGATTGTCTCTGACTTGAAAGAACTAGGTCGCTTAATTAAGATCGAAACAATGAATCACAGCGTGGGCCATTCAGAACGAACAGGCGTTGTCGTGGAACCACGTTTATCGACCCAATGGTTTGTAAAAATGGGACCATTAGCTGAAAAAGCAATGAAAAATCAAGAAACAGAAGACGCTGTTGAATTTTATCCACCACGCTTCAATCAAACATTTTTACGTTGGATGGAAAATGTACATGACTGGGTTATTTCGCGACAATTATGGTGGGGCCACCAAATTCCTGCTTGGTATCACAAAGAAACGGGCGAGATGTATGTTGGGATGGAAGCGCCAGCCGACAGTGAAAATTGGGTTCAAGATAGTGACGTCTTAGATACATGGTTTAGTTCTGCTTTATGGCCATTTTCAACGATGGGTTGGCCAGATGAAGCAAGCGAAGATTATCAACGTTACTTCCCAACAAGCACATTAGTTACTGGCTATGACATCATCTTCTTCTGGGTAAGTCGTATGATTTTCCAAAGCTTAGAGTTTACAGGTGAACGTCCCTTCCAAAATGTCTTAATTCACGGCTTAATTCGTGATGAGCAAGGACGCAAAATGAGTAAATCATTGGGGAATGGGATTGATCCAATGGATGTCATCGAAAAATATGGCGCAGATGCGTTACGTTGGTTCTTATCAAATGGTTCAGCTCCAGGTCAAGATGTTCGTTTTAGTTATGAAAAAATGGATGCTTCTTGGAACTTTATCAATAAGATCTGGAATGCAAGTCGCTTCGTTATCATGAATGTAGAAGGTATGACTGCTGCAGATATTGACTTTAGTGGTGAAAAGACTGTCGCTGATCGTTGGATTTTAACGCGCTTAAACGAAACAGTCGCCCGTGTGACAGAATTATTTGATCGTTTTGAATTTGGTGAAGCAGGTCGCCAATTATACAACTTCATCTGGGATGATTTCTGTGATTGGTATATTGAAATGAGTAAAGAAATTCTTTACGGAGACAATGAAGCAGCTAAACAAACAACGCGGAGCATCTTGGTGTACACATTGGATCAAATCTTACGCTTATTGCATCCAATTATGCCGTTTGTAACAGAAGAAATTTGGGAAAAAATTCCGCATCAAGGTGAGTCATTGGTTGTGGCAGAGTACCCAGTTGTTCATGAAGAATTTAACGATGAAGCAGCAGCTCGAGGAATGGAAGTTCTGAAAGAAGTTATTCGTTCGGTTCGGAATATTCGAGCAGAAGTGAATACACCACTTTCTAAACCAATTACTTTGTTAATTAAAACAAACGATACAGAAGTAGAAGAATTTTTAACAGCTAATACTAGCTACTTGGAACGCTTCTGTAACCCAGAGGAATTAGTCATCAGTCGTGAAATAGAAGCGCCAGAATTAGCCATGTCCGCTGTATTAACAGGCGCAGAACTATTCCTACCATTAGCTGGGTTGATTAATATCGAGGAAGAAATTGCTCGCTTAGAAAAAGAATTAGACAAATGGACAAAAGAAGTCAAACGTGTGCAAGGCAAACTTTCAAATGAACGTTTTGTGTCAAATGCACCAGATGAGGTCGTGGAAGCAGAACGTGCAAAAGAAAAGGACTACCTTGAAAAACAAGAGGCTGTCAAAGAACGGATTGCCCAATTACGTTCAATCTAAAAAAGAAAAGACAACAAAACCAACGTTGGTTTTGTTGTCTTTTTGTTATAATTTGCCAAATAATTGAAACAAATACAACATTAAGTAGCTGTAAGTAGCCACAGACCAGAATTTCAATAAAAGAACAATTTTCATGAATTCTTTTAAAGAAATATCTGTAATTCCCGCCACTAAACAAACAATATCATCTGGAGCGAAGGGGACTAACATAGTAAAGATTAAGAGCTTTTTGACATTGTGTTCATTTTTGTCTAAAATCTCTTCAAATTTTTTGTATTTATTGGGTGAAAGGATTATTTTTACAAAGCTACGTCCATAGTAACGAACCAGTAAAAAGCCAATAAACTCACCAATAATCAATCCAAGATAGCTATACAAAAGTCCTTGCAAATTGCCAAACATCAACATTCCTGCAACAGAAGAGATTCCTCCAGGTAGAATAGGAATAATCACTTGGACGATTTGTAAAAGAATAAAACACAGAACCGCATAGTTACCAAACTGTTTAATAAAAGCTTGCAAGGAAGCAACAGAATGAAAAATTCCTCTGGAATATCCCCATAAAATTAAGCCGAAGAAAAGCACCAGTCCAACTAGGGGTAACCACCGAATGAGTCCATTTAAAAATTTTTTCTGATTAGTCATGAGTGGCCTCCTGACGTTTTCGACGGTATTTTTTAAAGCCAAGATAACCAGCCGTTCCCAGTAAAATCGTTCCGCTGACGGCAGTGCCGAGATAAATCATTCTTGGATGATAGGCAAAGGTTAACTGCTGTTTGCCAGCTGGGACTTCAACAGCTAAAAAGCCACCTAGAATGCGTTGTGTTTTTAAGGGTTCTTTTTGTAGCGACGATTTGACTTGCCAATCTTGGTCATAAGGAATGGACGTATACAGTAACTGAGTGTCATTTTCAGGTACATTCAGTGCGCCATTTAAGTGGCCTTTTTTAGTTAGGTTCACGTGAAGAGCTTGTTGGCGTAATTTGTCAACCGCACGATTAAAGGCTGTTTGGTCTAAAGTTTGAAGTTGCCAATTAGTTAAATCAACCACTTGTTCAGCAGTTAGTGACAGGGTCACGGTAGTTCCTTTTTCAAAATGCCCTAAATTGAACAGTTGATTGGTTGCAATATAAATCGGCGTCGAGATAACTTGTTGGTTTACCTTCAATTGTGTAACCTTTTTCCATTTTAAATTCGGAATATAAAGATGCAAGTCGCCAGTGCTATTCACTTTAAAGGTTGCTTCAATTGTTTCGTTGGTATGATGAGGTTCATTTATCAACGAAGCTGTTTTAAAGTAAGGTTTATCCGTCGGCACGAGCGTTTGCAGGAGTTCTTCTTGGGCATCTAAAGGATTATTTTTTGCTAATTTTAACTTGGTTAATGCGGTTGGCGCCAAAAAGCCCATACCGATCGCTTCATCATTTTCCATGATTTTCGTGGAACCAACTGTTTTTAGCAATTTTTCACTCGTAGGTTTTTCAATTGGTAAAAAGTCATATTTCACATTTAAAAGTAAATTGGTTAGTTGTGAATTATCCACATAGGCAATCCGGCGATCATTTTTTCGATATAAACCTAGCGCACTTAATGTGTCTTGGGTAGTGGCAGTTAAAGTCGAAGTATAGCTAGAAACGCCAGCATAGCCATAAAGTAAAGGATTATTGTAGCCGTTATTGATTTCACGGAACCCTGTTTCTTTGGAAGGAATGACTTGTTTCATGCGATAAAGTTCTGGTGCTGAGGCCATTTTTTCATCGATTAATTGGCTGTGTTTTCGGTAATCTTGGGCAAATGTTGCTTGGCTACCAAAGGGCATGTGTTTAAAAGAAATCCAGAAATTCGTTGTTAATTCTGTGCTGACCAGTAAGAATAAAGCCACGACTACATAGTTTCTTAAGGCCTTTTTGTGTGCTAAACGCAAGCAAAAGAAAATCAACCAAATAAAAAGTAAACTTAGCCATAAATAATTGATCGAAATTAAGAGATTCTTTTGTGGACCATAATACAAAGATCCGTAGCCAATGACTAACAGCAGACTAAAAATAATAGGTGCGGTCCAAGGAATGGTCACTTTTTTAAGCCAAACTTCATAGGCAAAGACAATCAATAAAAAGCTAAAGATAAAGACATTTCGGTAAGGGAAACCAGCTGGGCTTTGAAACATGTGCCAGACAGTATTAAAGGCTTCTAACCAAAAGCTTAAAAAGAGAATGAATAAAAGAATTGCTGAAGCTATTCTTTCTTTTAACGCAATTTGTTTCGTTTGAAAATAGGCAACACAGAGGAGTGTCACAAATAATCCAGCAAAAACGGTTGGTAAATGGTCTAAACGCAACTCATAATTAATAGAACCTAAGCCTAATTGCGAGAAAAACGAAGTGTTGAACTTAGGCGTTAAAAAGAACGTCGAGACATCAAAATCTGCTTTTTTTGTATAGAGCATCCCTTCTGCTGCAGGTAATAATAAAAAGCTAGTTGCAGTTCCTGTTAAAAAAGAAACGAGGATGAATAACGGACTTTGTTTAAAAAATTGCCGAATAGCATGGGGTTGGGTATTCTTTTTAAAGAACCAATAGATACTGTACAAAACAGCAAAGAGACAAATCATATAACCCATGTAGTAATTCGTCACAATCGCTAAAAACAGGGTGATACTGTATAAGCCCCATTTACGTTGATCCCATAAACGTTGGAGTCCCAATAAGATAAGCGGGAATAGAATCAGTGCATCCAACCACATAAAGTTTTGGCTATAGACGGTGACAAAGCCACAGAAACTATAGGACGTTGAAAAAAGTAACGTGGTGCCATCAACTTTTTGATAGGTGTATTTTAAATAGCTAAACATCGTCGTGCCCATCAAGGCAAGTTTTAAGGTAATAATCCATAAAATTGCTATAGGTAATTGTTCATAAGGAAAAAAGAAAGCCAACACATTAAAAGGGCTCAGTAAGTAATAGGCTGCCAAAGGAACAATCGACTCACCAATCTCATTGGAAAAAGAGTAGAATGTAGTTATTCCCTCGTGAAAAGAGCGTTTTAAAAAACTCAAGAAAGGCATGTATTGTGTGCCTAAATCACTAACTAATAAGTTGTTGTCACCAAAAGGCGCAAGTTGTAATGTCATCCATACAAGCAACAGAAGTAAAAACGGCAAGAAAAAACTTCCTAACCATAAAAGCTTCGATTTGTTTTTCATCAAAATAAGTCCACCTTTATAAAAAAATCATGAATAAGCGTGTTGAACGCTTTAAAAATAGTTTTTAATTGGCTGGCTGGAACGAACCATCCAGAATGTTAGTTTACCATAAGTTCATTAATGTATCTGCTAATAACGCAAAATTATGAAAAATGCAAAAAGTTTTCAAGAAAAAGTTTCAATTGGTTATTAGTGAAAAAGTCACCTAACTTAGTTATAATGTAGAAGAAGACAAGGAGTTGGACAAGATGCAATTAACAATAGAAGAAGCCATTGAATGGATTCATAGCCGGTTACCCTTTGGTTCAAGACCTGGTTTGGATCGGATTAATGCGTTATTAGAAAAAATTGATCATCCAGAAAACAAAGTGCCAACGATTCATATCGCAGGAACCAATGGTAAAGGCTCAACCGTGACATATTTACGCTGTCTATTAGAAGAAATGGGCTTGAAAGTCGGAACCTTTACCTCTCCTTATATTGAATCATTTAATGAAAGAATTGCGATAAATGGTCAACCAATTTCAGACGAACAATTGATTACCTATGTGGAAAAGTATCAACCAATCATTAAAGAATTAGACCAGATCACTGAAGTGGCTGGAATTACAGAATTCGAAACATTGACAGGAATGGCCTTGGACTATTTCGTGAATGAACAAGTGGATATCGCCGTTGTTGAAGTTGGCTTAGGTGGATTACTTGATAGCACCAATGTCGTGAAGCCATTATTGACGGGGATTACGACAATTGGGAAGGATCACACAGAAATTTTAGGTGAAACAATTGCTGAAATTGCCTATCAAAAAGCGGGTATTATTAAAGAAAAAGTCCCAGTAGTAACAGGCAATATTTGTGCTGATGCGCTAGCAGTCATTGAAAAAGTCGCACAAGAAAAACAGAGTCCAATTTTTCGTTTTGGCAAAGAGTATCAAGTGGAATATCTACATCCTGATACACAATGGGGGGAAGTATTTAATTTCTATGGAGAAATGGGCAAACTGACAAAAATTAAAGTTCCCTTGTTGGGGCGTCACCAAGTAGAAAACGCGGCGGTAGCTATTCAATTATTTGACAAGTATTGCCAACTACAACATTTGCCGTTTAAAGAACGAGACATTACTCAAGGGTTAGCTAAAGCGCAATGGCCAGCTCGAATGGAACGTCTTAGTGATGAACCGTTGATTGTTTTAGATGGTGCCCACAATGATCATGCAGTAAAACGCTTAGTTGAAAACTTGCGCAAAGAGTTTCCACAACACACGATTCATATTTTATTTTCAGCTTTAGCAACTAAAGATGTGGATGAGATGATTCAGGACTTAAAGCAAGTACCGAATGCGCATCTTTACTTAACTAGCTTTGATTACCCTAAAGCTATTGCACTTACAGAAATGGAAAAATATGAAGACGATTTAACAGAAATTGTGTCTTTATGGCAATTTGGCTTAGGCGAAATTTTAGAAAAAATGTCGACAGATGATTTATTATTAGTAACAGGTTCATTATATTTTGTTTCTCAAGTAAGAGAATTACTTTTAACTATAGGAGGAAATGATGAAGAAATTTGATGGCGTAATTTTTGATATGGATGGGTTGCTTTTTGATACGGAGTTGATTTACTATACATCTACTCAAAAAGTAGCAGATGCAATGGGGTTACCATATAGTAAAGAAGTCTATTTAGACTATGTTGGGATTTCCGATGAAGAAGTACAAGAGAATTACCGACGTATTTATGCATCTTATGGTCACGACACAGTGGAAGAATTTATCCGCCGTTCTTATGATGATACCCTGCAAGAGTTTCGATCTGGTAACGTACCTTTAAAACCAGGGGTGGTGGAATTTCTCGACTTTTTAGATGATCAAAAAATTCCTCGATTAGTTGCTTCAAGTAACGTCCGTCCAGCAATTGAAATGTTATTAAGCCATGCTGGGATTCAGGATCGTTTTGTAGGGATCGTTTCAGCAGAGGATGTTAAACGAGCAAAACCAGACCCAGAAATTTTTCAAAAAGCTCGTCAACTTTTAGGAACAGAAGCCCCGAAAACCTTGATTTTCGAAGACTCATTTCATGGGGTAAGTGCGGCTCATAGTGCGGGCATTCCAGTGATCATGGTACCTGATTTATTGCAACCAACTGAAGTTATCCAAGAGAAAACATTGCATGTCTTGGAGAGTTTACATCAAGCGCCACATTATTTAAAATAATAAAAACAACACTCCTTTGCGTAGTTTATTAATGACTAGCAAAGGAGGTTTTTTTATGCAAGTATCGGATCTGTTTATTCGCGAGATGCCGAGTGATTGTTTACCACGAGAACGGCTCTTAGCGATAGGAGAAAAAGCATTATCGAATCAAGAGTTGTTGGCGATTCTGTTACGCACTGGCTCAAAAGAAGCAGACGTGATGACTGTTGCCGCAACGCTGTTAAAACAGTTTAAGCAACTTTCTTATTTGCAGCAAGCCACGTTGAACGAGTTAATGGCTATTAAAGGCATTGGCCAAGTGAAAGCCATTGAATTACGTGCGGCCATTGAATTAGGGTGTCGAATTTATCAAAGTAGTCAAATCAAATTTGGCAAAGTTACGTCCAGTCAACAAGTCGCTCAACGATTACTCCAAGAGATGAAGGGGCTGCAACAAGAACATTTAATTTGTATTTACTTGAATACCAAGAATGACATTATCCAACAGAAAACGATTTTCAAAGGATCACTGAATCAAAGTATTGCTCATCCACGCGAAATTTTTCGGGAAGCGGTTAAATATTCTTCTGCTCGCATACTATTAGCTCATAATCATCCATCTGGCAATCCGACACCGTCTCCACAAGATATCCAATTTACCAAACGAATGGAAGAATGTGGCGAAATGATGGGGATTCAATTGTTGGATCATATTATTGTTGGTGATAGCGGATACATTAGTTTGAGAGAAGAGAATTTTTTTGCTTCAGAATGAGGACAATTCTTGCAAAAATATTTTATCACGTGTAAAATGAAAGGGTAATCTTGTTTGGAATTATGTAGACTTTTTAAATTTTTTTAAATATTCTATTGGAAGCGAGCAAAGTTACGACTATTTATGTGCAAATGCACGAGGAGGAACAAAAGAATGGAACAAGGAACAGTAAAATGGTTTAACGCAGAAAAAGGTTTTGGGTTTATCTCACGCGAAGATGGAAGCGACGTATTCGTACACTTCTCAGCTATCCAAGGTGATGGTTTCAAAACTTTAGAAGAAGGTCAAGCAGTGACTTTTGATGTTGAAGATTCAGACCGTGGCCCTCAAGCAGTTAACGTAGAAAAAAACTAATAAAAAATAATCCAAAAACACCTAACGCATGTTAGGTGTTTTTTTGTTAGCAAAAATAGAGAAGAAAAATGGACAAACATTTTTCTTCTCTATTAAATGAGAGCTTTATTGATCACTAACTGTGGCAGTCATAATCATTGGCAGAATCATTGGATGACGTTCTGTTTGTTCAAACAAGAAAGGCTGTAAAGCGGTCGTCATGGCTTCGCCTAATTTTGCTTCGGTACAGTTTTTATCTTTCATTGCTTCACGTAGAGCATTGAATAAAAGACGTTGGCCTTCATGAATCATATCACCAGACTCACGCATGTAGACAAAACCACGGGAAAGAATGTCTGGACCAGCCATAATTTCTTTATTTTTAATATCAACCGTTGCTACCGCTAAAACTAAACCTTCTTCAGATAAGATACGACGATCCCGTAAAACAACATTCCCGATATCACCGACACCATTTCCATCAACGTACACGTCGTTAGCGTTGAAGTGACCAGCAGGACGTGCGCTATCAGCCGTTAAAGCTAAGACATCGCCGTTGCCCATGATAAAGCAATTTTCTTCAGGAACCCCTGTATCTTGAGCGAGCGAAGCATGGATTTTTAACATTCTAAATTCACCATGAACAGGCATGAAATATTTAGGCTTCATCAAACGAAGCATTAATTTTTGCTCTTCTTGTCCACCGTGACCAGAAGTATGGATATTATTGATTTTTCCGTGGATAACTTCTGCACCGGCTTCAGATAATAAGTTGATTAAACGGTTAACGCTTGTCGTATTCCCAGGAATTGGTGAACTTGAGAAAACAACCGTATCGCCTGGTTGAATACTAATTTGGCGATGTGTACCGTTAGCAATCCGACTAAGCGCGGCCATAGGTTCTCCTTGAGAGCCAGTACATAAAATCATTGTTTCATTTGCTGGCAATTGATTCAGTTCCGCCGCATCGACAAACGTTCCTTTTGGCACTTTGATGTAGCCTAAGCGTTCGCCATTGACAATGGCATTTTCCATGCTACGACCAAAAACAGCAATTTTGCGACCTGTTTTCACGGCTGCATCAGCAGCTTGTTGTAAACGGAAAATGTTTGAAGCAAAACTGGCAAAGATAATCCGACCATCAATTTTTTCAAAGATTTTTAAAATAGAGGTCCCAATTGTTTTTTCGGATTTTGTAAAGGTGGGTATTTCAGCATTGGTACTGTCTGAAAGAAGACAAAGGACGCCTTCTTCACCTAATTTCGCCATTCTGTGTAAGTTGGCTGGCTCACCAACGGGTGTAAAGTCAAACTTAAAGTCACCTGTTGCGACAATGTTACCAGAAGGCGTTTTAACCACAACGCCCAAGGCATCAGGAATACTGTGAGTCGTCCGGAAAAAACTAATCGCTGTTTTTCTAAAACGAATCACCGTATCTTCATTAATTTCGTGTAATTCCGCTTCTCGCAATAAACCATGTTCATCTAGTTTGTTGGTAATTAAAGCCAAGGCTAGTGGTCCCGCATAGATTGGGATATTCGCTTGACGTAAAAGATAAGGAACGCCACCAATATGGTCTTCATGACCGTGGGTAATAACGAGTGCTTTGACTTTATGCAAATTTTGAACGATGTAGCTATAATCTGGAATCACGTAGTCAATCCCAAGTAAATCATCTTCTGGGAATTTGATCCCAGCATCAATAATGATAATTTCATCTTGGAATTGTACCCCATATGTGTTTTTTCCAATTTCGCCTAAACCACCGATTGCAAAAACGCCAGTTTCGTTATTTTTTATGTTTACTTTCATGTTAAAACTCCGTTAGAGTGAAGTCCGCATGTTCTTGCTCGTAAGCAAGATGTTTTTCGTCTAATAATTGAACGTATTCAATATTGTATGGGGTATTTTCTTCAACTAATTGGCGCACGATTACATCGCTATCGGCTTCCATGTAAAGAGATTTTGTGTCTTCTCTTTTTGGGTTTCTGATTTTTGTTTCTTGATAGTATACTTTGTAAATCATCGATTCATTTCTCCTTCAGCTACTAATAGTAGCAATTTATAGTTTTTTTCATTTTAAGACAGAAAATTAAACACAACAAAACGAGGTGCTGATCACCTAAAAAAGAATGCTCATCAAAAACATCTGTTAATGATGAAATGAAGCCTCGACTTTGCTTCATTCTGGGTATTTGATTTTATGTGTTCTTTTTTCAACCGTCCCGTGTGTTGTGAATAACAACAATTAAGCTTATTTTATCATAGAATGATAAGGAAGTATAGAAACACTCACTGGACTTTTAAAAAAAACAAACTTCTTGTTTCACCTTATTCTTGATCAAGTTCGAGTGCCTTTTTTTTAGGACGCCAATACCAACTTAAGCCGATCACGTGGGCTAAATAAACAATCGCTAAAGTCGTAGTCATCAACGTATTTCGGACAATTAAACACGGAATGGCAAATAAAAGAAACATGGAAATAAATAGTTTCCATTTACCTTTACGAGTAATTTTTTTCTCAAAGAAGGCTTCTTGGATATATTTTTGATAATAAGAAGAAGCTAAAAATTTGTTATAAAGTTTATCTGAACTACGCATCCAAAAAAAGGCCGTTAATAAATAAAAACCAGTGGTGGGTAAAAGCGGCAAAAAGATTCCTAACGTGCCTAAAGCAAACGTACAGGAACCGAGAAAAATGAAGAATAATTTTTTCATTCAAAGGGTCCTTTCAGTTTTTCCCAATTATGGCACAATCAAAAGGAAGTAGCAATTTTAATCGTATAAGTAAATCATTAAAATTATCTATTTTTTAGAAAATCTAAAAGAGAAAGGATAGAAAGAGAAAGGCTGTTTTTTCTAGCCAGACAGCTTGTATTACCGATTTCTTTTTGATACAGTGGGAGTACTAGAAAATTTAAAGTAAGATAAGAAGGAGATGATTAATTGAAGTTAATGTGGCGTTACACAATGCGTTATAAGAAATTACTTTTCGCTGATTTTATTTGTGTGTTTGGTTTTATTTTAATTGAATTAGGCTTGCCGACCATTTTAGCACGAATGATTGACAAAGGAATTATTCCTAGAGATATGGACTATATTTATCAGCAAGGGATTTGGATGGTTGTAATTACGATTATTGGTGTCGCAATGAATATTTTGCTGGGGTACTTTGGTGCCAGAATTACAACAAACATTGTTCGTGATATTCGTGATGATTTATTTGAAAAGATTCAAACTTTCTCACATAGTGAATATGAAAGTATTGGGGTTTCTTCCTTAATTACGCGAACTACCAATGATGCATACCAAATTATGCTCTTCATGGGAAATATTTTACGTCTTGGCTTTATGACGCCAGTGATGTTTATTGCCAGTCTTTACATGGTGATGCGAACGAGTCCGTCGTTAGGAATGTACGTTTTAGGTGCCTTGCCTTTTCTGCTGCTAGCAGTTGTCGGAATTGCTCGTTTGTCAGAACCGTTATCTAAAAAGCAACAAAAGAACTTAGATGGAATCAACGGGATTTTAAGAGAAAATCTTTCTGGATTGCGGGTAATACGCGCATTTGTTAATGAAAAATTTGAAGAATCTCGTTTTAATAAAGTCAATGAAACTTACACTAAAAGTTCAAAAAGTTTGTTTCGTTTAATGGCAGCAGCCCAACCAGGGTTCTTTTTCTTATTTAATATTGTGATGGTCTTAATCATTTGGAGCGGGACTGTTCAAATCAGCCATGGGGATTTAGAAGTTGGGAATTTAATAGCTTTTATTGAATATATTTTCCATGCGCTGTTCTCGTTTATGTTATTTGCCAGTGTCTTTATGATGTATCCGCGGGCTGCGGTTTCGGCTTCGCGGATTCAAGAAGCCTTAGACATGGAACCAGCTATTCGTGAAGAAGAAGGCTTAACAGAAACAGCTACTAAAGGCTATCTAGAGTTTAAAAATGTAACCTTTGCCTATCCTGGACATGCGGAAAGCCCAGTCATCCGCAATGTAAGTTTTAAGGCGTCACCTGGTGAAACAGTGGCCTTTATTGGGAGCACAGGTAGTGGGAAATCAACATTAATTCAATTGATTCCACGGTTTTATGATGTATCAGAAGGTGAAATTTTAATCGATGGAGTGAACGTAAAAGAGTACAAACTTAGTGCATTACGCAATAAGATTGGCTATATTCCACAAAAAGCGTTACTTTTTACTGGTACAATTGCTGATAACCTTCGCTACGGTAAGGAAGATGCGACATTAGAAGAAATGGAACGAGCAATTGACATTGCTCAAGCAACAGAATTTGTTTCACAAAAACCGCAAGGCTATGATGAACCTCTTTCAGAAGGTGGCACGAACTTTTCTGGTGGTCAAAAACAACGTTTAGCTATCGCACGGGCGATTATTCGCAATCCGGAAATTTATATATTTGATGATAGTTTTTCTGCGTTAGATTATCAAACAGATGCAAATTTACGAGCGCGTCTGAAAAAAGAAACAACAGAATCCACTGTTTTAATTGTGGCACAACGTGTTGGAACAATTATGCATGCGGACCGCATTGTTGTTTTAAACGAAGGCGACGTGGTCGGAATTGGCACACATCGTGAATTACTTGAGACTTGTCCAATTTACTATGATATTGCGGCTTCTCAATTGTCAGAGGAGGAATTAGCATGAAACACGCCTTTTCTTCTATGAAACGAATCGGTCGCTATATTAAACCGTACCGAGTGACGTTTTATTTAGTTATTTTATTTACAATATTAACCGTTGCCTTTAATGCAGCGTTGCCTTATTTGACTGGATTACCAACGACAGAAATTAGCCGTAATATTGCGGCTGGCGAATCCATTAATTTTGATTATGTAATCCAATGTTTAATTTGGATTTTAGTTGTGGGAACAGGTTATTGTGTGGCACAATTTTTGTCAGGCTTTTTAATGACGAATGTCGTTCAACAATCCATGCGCGATTTACGCCGCGATATTGAAGAAAAAATCAATCGTTTGCCAGTTTCTTATTTTGATAAGAACCAACAAGGAAATATTTTGTCACGGGTGACGAACGATGTGGATGCTGTCAGCAATGCGATGCAACAAAGTTTTATCAATATTGTTTCAGCAGTCTTAGGGATTGTGATGGCGGTAGTGATGATGTTCTTAATCAATCCGCTGATGGCGATTTTTTCAGTGATTATGATTCCGTTGTCTCTGATTATTTCCAGAACAATTGTTAAAATCTCCCAGAAATATTTCCAAGGAATGCAAAATTCTTTAGGAGACTTAAATGGTTATGTCCAAGAAAATATGACTGGGTTCAGTGTTTTAAAACTATATGGTCGGGAAAAAGAAACTCTTGAAGGCTTTAAACAAGTCAATCATCGTTTAAATGGTTTTGGTTTCAAAGCATCCTTTATCTCAGGATTAATGTTGCCATTGGTTCAAATGACCGCTTATGGGACCTATATCGGGGTAGCTGTCCTTGGTAGTTACTATGTGGTTGCTGGTGTGATCGTAGTGGGGCAGTTACAAGCGTTTATTCAATATATTTGGCAAATTAGCCAACCAATGGGGAATATTACGCAGTTGTCTGCAGCTTTACAAAGCGCTTCAGCTTCGACCATGCGGATTTTTGAAATCCTAGATGAACCAGAAGAAGAACTTAACGAACAAGATGTTCCTTTACCAGAACCTATTTTAGGCTCTGTTGAATTTGAAAATGTCAGCTTTAGTTATGACCCAGAAAAACCGTTAATTCGTAATTTGAACTTTAAAGTTGATGCGGGCCAAATGGTTGCGATTGTGGGACCAACTGGCGCTGGGAAAACAACCTTAATCAATTTGCTAATGCGTTTTTATGATGTAACAGAAGGCGCCATTAAAATTGATGGCATTGACACGAAAAAAATGAACCGTAGTGATGTCCGATCTGTATTTGGAATGGTATTGCAAGATGCTTGGTTGTATAAAGGTACCATTGCAGATAACATTCGTTTTGGGAAGTTGGATGCCACGGATTATGAAGTTGTCGATGCAGCGAAAACGGCCAATGTGGATCACTTCATTCGGACAATGCCAGATGGGTATGAAATGGAAATCAATTCTGAGGGAGATAACGTTTCCCTTGGTCAAAAACAATTGTTGACCATTGCCCGAGCGGTAATTTCTGATCCGAAAATTTTGATTTTAGATGAGGCGACTAGTTCAGTCGATACACGCTTGGAAGCCTTAATTCAAAAAGCAATGGATCGTGTTATGGAAGGACGAACGAGTTTCGTTATTGCCCACCGCCTATCAACTATTCGTGAAGCTGATTTAATTCTTGTTATGAAACAAGGAGAAATCATTGAAAAAGGTACGCATCATGAGTTGCTGGAACAAGGTGGCTTCTATGAAAAACTATACAATAGTCAATTTGCTGAAGAAGGCGACTATGAGGAATAAAAAGAGGTCGGGACAGAAGCGTTTAACTCCGAGAAATAAGAAGGAATTTCCGAAAATTGTTCTGTAATTTTTGGAGAATTCCGGCTTATTTCCGAAGGAGTTGCTTTTGTTCCCGCCGTTTATCAGTTTTTGAGCGTGGAGCAAAAATCCAAAGTGATTTTTGTCCCACGCTCTTTTCTTGTCTTTTTTACTATGAAAGTGAGGAATTCTTGTCTATACTTAATGAAAAGAGGTGACAGAGTTTGAAAAAAGAATATTTTATTGCTGCTAGTGCAGATGTCTATGGAAACGTACAACTAGCGAAGGATAGTAATATTTGGTTTCAGTCGGTCTTAAGAGGTGACAGTAACACAATTACCATTGGTGAAGGTAGTAATATTCAAGATGGCACGATTATTCATGTTGATGAAGATGCCCCGACAATTGTAGGCAAGTATGTAACGGTGGGCCATCAATGCATGTTACACGGTTGTAAAATCGGTGATGGTGCTTTGATTGGCATGGGTTCAACGATTCTAAATAACGCCATTATTGGAGAAAACAGCCTGATTGGTGCGGGCTCTTTAGTGACAGAAGGCAAAATTATCCCGCCAAATGTTTTAGCATTTGGTCGACCCGCGAAGGTTATCCGTCCGTTAACGGCAGCAGAAATAGCCAGTAATCATACGAACGCCTTACATTATATTCAACGAGCAGAAGAATTTCGCCAACAAAAATACCCGAAACTAACATAGAATTAGGAGGAAAATGATGAAGAAAATTAAAGTAATGACGGTTTTTGGAACACGGCCAGAAGCAATCAAAATGGCCCCTTTAATCAAAGTTTTAGAAGAGCAAAGTCAAGGATTTGACTCTGTAGTAGTCGTAACAGCGCAACATCGCCAAATGTTGGATCAAGTGTTAGAAGATTTTCAAATTACACCGAATCATGATTTAAATATCATGAAAGATGGGCAAACCTTAACAGATATTACAAGTCGTGTTTTGAATTTATTAACTGAGGTTCTTGTGACAGAACAGCCGGATATTGTCTTGGTTCATGGCGATACAACCACGTCATTTGCGGCTGCATTGGCTGCTTTTTATCAACAGATTCCAGTGGGACATGTGGAAGCAGGATTGCGGACCTGGCAAAAATATTCTCCGTTTCCGGAAGAAATGAATCGTCAACTGGTAGACGTGTTAACTGATATTTATTTTGCCCCAACCACTCAAAGTAAGGACAATTTAATCAAAGAAAATCATCCAGAAGAACATATTTATGTGACTGGCAATACAGCAATTGACGCGATGGCGTACACCGTTGATGCCCACTATCAAAATGATTTATTGGAAAAAATCCCTACAGACCAACGCATCGTGCTAATTACAATGCATCGTCGTGAAAATTTAGGCCTGCCAATGGCAAATGTGTTTAAAGCTGTTCGTCGACTTGTAATGGAACATCCAGAAATTGAAGTCATTTTCCCTATGCACAAAAATCCCAAAGTCCGTGAAATAGTAGCGGAACACTTAGGTGAATTAGCTCGTGTGCATTTAATTGAACCATTGGATGTCAAAGATTTTCAAAATTTTGCAGCGAAAAGTGCTTTAATTTTAACTGATTCTGGCGGTGTGCAAGAAGAAGCTCCTTCCTTAGGTGTGCCAGTTTTAGTTTTACGAGATACAACGGAACGTCCAGAAGGCGTAGCGGCAGGAACATTGAAATTGGTTGGTACAGACGAACAAGTAGTCTATCAAGAGGCGAAAACATTATTGACTGATTCTGATGCTTACCACGCGATGGCGCATGCACAAAATCCGTATGGGGATGGTCAAGCTAGCCGCCGAATCGTTGAAGCCATTGCCTATGAAATGCAGAAATCAGATAAAAAACCAGATACGTTTACAGCAAAATAAATAAAAAGGCAGAGAAGCGCTGAAAAATGTGCTTCTTTTGCGTATCTTATTTTGAAGAATCAATTAGACAAAAAATGCTAGAAAGTAGTGAAGTGAAGATGTATCAAACGATTTTATTTGATTTAGATGGCACAATTACGGATTCTGGTAGCGGCATTATGCGTTCTATTTTGTACGCAACAGAACAATTAGGCTGGCCAGCTCCTAGCGAGGAGACGTTACGTTCTTTCATAGGGCCGCCTTTATATGAGTCATTTTTGCACATGGCGCCTTCAGCTGAAGCAGCGCAACAAGCCGTGGGTCATTATCGAGCGTATTATCAGAGAAAAGGTATGTTTGAAAATCATGTGTATCCAGGTATCCCAGAGGTACTAACAAGGTTAAAGGAAGCGGGAGCAAAGTTATACATTGCGACTTCCAAGCCAGAAGAATTTGCTAAAAAGATTATTACTCATTTTGATTTAGATCGTTATTTTACAGGCATCTATGGAGCGAGCATGGACGGTCATCGTTCTAAAAAAGCAGATGTGATTCAGTATGCATTAACGGAAGCTCAATTAGCCCCAACCAAAGAAGCAATTATCATGGTTGGTGATCGTAATCATGACATTCTTGGTGCTCAACAAAATGGCTTAGATAGTATAGGTGTCTTGTATGGATTTGGTGAAGAAACAGAATTACAAGAGGCGGGAGCGACATTCCTAGTACAATCGCCTAAAGACTTAGGTGCTATTTTGCTACAAAATTCTTAATAGAAAATGGATTTTCGATAAATTTAGGAGGATTTTAAGATTTATTATCGTTTCAATAGAAAAGCGCCATCATAGGCTTTAAACGTTGTCAATGATGAATTTTTTATCAGGGAATGACGGTCTTTTTATTAAAAACATTTAATTTTAAAGAGGTTTCATGTATAATAGTTTCAGTCATAAACGATAGAATAGTAAGGAGGGTTAGTTTTGGCTAATGATAACCAAAATAACCAAGATCCCAAATCTTCGCTTAGAGATCAAGTAACTGGGTCTTTAAATGGTAGAAATGATGGCGATCAACCTGATTCCTCTGAAAAAAATGATAGGTCACCCCAACCTTCATCTGATGAATCACAAGAAACAGCGAGCCGCACAACACAAACACGTGCAGGTTCTAGAGCTGCTCGAAGACGTGGGAAAGACAAGACAACACAGACAGTCGAAGAGCCAACCCCGATTGAAACAGACGAAAAGCCAACAAATACAAAAAAACAAACACGTAAAAAAGAAGATCGTTTAGTCGGTCGTATCGTGTTAATTGTAGTTTCTGTATTAGTTTTAATGATGGCAATCTTTGGGTTTACTTTTTATAAATATGTAGATGCTGGGCTACAGCCACTAGACAAGAACAATAAGAAGCTTGTTCAAGTGCATATCCCAGAAGGATCTTCTAATAAGCAAATTGCTGCGGTTTTAGAAGAAAGCAACGTCATTAAAAGCGGAATGGTTTTTAACTACTACGTAAAATTTAAAAACTTAACAGATTTTCAAGCGGGCTATTATCAAATGTCTCCAAGCATGACACTCGATGAAATTGGTGAAATGCTAAAAGAAGGAGGTACGCCAGAACCAACTAAAATTGCAGATGGCAAAGTAACGATTCCTGAAGGCTACGATATAGATAAAATTGGCGAAGCTATTGAAAAAAATACAGATTTCAAGAAAGCAGATTTCATTGCATTAATGAAAAACGAAGACTTCTTCAATCAAATGAAGGCTAAGTATCCTGATTTACTTGAAAGTGCTGCAACCGCAGAAGGTGTTCGTTATCGCTTAGAAGGGTATTTATTCCCGGCAACTTATGATTACTACAAAAAAGCAACACTTCCTGAATTTGTCGAACAAATGATTGCTAAAATGAACACAGTAATGGAACAATATACGCCGACAATTCATGCAAAGAATTTAACCAATCAGCAAGTCTTAACGTTAGCTTCATTGGTTGAAAAAGAAGGAGTCAAAGAAGCAGACCGCAAACAAATTGCGCAAGTATTCTTTAACCGCTTGGCTGCCGATATGCCAATCCAATCAGATATTTCTATTTTGTATGCTCTAGGAGAACACAAAGAAACTGTAACGTATGCTGACTTGGAAGTGGACTCGTCTTATAACTTGTATAAAAATACTGGTTATGGACCAGGACCATTAGATAGCCCAAGTGAGGAGTCAATTAAAGCAGTCTTGAATCCGACACCAAGTGACTATTTATACTTTGTAGCAGATATTTCTACAGGAAAAGTCTACTTCTCAAAAACATATGAAGAACATCAAGTATTAGTAAATCAGTATGTCAATAATTCAAGTAGTGAATAAAATGAAAACATAAAAGAGCTTGGTGAATCAATTTTGTATGATTCACCAAGCTTTTAGATACTCAAAAAGTAATCTGTTTAACAGAGGGAAAGAGTAGCAACTAGAAATTTATATAAATAAAATTTAGCAAAATCACAAAAATTCAATAATTATATTTACAATTTAGAAAAAGCGTGGTACTCTTTTGTGGATTGAAAGCGGAATTTTTTTCAATAACCAACCAAGAACTACGTATCGTTAAGCGAAAAAGGAGAATTAACATGGTAGAAAAAGTATATCCAATGACTCTTGAAGGAAAAGAAAAATTAGAACAAGAGCTAGAAGAATTAAAAACAATTAAACGTAAAGAAATCGTAGAGCGTATTAAAATCGCTCGTAGCTTTGGGGATCTTTCAGAGAACTCAGAGTATGAATCAGCTAAAGATGAACAAGCTTTCGTTGAAGGACGTATTACAACGTTAGAAAATATGATTCGTTTTGCAGAAATCATCGATAATGATGGCGTGGACCAAGACGAAGTTTCCATCGGTAAAACAGTTACTTTCCAAGAGTTACCTGACGGAGAAGAAGAGGAATACACAATCGTAGGAAGTGCCGAAGCCGATCCATTTTCTGGTAAAATTTCTAATGATTCACCGATTGCGCAAGCCTTAATTGGTAAACAATTAGGCGACCAAGTGATTATTGCAACACCTGGTGGCGACATGACAGTTAAAATTACAAAAGTTGAAGCAAACTAAATAATTGAGTAGGGCAGGCAGCTTCCAAGGCCTGTCCTTTCGCAATCTAGGACATTTAGGGCTAAAGTCCTATGGTAACCTGAGGCGCAAACCACTATGATTAAATAAAATAAACGAGTAAAATAAATGACAGAGGGAGGAGGCAAATCTATGAATAACCCTTGGCGCTTTTTTATCGTCGCAGAAGCATTACTTTTTATTCTGGCGTTATGGCAAATTGTACATAATCCTGGATTAGCTGTTTTATTAACAATTGGCGTTTTACTTGTGGCCTACGTTTCCAGGAAAGCATCTAAAACACATTTTAACAACTTTCAATTCGTCCTCGGCGTTGTTTTTATTGTCATTGGTGCAATGAACAGCACGGCTGTTTGGTTTATGTTGATTTTTGGCGTACTCTTTATCGGCTTAAAAGGCTTTGAGATTTCAGGCGTGGATATAGCTGAGCGAGCACCTTGGCGAAAAAAACAAATGATTATGGTGGAGACGGCGGCAAAAGAACCTAAAAATGGCAAACGATTTAAACGCCGCTGGTTTGCCAACGAACGCATTGGTAACAATATCTATGAATGGGACGATATCAATATTGATTTAATCTCTGGGGACACCATTATTGATTTAGGTAATACGTTACTACCGAAAGAAGACAATATTATTATTATTCGTAAAGGTTTTGGCCGCACGCGAATTCTAGTGCCGTTAGGTGTAGCTATTTTGTTAGAACATTCAACTTTTTACGGAACGGTACGTTTTGAAGAAGAAAAATATCAATTGAAAAACGAATCATTAAAAATTTACAGCAATGATTATGATACCAATCTTCGTCGTTTGAAAATTATGACGAACACTTTAGTAGGAGATGTTGAGGTGATCCGTGTATGACCGATCGGATTTCAAGACGCATGATTTCATTATATGCGTCCCTTAGCACCTTTATTGTTATCTTAATTACATTGTTTTCATATTTTCATTCGATTAAACAAAACCGGTGGTTATTAGAGCTTCTTCAGAGAAAAGTCTTTTATTTACCACTAATTGTGCACATTGTTCTCATATCCTTACTAATAGGCTTATTGACCTTTTTACTGATTTCATTGGTTCAAAAAGGGCAATATGGACGGATTGAAGAAAAACTTCGGTTATTGGCCAACGGTAATTATGAAAGTCCAGTCTTAAACAAACCAACGACCAGTGAAAATCAAGACCATTATCTAACCGAAGTCGAACAAGATATTTGGTCGATTAAAAATAAATTATTAGAGATGTCTAAAGAATTGCAATTATTAAACAGTCGACCGCAATTAATGGATGGGCAAACAAAAGAAGAAATTTTAGAGAACGAGCGGCATCGTTTGGCGCGGGAGTTGCATGATTCAGTCAGTCAACAACTTTTTGCAGCCATGATGATGTTGTCTGCCTTAAATGAACAAGCACAACGAACAGAAACTCCTGAACCATATCGCAAACAACTAGCCATGGTGGCAGAAATCATTAATGCCTCCCAATCGGAAATGCGTGCGCTACTATTGCACTTGCGTCCTATCAGTCTAGAAGGAAAAAGTTTGCGTAAAGGTATTGAACAATTACTGAAAGAACTACAAACAAAAATTAAAATTGAATTGATTTGGGATGTTGAAGATGTTCATTTAAATAGCAGCATTGAGGATCATCTTTTCCGAATTGTGCAGGAGTTACTTTCAAATACCTTAAGACATGCCAAAGCAAAGGAATTAGAGGTATACTTACACCAAGTCGATAAAAACGTGTTATTGCGTATTGTTGATGATGGTGTCGGCTTTGATATGAAGGAACAAAGTAATAAAGCCGGTAGTTATGGCTTAAATAATATCCGAGAACGTGTTGTCGGCATGGGCGGTACAGTTAAAATTATTAGTTTTAAAGGGCAGGGAACCAGCGTTGAAATTAAAGTTCCTGTCATAAAGGAGGAAACTGCAAGTGATCAAAGTAATGTTAGTGGATGACCATGAAATGGTCCGTTTAGGCGTTTCATCATATTTATCTATTCAAGAGGATATAGAAGTCGTAGGCGAAGCAGAAAACGGTAAGATTGGCTATGAAAAAGCATTGGAACTACGTCCAGATGTTATTTTGATGGATTTGGTAATGGAAGAAATGGACGGCATTGATTCAACAAAAGCGATCTTGAAAGATTGGCCAGAAGCCAAGATTATTATTGTGACGAGTTTTATTGATGATGAAAAAGTGTATCCGGCGATTGAAGCTGGTGCAGCGGGCTACCTATTAAAAACATCAACAGCACATGAGATTGCTGATGCAATTCGGGCGACTTATCGCGGAGAGCGTGTGTTGGAACCTGAAGTGACGCATAAGATGATGGAACGGTTAACAAAAAAACAAGAGCCGGTGTTGCACGAAGATTTGACAAACCGGGAACACGAAATTTTAATGTTGATTGCACAAGGTAAAAGTAATCAGGAAATAGCTGATGAACTCTTTATCACTTTGAAAACAGTTAAAACACATGTTTCAAACATTTTAGCAAAACTAGATGTGGATGATCGGACCCAAGCGGCGATTTATGCTTTTCAACATGGTTTAGCCAAATAAATATCAGATAAATCCATAAATAAATTCTAGGAAATCCTTCTAGGAATTTATTTATGGATTTGTTATACTAATTTTAACGAACAGACAGGAGCGGTCAGAAGAAATGAAACAAAATTTTGCAATTATTGGTTTAGGACGTTTTGGCGGCAGCATATGCCAAACTTTGGTGGAAGCTGGTCAAGAAGTTTTGGCCATTGACAGCAGTGAAGACCGTGTCAATGAATATATGAATATTGCAACGCATGCAGTGGTGGCTAACGCCCAAGATGAAATGACGTTGCGTTCTTTAGGGATTCGGAATTTTGATCACGTAGTGGTGGCAATTGGTGAAGATATTCAAGCGAGTATTTTAGTAACATTAATGGTTAAAGAGATGGGGGTTCCCAATGTCTTAGCCAAAGCAGTCAATGAATATCATGCCCGTGTCTTAGATAAAATTGGGGCAGACATGGTCGTTCACCCAGAGCGGGATATGGGCATTCGAATTGCTCACAAACTTGTTTCACGCAATATTTTAGATTATATTGAATTATCTAGCGAATTTTCATTAGCTGAGGTTCGGGTCACCAATCCTAAATTTTACAATAAAACCTTAGCAGAATTAAATTTCCGTCAGCGATTTGGTTTAACTGTGGTAGCGATTCGCCGCTCGAAAACAGAAGTAATTGCTTCGCCAGATGCTTCTGAAATTGTTCGAGAAAACGACAATTTATTAGTTATCGGTGATACAGCAGACGTGGATTTATTAGATGAAAAAATGAATGGCTAAGCACTTTATTCTCTAAAAGCACTACGCTGTGCTACAATAAATGGCGACAGAGATGTGAAGGAGGAACAAAGAATGAAATTAGAAGTGACACCGAAAGCCCAACAATGGTTTAAAGAAGAAACCGGGGTTCAGCCTGAGACAGGCATTCGTTTTTTCGGAAAAATTTACGGAAAAACACCTGTTCATGATGGTTTTTCCATTGCGATGTCTGTAGAAGCGCCAGATGAGCCAATGATTAAAGAGAACCTAGATGGGATTACCTATTTTATTGAAGAAACAGATGATTGGTTCTTTAAAGGGTATGATTTGATTGTTGATTATGATGAAAAGAATGATGAACCGCGTTATCAATTTGAAGCGAACCAAGAAGATTTAACAAAATAAATTTAGTGCTAAACAAAAGAGGCTGAAGTAGTGCGTAGGACTATTTCTGTTGCTTTCGTTTAACCGCTAGTCAGCCTGAGAAAAAATCGTTTTGGATTTTTTCTCAGGTTCTTTCTATTTAAGTTATTTTTAGTTGGATATCGTTATTTAATAAGGCTATTATATGGTATAATGATAATTAACTGAAGTGTGGAGGAAATAAAATGTTATCAATTGTTGTCCCTTGTTATAATGAGGAAGCAGCGATTCCGCTGTTTTTTGAAGAAGTAGAAAAAATTAGCCAGCAACTGTCTCATTCAGTAGAATATATATTTGTGAATGATGGCTCAAAAGATAAGACGTTAGCTGTTTTAAGACAGCTTTATCGCGAACATCCAGAGAAGGTCCGTTATCTTTCTTTTTCACGAAATTTTGGGAAAGAAGCAGGCTTATACGCTGGTTTAAAAGAAGCAACAGGTGACTTAGTGACAGTCATGGACGTTGATTTACAAGACCCGCCTGAGTTATTACCTCAAATGATTGAGATGATTGAAACCAGTACAGATTTAGATTGTGTTGGCACACGACGCATAACAAGAGACGGCGAACCGCCCATTCGTAGCTTTTTTGCACGGATGTTCTATAAACTCATTAATCGAATTGCTGAGACGGAAATGGTGGATGGTGCCCGTGACTTCCGTGTCATGACCCGACAAATGGTCGATGCGATTTTAGAGTTATCTGAGTATAATCGTTTCTCAAAAGGGATTTTTAGTTGGGTCGGCTTCAAAACAGAATATATTGAATTTAAAAATCGAGAACGAATTGCTGGAGAAACCTCTTGGTCTTTCTGGAGTCTATTAAGTTATTCAATTGATGGGATTGTCAATTTTTCAGAAACACCATTGAATATTGCTTCATACGTTGGCGCCTTTTCGTGTATTGGTTCTGCGCTAGCAATGTTAGTGATTATCTTTCGAACATTAGTTAATGGTGATCCAACAAGCGGCTGGCCTTCAATGGTTTGTATTGTACTTTTTGTAGGTGGTTTGCAACTATTATGTTTAGGAATTATTGGCAAATATATCGGCAAAATTTTCTTAGAAACGAAAAAACGACCAATTTATATTGTAAAGGAATCAGAAAAAGATTCTAAAAAATAACCAAAAAAGCAGAGAAAAATTCTCTGTTTTTTTGTTGTGCATTAAAAAAAGTGTAAATAGGCTTTTCAGAAAAACAACATTTTTTACATAAAAAATACATTAACTTTACCTATTTTTATCTTAATGAAACAGCTTTGCTCTCGCGGTTGCAAGAAATAAATGTTAAAATCAAAAGGTATGCTATTAAATGTTTTTTTGGAGGTTGGGTCATGATAGAAGTTATCGACTTGAAAAAAGTATTCGATAATGGGTTTGAAGCGTTAAAATCGGTCAATTTTACGATTGAGCAAGGGGACTTGGTTTGTTTGTTAGGACCAAGTGGGTGTGGGAAATCCACAATTTTAAACTTAATTGCAGGTTTATTGCATCCAAGTGATGGAGATATTCAGTTTCGACAGCAATCGGTTGTCAAAACAGCACCAAAAGATCGGAACATCGGGTTCGTTTTTCAAAACTATGCCTTATATCCACATATGACTGTTCTAGAAAACGTAATGTTTCCTTTGACGGTAGGAAGTAAGAAAGTTCCCAAGGCAGAGGCACAAGCTATTGCCGAAGAATATATGAAACTAACGAATATTGAAGAGTTAAGCCATAAAAAGCCAGGCACACTTTCTGGTGGTCAACAACAGCGTGTTGCGATTACCCGGGCGTTAGTTCAAAAACCAGATGTTTTATTATTAGATGAGCCTTTAAGTAACTTGGATGCACGTTTGCGTTTGAAAATTCGTGAAGAAATCCGCCGCTTGGTGAAAGAAGTAGGCATTACAACAATCTTTGTAACGCACGACCAAGAGGAAGCGCTATCAATCAGTGATAAAATTATTTTATTAAACGAAGGGGTTATTCAACAAAATGATGAACCTCAAAACCTTTACTTAGAACCAAATAACTTATTTGTTGCTCAGTTCATAGGTAACCCAATTATTAATTTATTGTCTGTTGAAGTGAAAGACGGCAAAATGTACCACGAAAGTTTTGAAATTCCGCTTGAGCGTTTTGAGCAAGCACGCTTTAAAATGCCAATGACTGATGGGAAATATACGTTTGCTTCTCGTCCAGAAGATGTGGTACCAACTGAAACAGGTCTCTTTACCACAACGACAGATTTAGTGGAATTGATTGGTCGAGAACGTATTTTACGATTTACATTAGGAAATGAACAAGTGAAATCAATTGTAAGTGTAGAAGAAGCGATTGAAGAAGGAGACACTTTATCTTTTGATTTTTCATATAAAAAAGTATTTATCTTTAACGAAGCGGGAGACCGGGTTTACTAATGAAAAAATACAATCCAGAAAATCAACCAAAAGCATGGCTCTTCCTTCTGCCATCATTAGGAATCATTTTACTGTTTAGCGTTTATCCGCTGTTTCGTTCTTTGTGGATGAGCTTCCAAAAAGGTTCCTTAATTAACCAACGCTACGCTGGTTTAGAAAATTATCAACGTGTATTGAATGATCCAATCTTCTATAAAGCGTTAAAAAATACAGCGCTCTATGCATTTGCTGTGGTACCGATTGCCTTGATAATTTCCCTAGCAATTGCTTGGATTATCTTTGAAAAAGTTAAACATAAGAGTTTCTTTGAAACGATTTTCTTTATGCCTTATGTAACGAGTACGATTGCCATTGGGATTGTCTTCCGTTACTTCTTTAATGGCGATTATGGAATTGTCAATTACGTCTTAGGCTTTTTCGGCATTCCTTCTGTCAACTGGCTAGATAATGTTCAAATGAGTATGCCGACATTGATTATTTTTGGGGTTTGGACGAGTTTAGCATTTAATATTATTATTTTGTTGGCTGGGTTGAGAAATATTGATGAAGAACATTTTAAAATTGCAAAAATGTTTGGCGCCTCAGACGGCGAAATTTTCCGACGTATTACGTTTCCGCAGCTAGTCCCGACCATTGCCTTTTTATTAACGGTCAATTTAATTGGCGCCTTTAAAGTTTATACACAAGTTTATGCTTTATTCGGTGGTCGTGCGGGGATTGCCAACAGTGCCACAACCGCAGTGTACTATATTTATGACAAATTCCACATTGCAGGGCGTCCCGGAATTGCGATGGCCGCCACAGTGATTTTATTTGTGATTATTTTAGTGGTCACTTTCTTACAAAATAAACTCTTAAAGAAAGTGGGGCAATAAGCCAATGAAAAAAGTTTTAACGATTATCGCATTTGTTTTCTTAGGCATTTTAGCCGTTATTACGTTATTTCCATTTGTCTATATGATTTTAGCTGGTTTAATGAGTTACTCTGAAGCGACCAGCATGCCGCCAACCATGTTTCCAAAACAACCACAATGGCAAAACTACACAGAGGTCTTTCAAAAAGCACCCTTTCTTCGGTATTTCTTGAACACAGTCTTTGTTTCAGGCGTTACAACGATTGCTACGGTAGTCACCGCCGTGTTAGCTTCATTCGCATTAACGAGTTTGAAGTTCCGTTTTAAAAATGTGGTCATTGCTTTGATGATTTCGTTGTTAATGGTTCCGTATGAATCTATTATTTTTACCAATTATCAAACGATTGCGCAATTAGGTTTGTTAAATACTTACAGCGCCTTAATTATTCCATTTTTAACTAGTATTTTTTATATTTACTATTTAAACGGTTATTTAAAAGGTATTCCTGATACTTTTTACAAGGCTGCCAAGATTGATGGCGCTAGTGATTTAGAATATATTTGGCGTATTTTAGTACCAATGTCAAAACCAGCGTTGGTAACAGTAGGGATTTTAACATTCATTTCTAGTTGGAATTCTTTCTTGTGGCCATTGTTGGTGACGAACGAGAAAAAATACCGTCTATTGAATAATGGACTATCGGCCTTTGCGACAGAGAGCGGTAGTGACGTACATTTACAAATGGCTGCTGCAACATTAACCGTTATTCCAATTTTAATTATTTACTTGATTTTCAGAAAAGAAATTATCAGAGGAGTTGCAAAAAATGGAATCAAAGGCTAAAACAACTGTGACTTTTCACAGTGGCATTTTAACAATTGGAGGAACCGTGATTGAAGTGGCGTATAAAGATGCCCACATCTTCTTTGATTTTGGCACAGAATTTCGACCAGAATTAGATTTGCCCGATGATCACATTGAAACCTTAATTAATAATCGTTTAGTGCCAGAATTAAAAGACTTATATGATCCACGTTTAGGTTATGAATATCATGGTACAGAAGACAAAGAGTATCAACACACAGCTGTTTTCTTATCTCATGCCCATTTAGATCATTCGCGCATGATTAATTATTTAGACCCAGCTGTTCCGTTGTACACATTAAAAGAAACGAAGATGATTCTAAATAGTTTAAATCGCAAAGGTGATTTTTTGATTCCATCACCGTTTGAAGAAAAGAATTTTACCCGAGAAATGATTGGTCTTAATAAAAACGATGTGATTAAAGTTGGCGAAATTTCAGTGGAAATCGTGCCTGTTGATCATGATGCGTACGGTGCTTCGGCATTACTGATTCGCACGCCTGACCATTTCATCACATACACAGGTGATTTGCGCTTACATGGCCATAATCGTGAAGAGACTTTAGCTTTTTGTGAAAAAGCTAAACATACTGAATTATTAATGATGGAAGGCGTAAGCATTAGCTTCCCAGAACGTGAACCAGATCCAGCCCAAATAGCGGTTGTCAGTGAAGAAGATCTTGTTCAGCACTTGGTTCGTTTAGAACTAGAAAACCCGAATCGACAAATTACCTTTAATGGTTATCCAGCAAACGTGGAACGTTTTGCTAAGATTATTGAAAAGTCACCACGTACAGTCGTTTTAGAAGCAAATATGGCTGCGTTGTTACTTGAAGTATTTGGAATAGAAGTTCGTTATTATTATGCTGAATCTGGTAAAATACCAGAATTGAATCCAGCGTTAGAAATCCCGTATGACACGTTACTAAAGGACAAAACAGACTATTTGTGGCAAGTTGTGAACCAGTTTGACAACCTCCAAGAAGGTAGTTTATACATTCACAGTGATGCACAACCGTTAGGGGACTTTGATCCACAGTATCGCGTGTTTTTAGATTTGTTGGCTAAAAAAGACATTACTTTTGTCCGCTTAGCTTGTTCAGGACATGCAATTCCAGAAGATCTGGATAAAATTATTGCATTGATTGAACCTCAAGTATTGGTTCCAATCCATACGTTAAAACCAGAAAAACTGGAAAACCCGTATGGTGAAAGAATATTGCCAGAACGTGGCGAGCAAATTGTTTTATAAATTTTTTTAAGGGAGAGAAAAAAATGAAGTTCAAAACTCTAGCAACAACAGTGTTAGCAACCGCAGCTATTTTCGCATTGGGGGCTTGTGGTAACGGTAATGGGGCCAAAGAATCAAACGATATTGTGAAAGAAGTGAAGGAAGATACGACAATCACTTTCTGGCATGCAATGAATGGGGTTCAAGAAGAAGCGTTAACAAAATTAACGAAAGACTTCATGAAAGAAAATCCAAAAATTAAAGTGGAATTACAAAATCAATCTGCTTACCCTGATTTACAAGCCAAAATCAATTCGACTTTAACTTCACCAAAAGATTTACCAACAATTACGCAAGCGTACCCAGGCTGGTTATGGAATGCTGCACAAGATGAAATGTTAGTGGACTTAAAACCATATATGGATGATGACACAATCGGCTGGAAAGATGCAGAGCCAATTCGTGAAGTATTGTTAGACGGCGCCAAAATCGACGGCAAACAATACGGCATTCCATTTAATAAATCGACAGAAATGTTATTCTATAATGCTGATTTGTTGAAAGAATATGGTGTTGAAGTACCGAAAACATTAGAGGAATTAAAAGAAGCTTCTAAAACAATTTACGAAAAATCCAACAAAGAAGTCGTTGGTGCTGGTTTTGACTCGTTAAATAACTATTACGCAATTGGAATGAAAAACAAAGGCGTTGATTTTAATAAAGACTTAGATTTAACAAGCAAAGATTCACAAGAAGTCGTGGACTATTACCGTGATGGTATCGAAGCAGGTTACTTCCGCACAGCTGGTTCAGATAAATATTTATCTGGCCCATTTGCAAACAAAAAGGTAGCAATGTTTGTCGGTAGTATTGCTGGTGCTGGTTTTGTTCAAAAAGATGCTGAAGCTGGTGGCTATGAATACGGTGTTGCACCACGTCCTGAAAAAATCAACTTACAACAAGGAACAGATATTTATATGTTCGATAGTGCTACGCCAGAACAACGGACAGCGGCATTTGAATTCATGAAATTCTTAGCTACTCCTGATTCACAATTGTACTGGGCACAACAAACAGGTTATATGCCAATTTTAGAATCTGTTTTACACAGTGATGAGTACAAAAATTCTAAGACAACCAAAGTACCTGCACAACTTGAAAACGCAGTAAAAGATTTATTCGCTATCCCAGTAGAAGAAAATGCTGATTCAGCCTATAATGAAATGCGGACAATTATGGAAAGTATTTTTGCTTCATCAAATAAAGACACGAGAAAATTATTGAAAGATGCAACATCACAATTTGAACAAGCATGGAACCAATAATCAATAAATAAACAGACGTGGGAGGTTGGGATCTGAGTCGTTATGGCTCGTGTTCTAACCTTCCTGTTCTTTTGGGCGGAAGAAGGAGAGAAACAAAATGCAAATAAAAATTTTAGCAACAAGTGATATGCATGGGTACATTATGCCAACAAGTTATAGTGAAAAAAAGATGGATTTACCTTTTGGAACCGCAAAAGCAGCAACCATGCTGAAAAAGTTACGGGCGTCTGCCAAAGGACCAGTTTTTCAAATTGAAAATGGGGATTTTATTCAAGGTTCGCCGCTTAGTTACTACGTAAGAAAAGCAGAAACACATTCAGTGGCTGCCATCACTAAAATCATTAATCAAATGAATTATGATGTTAGCATTTTAGGTAACCATGAATTTAATTACGGTTTAGATTATTTAAAGGAAACGATTGCCAGTTATCAACAGCCAGTTTTAGCTGCCAATATTCTTGGTAAAGATGGACAACCTTATTTCGGTCAGCCGTATGTCATCATAGAAAAACAAGGGGTTAAAGTAGCCATCCTTGGCGTGACGACTCAATATATTCCTCATTGGGAACAGCCGGCAACAGTCAAAGATTTAACGTTTAAAAGTGTCGTTGAAACAGCGGCAGAATACGTGCCAAAATTACGGGAAGAAGCGGATCTAGTTGTTGTCGCTTACCATGGCGGTTTTGAAAAAGATTTAGAAACAGGGGAACCCACGGAATTACTAACAGGAGAAAATGAAGGCTACGATTTATTGGAAAAAGTTCCTGGGATTGATGCCTTAGTCACTGGTCACCAACATCGAGAAATTGCTACAAAACTGAATGGAATACCTGTGATTCAACCAGGTTTTCGAGGAGCTTTCGTTGGAGAAATTACTTTAGAAATTGAACCTATGGCTAAAGGCTATCGCGTTATTGGAAGTGACGCAGCTATTCATCCTGTTGGAAACGAACAACCAGATACAGAAGTTTTAGCTTTGACAACAGCGTTACATGACGAGGTAGAAGAGTGGCTTGACCAACCAGTGGGAAATGTGGAAGGGGATATGACGATTCAAAATCCGAATGCCGTACGCCTCAAAGAACATCCGTATATAGAATTTATTAATAACGTCCAAATGGCTTCAAGCGGAACGGATATTTCAGGGACTGCACTTTTTAACAATGAAGGCAAAGGGTTTAATAATCAAATTACGATGCGCGATATCATTACCAACTACATTTATCCAAATACCTTGGCTGTATTGCGTGTCACTGGACAAGACCTCCGTGAAGCGTTAGAACAAAGCGCTACTTATTTTGTGTTAGAAAAAGGCCAACCAATTTTCAACCCGAAATATGTCGATCCAAAACCACAATACTATAATTATGATATGTATGAAGGCATTGAGTATACGCTTGATTTAAGACAACCGTTTGGTGAAAGAGTGACGAAACTTAATTATCATGGCAAAGCAGTGCAAGCAGAAGATGTTTTGGAAATCGTGACAAATCAATACCGAGCAGTCGGTGGCGGAAACTATCAAATGTTCCAACCTGAAAAAATTATTCGAGAAATTCAAATTGATATGACGGAACTGATTGCAGAATATTTAAAAAAACATCCAATCATTCAAGCGTCGACAAATGATAACTTCAAGGTTATCTGGTAAAAAATAGCAAAAAAAGCCTTCAACCATGCAATTACTTGAAAGATGGTTGAAGGCCTTTTTTGAGTTAATAGCCTTTTTTTAAGGAAACTTGGTTTTTGACGAGGGTCTGATCCGTCACAAATTGATTTAAGTTTGGAATAAAAATCGCCAGTAATTTTGATTTGAACTTCGGTGTCATGCCAGAAATATGAGGTGTTAATAAAACATTCTGCATCTCCCATAAAGGGCTATCTTCGGGAAGAGGTTCTTCTTCAAAGACATCTAAGGCAGCAAAAGCAATGGTTTTATTGTTTAAGGCAGTTATCAAATCGTTCGTTGCTACTGAGGCGCCTCGACCAACATTTACGAAAATTGTTTCAGGAGCCATTTTTTCAAAAAGTACCTGATTGTATAAATGTTTTGTTGTTTCAGTCAAAGGAAGAATGTTCACAACAATGGACATTTCATGAATAATTTTACTCATATTCTTCTGTGAATAGCATTCAATGAAGCCTTCCGTCACATGTCCAGAGGTATTCACGCCATAAACTTGAAGATTTAAACCTTTAGCAAATTTAGCTAATTGTTGTCCGATTTGCCCAGTGCCTACGATTAACATTTTTTGCCCAGAAAGTTGTTGATAGGAAGGGGCTGTTTGATTCCATGTGTGTTGCATTTGTTGTTGGATACTTTCTTGCAGTCCGCGGGTATGTGCTAATAAAACGCCTAAAACATGTTCTGAGATAGAAACACTATGAATTCCGCTACCATTAGACAACAGAATGCCTTTTTCTCTTAATTTATCAAAATCCATATAATCAGCACCAGCAGAAATGAGCTGAATCCATTTTAGGTGACTAGTATCAGAGGCTAATAAACGCGGACCAATTTCTTTATGCCAGCCTAACATAATTTCGATTGCCTCTTCTTCAGCAGATGATAAATGATCGGTAGATGTTTTAACTAGATAATTGGGCGCCACAGCTTTCACTTGTTCCAGTTGTTCTTCGTTGAATACTTCATTTAAATAAATAATTGGTTGGTTCATCTTTCTTCCTCCTAGCACTTTTTATTGTATCAAAAATAAATTTAAAAGAGAAAAAGAAAGGCTTTTCAGTAAAGCAGAAAGCCAAGGACAAAAATCCGATTTAGATTTTTGTCCTTGGCTTAAAAACTGCTAAAGTCCAGTGCTAACCTTATTTAGGTACGCCGTTTTCAAATAAACTTGTACTATGAACTGGTTGACGTCGAGCATCGGGCCGTAAGTAATGTAAAGCATTATTTACGGCAGTAGGTGCCTCACCAAAGCCTGTAGCGATTAATTTCACTTTTCCCTCATAGGAACAGATATCCCCTACAGCGTATACACCAGGAATGTTAGTTGACATATCGGAATGAACATTAATAGCATTTCTAGAAACGTCTAATCCCCATTCTTTGAGGTGTGTTAAAGAAGAAGTGAAGCCATAATTGATAATTAAATCATCCAGAGGGAGATCCAATGTTTGGTCACCTTTTGTCTCCGTTAATTGGATGCCTGTGAACGTTTCGTTTTCCTTTAAAATATCACTAATGATATAGGGAGTTCTGATAGAAACACTAGATTTTTCCAGTTGTTCCACGCTATGTTCATGGCCGCGAAATTGTGGGCGACGATGGATAATAGATACTTCTTCTGCAACGTTTTCTAGCATTAAAGCCCAATCAATTGCGGAATCGCCGCCACCAGCAATCGCAACTTTTTTGCCAGCGAATTTTTTCATGTCAGTCACATAATAATGGATTGACTCACCTTCAAAGGCTTCAACATTTTCGATAGCTAAACGTCGAGGTTGGAAAGCGCCGTTACCAATCGCAAAGATAACCGTTTTAGAATAATGTGTGCCTTTAGTTGTTTCTAAGCGCAAAAGTCCATCTGCTTCCTGTGCAAGGTGTGTGACCTCTTCTTCCAAGCAAACATCGTGCTGAAATGGCTGCATCTGTTTTTCCAAATTGGCAATTAACTCACCTGCTTTAATAGCAGGGAATCCAGGAATATCATAAATATATTTTTCGGGATACAGCATTGTTAGCTGACCACCTAATTGCGGCAGGCTATCAATGATTTTCGTTTTCGCTTTACGAATTCCCGCATAAAAAGCGGCAAATAATCCAACAGGACCGCCGCCGATAATTGTTAAATCATAAATATCTTTTTCATCAGACATTTGAAAATTCCTCCTAATTCATTTAGGGTTGAGACAACTATTGATTGTTTTGCGAACACTTCACAAAATAGCACGGCTTTTCGAAAAAAGCAAGTTTGGCTAACGAATCAAAGCATTCTTTAATCATTGGAAAAAGATCATAGCAATTTTCAGCATTTTTCGATATGATGGAACTATAAAATAATTATCTAGGAGGACATTCTCATGTCACAATTTCCACAATTAGATTTAGAAAATGCTAAAGGCCCAAAAGCGGTCATTAAAACAAACCGAGGCGACATCACTGTTCAATTATTCCCAGAACAAGCGCCTAAAACGGTTAAAAATTTTGTTGAATTAGCGAAAAAGGGCTACTATGATGGCGTTATTTTCCATCGTGTGATTCCTGATTTTATGATTCAAGGCGGTGACCCAACCGGAACAGGAATGGGCGGCGAAAGTATTTATGGAGAAGCATTTGAGGATGAATTTTCTCGGGATGTTTTCAATTTGCGCGGCGCATTGTCAATGGCAAATGCTGGTCCTAACACAAATGGCAGCCAATTCTTTGTTGTTACTAATCAAAATGTTCCAGCTCAAATGATGAGTCAGTTAGAAGACGCTGGTTTTCCAGAAGAAATTATTGAAGCTTACAAACAAGGCGGAACACCTTGGTTAGACTTCCGTCATACTGTTTTTGGTCATGTTGTTGATGGTATGGATGTAGTGGATGAAATTGGTGGAGTCCAACGGGATGCCCAAGACCGTCCAACATTTGACGTCGTGATGGACACAGTTGAAATCATTGGTGAATAAGTTTAACCAATTGAAAAAGAGAGTACCAACGAGGGACAAATTCGTTGGTACTCTTTATTTTTTTCTTAAAACGACTAACTTTTTTTTAAAAGCATCCAAATCGCTTCTTTTAATGAAGTCTTTATAGGATACTGAGTTAAAGAATAGAAGGAGAGGAAGCAAATTTGTTAGAAAAATACAGATATCCAATGGCCTTGACTTTGTTTGCAGTAATACTCCCATTTATAGGAACGTTTTTTACGTATGTAGATCAGCAAGGAATCGTTCATGAACCAGGGTTTTATACAATCATAATTGGAGAAATTTTACTTCTATTTTCAGGTATCTGGTTCGTCAGAGTTTATTTAGCTAAACGCAAAAGAAAGAATTAAAAACAGCTGTCCTAAAAACTAGGACAGCTGTTTTTAATTAAAAGCTTTTTTGATACGTAAAAGGCCTTCTTCGAGAGTTTCTTTTGAACAAGCTAAGTTTAAACGCATGTGTTGAGAACCTTGGGGACCGAAACTAATTCCTGGATTTAGAACCACTTTCCCCTTATGAATTAAGGTATCGCGAAGTTCCCGATCCGTTAGCGAATAAGAACTAAAGTCTAACCATAAAAGATAGGTTCCTTCAGGCTCCATTACACGAACGCTAGGCAGCTCTTCACGGAAAAAGGAAAGGGCAAAATCAATATTTTCTTTTAGATAATCAAGTAACGCCGTTAGCCATTCTTCCCCTGTTTGATAGGCAGCTGCCGTTCCAACGTAGCCAAAAGTATTGATACCGCCTTGATGATTTTTGTCTTGTAAAGATACGAAAGATTGCCGTAGTTTTTCATTAGGAATGAACAGCATTGAATTTTTAATACCCGCTAAATTAAAGGTTTTCGTTGCCGCTGTTAAGGTAACAGTGAATTCCTTAAATGCTTCATCAGCAACAGTGAAGGAAGTGAAGGTATGCGGTTTGAAAATCAAATCCTGATGAATTTCATCGCTAACTACAGTTACTTGGTGTTTTTGGCATAAACGGCCAATTGCTAGCAATTCTTCTTTTGTCCAAACACGTCCACCAGGATTATGGGGATTACAAAAAAGTAACAGTTTCACCTTTTCTTCGATTATCTGTTGTTCCATTTTAACCAAATCAACTTCATAATGTCCGTTAACTTCTAGTAAAGAATGGCGCACAAGTCTACGCTCATTTTGTTTTACCACATCTGCAAAAGGGGGGTAGACTGGATCACAAATCATGACAGAATCAGCAGGTGCTGTATACGCTTGAACGGCTGTGGCCAAACTGGGTACCACGCCACTATTAAACAAAATTTCTTCTTTTTCAACAATCAATTGATGGTGTTGCCGTTGCCAATCTTGAATTGCTTGATACAGTTCATTAGGTGCAACTGCATATCCTAGAATGCCCTGTTCAATAACTTGTGACAAGGCATCAAGAATAGGCTGATGTACTTTGAAATCCATATCAGCAACCCATAAAGGTAGTAAATCTTTTTCGTGGTAACTCGTTTCAACGGTGTCCCATTTAACACAATTCGTGTGGCGACGATCAATGGTTTCATTAAAATTAAACATAAGATAACTCCTTTTCTTCTATATAAAGTCTTACTTCCTATAGTATAGTAGATTTTGCTTAAAAGATGAAACAATAGTTTTAACAACTAGGGAAGAAATAATGCACAAACGTTGAAAAAATGCTATTATTTTAAATGAGTAGAAACGGAAAAAGAAATTTATCGTATGAAAAGAGGAAATTTGATGAAGTACAAAATTGGTATGGTACTTTCTGGCACAATTACCGGACTTCAACCATATGGCGCATTTGTTTCTTTAGACGAAGAAACACAAGGACTGATTCATGTTTCGGAAGTACAAGCTGGCTTTACCAAAAATATCCATGGACTCTTAACCGTTGGACAAAAAGTAACCGTTCAAGTTATTGATGTTGATGAATATTCTCAAAAGATTAGCTTATCTTTACGAACCCTTGAAGACAAAGTTCATTCAGTGAACCATCGACGCAAAAAATATTTTACGGATAAGAATAAAAAAATTGGCTTTGCAACCTTAGACAAAGAACTTCCAGAATGGATTGATGAAGCAATGGATAAGTTGCTTGAAAAATAATTCTGTATTTTTTCAGAAAGTGTGTTACAATTTCTTTTGTTAGTGAATCTAAAAATTAATTGAGGTGGATGTCGTGTCTAACAAAAAAGTCGCTGGAACAATCATACTGAACTTAAACGATGGTAGTAAAAAATTTTTGATGCATCCAATAGGTGAAGCGATTGAGTTTGCGATGGCAAAAGTTTCTGATGAGATGACGGGTTTAGCTAGTATGCTACAATGGTTCAAAGAAGAGGTTCAATTGGACGTTACTTCAATTAGCTTAGTAGAATTAACTAACGCGCATATCAATAAAGAAAATGTTCCGCTGTTTGTCTTCGAGATGGATGAACAAGCACTTAAAAATGAAATGGATAAAGACTATACATGGGTAGCACCTGCAGAATTAAAAACGATTTGGTCAAAATATCATATTGAAGGTGTCCCAATGTTTTAAACAAAAAAGAAAGAATCTGTCGATAATCGAACAGATTCTTTCTTTTTTTATGTTGTACGTAAAAAAGTTAATCGAACTATTTCAAATATATGATTCAAATTGTTCGATTTTTAGTAAGGAATTAAACTGTTTTGATAGACAATTAGGATTTAAAAAGTTTAAAAACGAAATAATTGAAAAGAATGAAAACAGATTGAAAACTTCTTTTAATTTTTTTGAAAAAAAGTGTTGACCAAACATCAAAATCTTGATATATTATTACATGTCGCAAGGCGAGTCACACAGCTGAGCGATTCAGAAATCAATAATTAAATAACAATTCTTGATTTCGAATCTCTCGAAAAAAGTTTGAAAAAACAACAAAAAAGTTGTTGACAAATAACAAACGGGATGATAAGATATAGAAGTTGTCACAACAGACAACAACAACCGAGCAAAACAACTTAAAAAAACTTTTTTAAAAAAGTTCTTGACATCCAAACGAAAGTTTGTTATGATATAAAAGTTGCTGCGAGGTAACGTAGACCTTTGAAAACTGAACAAAGAATAGACGAACCAAATGTGTAGGGCGTCTTGATTCAATTCAAGACAACAAACATTTTTAACAAGCAAGCAATATGCTAGCAAACAAATTGAGCTTAACAATCGCAAGATTGTTCTAACTTTTATTATGAGAGTTTGATCCTGGCTCAGGACGAACGCTGGCGGCGTGCCTAATACATGCAAGTCGAACGCTTCTTTCCTCCCGAGTGCTTGCACTCAATTGGAAAGAGGAGTGGCGGACGGGTGAGTAACACGTGGGTAACCTACCCATCAGAGGGGGATAACACTTGGAAACAGGTGCTAATACCGCATAACAGTTTATGCCGCATGGCATAAGAGTGAAAGGCGCTTTCGGGTGTCGCTGATGGATGGACCCGCGGTGCATTAGCTAGTTGGTGAGGTAACGGCTCACCAAGGCCACGATGCATAGCCGACCTGAGAGGGTGATCGGCCACACTGGGACTGAGACACGGCCCAGACTCCTACGGGAGGCAGCAGTAGGGAATCTTCGGCAATGGACGAAAGTCTGACCGAGCAACGCCGCGTGAGTGAAGAAGGTTTTCGGATCGTAAAACTCTGTTGTTAGAGAAGAACAAGGACGTTAGTAACTGAACGTCCCCTGACGGTATCTAACCAGAAAGCCACGGCTAACTACGTGCCAGCAGCCGCGGTAATACGTAGGTGGCAAGCGTTGTCCGGATTTATTGGGCGTAAAGCGAGCGCAGGCGGTTTCTTAAGTCTGATGTGAAAGCCCCCGGCTCAACCGGGGAGGGTCATTGGAAACTGGGAGACTTGAGTGCAGAAGAGGAGAGTGGAATTCCATGTGTAGCGGTGAAATGCGTAGATATATGGAGGAACACCAGTGGCGAAGGCGGCTCTCTGGTCTGTAACTGACGCTGAGGCTCGAAAGCGTGGGGAGCAAACAGGATTAGATACCCTGGTAGTCCACGCCGTAAACGATGAGTGCTAAGTGTTGGAGGGTTTCCGCCCTTCAGTGCTGCAGCAAACGCATTAAGCACTCCGCCTGGGGAGTACGACCGCAAGGTTGAAACTCAAAGGAATTGACGGGGGCCCGCACAAGCGGTGGAGCATGTGGTTTAATTCGAAGCAACGCGAAGAACCTTACCAGGTCTTGACATCCTTTGACCACTCTAGAGATAGAGCTTTCCCTTCGGGGACAAAGTGACAGGTGGTGCATGGTTGTCGTCAGCTCGTGTCGTGAGATGTTGGGTTAAGTCCCGCAACGAGCGCAACCCTTATTGTTAGTTGCCATCATTTAGTTGGGCACTCTAGCGAGACTGCCGGTGACAAACCGGAGGAAGGTGGGGATGACGTCAAATCATCATGCCCCTTATGACCTGGGCTACACACGTGCTACAATGGGAAGTACAACGAGTCGCTAGACCGCGAGGTCATGCAAATCTCTTAAAGCTTCTCTCAGTTCGGATTGCAGGCTGCAACTCGCCTGCATGAAGCCGGAATCGCTAGTAATCGCGGATCAGCACGCCGCGGTGAATACGTTCCCGGGCCTTGTACACACCGCCCGTCACACCACGAGAGTTTGTAACACCCGAAGTCGGTGAGGTAACCTTTTTGGAGCCAGCCGCCTAAGGTGGGATAGATGATTGGGGTGAAGTCGTAACAAGGTAGCCGTATCGGAAGGTGCGGCTGGATCACCTCCTTTCTAAGGAATATTACGGAAATACACATTTCGTCTTTACTTTGTTCAGTTTTGAGAGGTCTACTCTCAATCAAATAAATTCGGGGCCTTAGCTCAGCTGGGAGAGCGCCTGCTTTGCACGCAGGAGGTCAGCGGTTCGATCCCGCTAGGCTCCATTGATAGCTTTTGCTATCAGATTCGTTCATTGAAAACTGGATATTGAAGTAAAAAGAATCAAAACAAACCGAGAACACCGCGTTGAATGAGTTTTTTAATAAGTTCAATTGCTTATTTATTGATTAACCTTCTATCGCTAGAAGAAGTGATCAAGACCCAACCGTAAGGTTGATAAGGTTAAGTGAATAAGGGCGCACGGTGGATGCCTTGGCACTAGGAGCCGATGAAGGACGGGACTAACACCGATATGCTTTGGGGAGCTGTAAGTAAGCTATGATCCAGAGATTTCCGAATGGGGGAACCCAATATCTTTTATAGGATATTACTTTTCAGTGAATACATAGCTGATTAGAGGTAGACGCAGAGAACTGAAACATCTTAGTACCTGCAGGAAGAGAAAGAAAATTCGATTCCCTGAGTAGCGGCGAGCGAAACGGGAAGAGCC